>CAVKWN010000001.1:0-58565 GCA_963660075.1 Lachnospiraceae bacterium
TAAAACTGAAACACTTGTACCCGTTACTCAACTTTTAGACTTTACAATCTACTAGTGGTCTACAAGAATAATGGCGACGGCACCTTCGACGAGGTGGACATCTCCGGACAGCCTTTCCGCGGCACATACGAGGGCGACCTGGTGCTGGCCGACCTCAACGGCGACGGATGGCTCGACATCCTGTCGTTCGGCACGGGCAACAATATGGATGGGAAGATTGGAGACATTTATTATAATAACGGTGCCACAACGCCGTTCGACTTCACGCTCTCAAGTGTCGACAGCGGCAATGGCCTCTACGGTTTGTCTGCTGCAAGCGCGGCCGTCTTCGACATCAACCACGACGGTCTGCCCGACATAGTGGGACATGGATGGACTAATGCCACCGGCGGTTGGGGTGCCTTCGTGTTCCTGCAAAACAATGACCAGACCTTCTCGCTGGACAGCCAACTGCTCGATTGCAGCAATTCAGGCGGATGGAATTTCGGTGACTTGGCAGGCAACAACCAAATGGACATTGTCATGACCGGTTATCTTGGCTACAACGACAACTGGGGTTGCTACACTTTGCTTTACACAAATTCCAACAGCGGCAATACGGCTCCCACGGCTCCACAAAACGTAGAGGCTAAATACGAGGATGGCAAGCTTACCGTGACATGGGATCCAGCTTCCGACAATGAGGCTTCCGAAACTTCTCTGGGCTACAATGTGTATGTCAAGAACAATGACACGGGATACATCTCAATGCTTGTGCCGGCTGATATCGAGACTGGCAAGCTGAAAGCATACAGCCAGGTGGCAGATGCCGTGCGCAGTGACGACGAGTATTCCTACTCTGTGAAACTCCCGTCTAATGGCAACTACACTGTCGGCGTTCAGGCAATAGACCCCTCGTTGGTTGGCGGCAAGTTCGCGACCATAACACTGACCGTAACCACAGGCATCCGCAACGTCAACAACGCTGACAACGCAATGCAGGCAGAGGTTCTTGATGGCGGCATCCGCGTGAATGCTACCGACACACAGGCGGTAAACATCTACAACGTTGCAGGCACGCTCATAGCCACAGGTACCACCAACAGCGTGATACCAGTCAACGCTTCTGGCGTAGTCTTGGTCAAGGCTAATGGCAAGACCTGGAAGGTTGCAAAGTAAAAAAACACCAACTACTCCGAATCTTCAATATCTAAACAACTGATATATAATTTCATAATAGGAAGGCGCGTCAGGCTGCCCTTTGGGATAACCTCGACGCGCTTTTTTTATTAACATACATCTCCATACAGCTAAAGTTTTTAAATGATGAAAAAGATATTAGTCTCTCTGGCATTGTCTATCGGCATTATAAGCCCAATGAAAGCCCGCCAGTCCATTACGATATCAACCAATACTATCCAACTGACATTGCAAGTTGGCGACGACGGCCGTCTATATCAGGCATACTTCGGCGAACGACTTTCGAAAACCGTGAATGCCGACATGCTTTCAATGCCTCGCGCCAACACGTCGTCGGGCTCGCACGACGGCAACGAGGCTTACCCGGTAATGGGTACGGAGGACTACTACGAGCCCGCAATGGAGATAACTCATGCCGACGGCAATCCCACAACCGTATTGAGATACAAGAAACATCAAACACGCAACGTGGGCAACGGGGTTGAGACCGTGATAACCCTTCTGGACGACATATACCCTGTAACGGTAAACCTGCACTATCTTGCATACGCCGACAATGACATAATAAAACAATGGACGGAAATCTCGCACCAAGAGAAAGGCGACGTTTATCTCTCACGCTATGCTTCAGCCATGCTATACATGGAAGCCCCACGCTATTACCTCACCGAATTTGCAAACGATTGGGCAAAGGAAATGCAGATGACCACCGAACAGTTGCAATACGGTAAGAAAATCATAGATACCCGTTTGGGTGCCCGTTCTTCCATGCTTACCCCTGCCTTTTTTGAGCTTGGCATAGGCTCGCCCGCAGACGAGAAACATGGTAAAGTGCTTATGGGCACGATAGGTTGGACGGGCAATTTCAATTTCACCTTCGAGGTAGACCACAACAACGAGCTGCGAGTTCTTGCAGGTATCAATCCCGATGCCTCGCGCTACAGGCTGAAACGTGGCGAGGTGTTTACCACACCTGAATTCATCTACACCCTAAGCCATAACGGGACAGGCAATGGCAGCCGCAACTTTCAGCGGTGGGCCTTGGACAACCAACTGTATAAAGGCCATGAGAGCCGATACACATTGCTGAACAACTGGGAGAACACCGCGTTCGACTTCAACCAAGACAAGCTCGTCGGTCTATTCGGCGAGGCGAAAGACCTTGGCGTAGACATTTTCCTGCTCGACGACGGATGGTTTGGAAACAAATATCCCCGCAACAACGATACGCAGGGACTTGGCGACTGGGAGGTGACCCACGACAAACTGCCCGACGGCATACCTTTCCTCGTCAAGAAGGCTGAGGAAGCCGGCGTGGGATTCGGCATATGGGTTGAGCCTGAGATGGTAAGCCCAAAGAGCGAACTGGCAGAGAAACACCCCGACTGGATAATAAGCCTGCCCAGTCGCAAGCAGTATTATTTCCGTAACCAATTAGTGCTCGACTTGCCCAATCCTAAGGTGCAAGACTACGTGTTTGGGGTAATAGACAAGCTGATGACGGAAAATCCAGACATCAAATTCATTAAATGGGACTGCAACTCTCCTATCACCAACATATATTCTCCGTATGAGGGCAAGAACCAAGGCAACCTGTATGTTGACTATGTACGCGGACTGTACAACGTCTGCCAACGCATCCAGCGCAAATATCCAGACCTCGACATGATGCTCTGCAGTGGCGGTGGCGGACGGTGCGACTTCGAGGCACTAAAGTATTTCACCGAGTTCTGGTGTTCCGACGATACCGAC
This sequence comes from Lachnospiraceae bacterium, assembly GCA_963660075.1. Taxonomy (GTDB): domain Bacteria; phylum Bacteroidota; class Bacteroidia; order Bacteroidales; family Bacteroidaceae; genus Prevotella. The sequence goes on from CAVKWN010000001.1 coordinate 2,932, forward strand.
CCCATAGAGCGTCTGTACATACAATGGGGATTTTCGCAGTTCTTACCCGCAAAGGCCATGTGCGCTCATGTCACCAACTGGAACCAGCGCGCTTCCGTAAAATTCCGTGTCGACGTGGCTTTTCCGTACAAGTTGGGTTTCGACATCAACCTGCAGACCCTTTCAAATGAAGACAAGGAATATTGCAAGCTGGCATTGAAGGAATACAACCGGCTGAAAGACGTGATATGGAGCCCTAACCTCTACCGTCTGGTGTCACCCTACGAGACAAGCCACTGCGTCATGCAACGTGTCAGCGACGACAAGAGCCATGCCCTTGTATATGCCTACGACATGCATCCGCGCTTCGACGAACCGCTGCTTCCCACGAGGCTTGAAGGACTGGACGCGGCTGCCAATTACCGCGTCAGGGAGATTTGCCTGATGCCAGGCAAGCAGTCGTGGCTGAGTTGCAACGACAAAGTATACCCTGGCGATTACCTGATGAAAGTTGGCGTAAAGGTTCTTTCGTCAAACGACATGACCAGCCACATCATTGAGATCACAAAGGAATAGTCTTTGCCAAAAGACAACTCAAAAGTACCAGAGAAAGACGACACATGATGAAAATAACCAAAACTATACTGGTGACCGCGCTTGCGGCCACCTTTCTCCCAATAAACGCTCAACAACCCACAGCCTTTGTTTCCTTTAAAATATAATGGTGTAATAAAACCAACAAATATTAAAACGAAATGAACACGAGAAAGTTTTTTGTCTTGCTGTCAGCAGTCTTGCTGGCCACGCAAACAGATGCCAAGGTCAGGCTGCAACCGCTGTTCTCTGACAACATGGTCTTGCAGCAAAACGCAGAGACCCCGGTATGGGGATATGCCAAGGCGGGCAAGCGCGTAACGGTCACTACCTCTTGGGACGGTCGCCGATACACCACACAGTCGGCAGCCGACGGTAGTTTTAGTGTAAGGCTGGCCACTCCAAAGGCGGGCGGGCCACACTCCATCACCTTCGACGACGGCAACCGCCTGACGCTCAACAACGTGTTGATAGGTGAGGTGTGGATTTGCTCGGGGCAAAGCAATATGGAGATGCCCATGCAGGGATGGAGTGTGAAACAAAACAAGACGGAGATAGAGCAAAGCGGTAAATACCAAAACATACGCATGTTGCAACTCGATGAGGTGACAAGCCCTGTCGAGGAGACTGCCTTAACGGCAAGGAATGGCGGCTGGATGACAAGCACACCCGACAACGTAAGGGATTTCTCCGCAACGGCGTGGTTCTTCGGCAAGAACATTACCCTCACGCAAAATGTACCCGTAGGGCTTATCATGACCTGCTGGGGCGGCACACCGATAGAGGCATGGATGAGTGGCAAGGCACTCAACCATTTTCCCGAGTACCGCGAACTGTTGGAAAACATGAAGACGCTGCCTGCAGACCGCGAAGCAAGGAAAGCTGACTACGCAAGCAAGTACGAGAATTGGATAAAGAGCGCGCGTATCAAAGAAGGCAGTCTGGACACAAACGGAAACAATCTCTTTGCGATGGATAACTACGACGACAGCCAATGGCTGACGATGACGTTGCCAGCGCAGATAGAAACCATGCCGGGCATGGAGAATTATGATGGTTTATTGTGGTTCCGAAAGACGGTGGACATTCCTGCCTCATGGGCAGGTAAGGATCTGGAGTTGAACCTGGCTTGCATTGACGACAACGATGTGACCTTCTTTGGAGGCACCATGATAGGACACACGCGAGGCTTCAACGTGCATCGCCGATACACTGTACCCGGACGGCTGGTGAAGGCTGGGAAAACAACCATTACCGTGGGCAATCTCGACACTGGCGGCGGAGGCGGAATATATGGCGACGCCAAAGACATGTCGCTGGGACCGGCAGGTGGCTCGGAGCAATTCAGCCTCGCCGGACAATGGCGCGTAAATCCGTCTACGGATCTAGCCAAGTCTGCTCCGATGCCAAAAGACTATGATTCCAACTCAAGCATACCCACAGTCTTGTTCAACAGGATGATTAACCCGCTCATACCATTTGCCATACGCGGCGCGATATGGTATCAGGGCGAGGCTAACGAGAACCATGCTTATAAGTATCGCGAATTGTTGCCAGCCATGATTAGCGACTGGCGCGGAAGGTGGGGCTACGACTTCCCGTTCTATATCATGCAGCTTGCCAACTATGGTATACGCCATGAGCAACCTTCAGAGAGCAACTGGGCAGAACTTCGCGAGGCTCAAATAATGACGGCAGAGCACGAGCCTCTTTGCGCCACGGCAGTGAACATCGACATTGGCAACCACGACGACATACATCCCACTACAAAAGACGAGGTTGGACGCAGGCTTGCGTTGTTGGCAAGAGCCCTGACCTATGGCGAGAAGACTGAATACACAGGCCCGATGTACAATGGCTTTACATATAACGGCAACAGCATTAAAATCAATTTTACTCATGCCGAAGGGCTAAAGACAAAAGACGGCGGAGCTGTAAAGGGCATCGCCATTGCCGGCCCCGACCACAAGTTTCATTGGGCTGATGCCAAGATTGAAGGCTCAAGCATTATTGTGTCATCGCCTGCCGTACAAACGCCACTCGCTGTCCGATACGCATGGGACAACGATCCCGACTGTAATCTCATCAACAGCTTTGGCCTGCCCGCCTCTCCTTTCCGCACCGACGACTGGCAGGGAATTACCTTCGAGAAACATTAGTTTCTCCTAAAATATTTGTTGAATGAAAGAGATAGGGCTGAATTCCAAGCGAGGAATCCGGCCCTATATTTTTTTATTGGTTATTATAAGATACTTTCCTGGAAGAATTGATAAAGCCCAAGCCTGTTTTTTAATACCGAGGCTTGGGCTTTCATTATAACTACTAAATTCCTTGACTGGTCTTATAAGTCATCGAAGTTGATTTCCCTCTCCGACTTGTCCTTCTTGTTTGACTTCTGTGCTTCATTGCCCTTAGAAGGCTTAGCCTCAGAAGATTGACCTTCTTCGCCCTGAGAAAGATTTGTGATAGGCTCGCCATTCTCATCCAGGATCACCTCTTGGTCACTGATGACACGTGAGCTGTCCACGCTCGCGGTATCGCGTACTGCCCTTGGCTGATAACTTTGGCACATATACATATCGGATGTGATGCCATCGTCGGCTGTCGGCTTCTTGAACCTTCCATGATATTTCTGGAACGCCGGGTCTTCCAAAACATAATGATAGAACAAGCCTACAATGGGCAACGCAGTGCGTGATCCCTGGCCGAGCGCACCCGTGCGGAAGTGAATACTGCGATATTCGCCACCTACCCAAGCGCCAACCACAAGGTTGGGACTTACGCCCTCAAACCAAGCGTCGGAGTGGTTATTCGAAGTTCCCGTCTTGCCACCGAAATCGGTGTCTCTCGCGCCACCGGCATATTCCGCAGCCAATAAGCTCAGACTTGTTCCGCCTGGCTCACGGGTACCACCAATGAGCAACTGCTGCATCAAGAACGCGCTCTTATATGGAATCACCTGCTCTGCCTCCGTGTTGTTCTCATAAATTGTCTTACCTTCTTTGTCAACGATTTTCGAGATGATTACAGGATCGTGATGCATTCCATTGTTGGCTACGGTGCAATAAGCGTTGGTCAACTCAAGCAACTGGACATCGCTGGAACCAAGAACCAGCGATGGAGTGTCATCAAGCGGACTCTTGATGCCCATCTTCTCCGCCGTGGCTATGATGCGGTTGACTCCCATCTCTTGTCCCAAACGAACCGCGACAGAGTTTATACTCTTGGCAAACGCGCCCTTCAGAGGTATCGAGTCACCGGAGAAGGAACCGTTAGCATTAGTAGGTGCCCATGTCACGACTTTCTTTTTTGCCTTGTCATAAACGTCCATCGAGATGTACTCATCGCGACGCTTGTCACACGGGGTAAGGCCCTGGTTCATTGCTTCCGTATAAACAAAAAGCTTGAAAGTGGAACCTGGCTGACGCTCTGCCGTCACCTTGTCATACTTCCATGACTTGAAGTCGATGTCACCCACCCATGCCTTAACGGCACCTGTCTGAGGCTCCATGGCCAACATTGCGCAGTGCATGAACGTGACCATATATTTGATGGAGTCTTCGGAGGTCATGTCTTTCACGATTGTGCCCTTGTCGTAATCGAACAGCTTTACAGGATGCACCCAATCGCGATAATAATAGCTCACCGAGTCGGGCTGGTTGGGATAGCGGTTAAGAAGAGCCTTATAGAAAGGTTGCCTTTGGGCAATCTTGTCGATGAAGCCCGGAATCTCATTGCCATCCTCGTCACGCCACGGGGCTTGCTTTAACCAATTCTTCGATTGGTTGCGGTAGATGCCCCAATGGTTGTTGAAGTTTTGCTGAACCTTCTTCATCTGCTCGCGCACGGCTTTCTCGGCATATTTCTGCATTCGTGAGTCGAGCGTCGTGTATATCTTCAATCCGTCACTGTAGAGATCATATTTGGGATCCCCGTCATCATCACGGAAGTTCTGCTTGAAATAGTCGGCAACATATTCACGGAAATACAGAGCCTGACCATCGTAGTTTTCCTCAACCTTGAAATGCAGCACGATCGGAAGCTGCTGAAGCGAGTCACACTCTTCCCTGGTCAAGTCGCCATGATGGTACATGTTTGCCAGAACGACATTGCGGCGCTTTGTGCTATTCTCCGGATTTGTCTTGGGGTTATACTTCGAGGTGGCTTTCAGCATTCCCACAAGCACTGCGCATTCTTGTGTAGACAGGCTGTCGGGAGTTGTTCCGAAATAGGTACGCGAAGCCGTCTTTATGCCGTAGGAGTTGTTACCGAAGTCTACGGTATTGGCATACATCGTGATGATGTCGCGCTTGTTGTAATAAGTCTCAAGCTTAGTGGCTATGATCCATTCCTTGCTCTTCACTATGAGAATCTTCAAGCCTGGTATCTTGCCGAGAAGACCCGTGGAATACTGCGAACGCACACGGAACATATTCTTAGCCAACTGCTGCGAAATCGTCGAGGCTCCACGCCCGCCACGATGCAGGATGGCGTCTTTGACTGCCGCGAAGATTCCCACTACATCGACAGCCATTCCTCGTGGACGACTATAGAATCGCTCGTCCTCGGTGTCTACCAAAGCCTTGAAAAACGAGGGGTTAACTTGGTCATATCTCACAGGCGTGCGGTTCTCGTTGAAGAACTTGCCTATCAGCTTGCCATCGGCACTGTAGATCTCTGAAGCTTGGTTGGATGGAGGATTACATATGCCAGAGAAGTAGCCTGGGCTCTTGCCAAACAGCCAAAGGAAGTTGATGTCTACGGCACCAAGGTAGATAAAGATAAACATTATGAACGACACAAAACCAACAAGTGTTTTCGTGTACCAAGCCCTGCCCACATACAAACTCTTGTACCAAGGCCAAAGGGCTTTAAGCTTGCGCCATGCCCACTGCACGGCTTTTGTAAGTTTTCCCATAAAGTTCTTTTGCCAGTTACCATCAGGCAACTGATATAATTACTTTGCAAAGATACTTAATAAAAGATAAACTACATACTGACAGCAAAGATTTTATGTTTTGTTAAAAATAAGACAAGGGGATACACCATAAAGCGTATCCCCTTATTTATTAAGATGTTTGTTATCTTTTGATCGGATATTACTCTTTGGTAATGATTCCGCTCTTGGAAGTCTTCAGGAAATTGACGATGTTCTGCACTTCCTTTCCATCGGGCACCTGCTGCTGAATCTGCAGCGTGGCGTCAAACGTACTGTTCTTGCCATGGAAAAGCAGACGATAGGCGTTTGCCACGTGCTTGCGCACCTTCTCGTCAATATGCCATGTCTCCATCATGGTATTGTTAGGCCCCGTGTAGGCAATCGGGTTGCCTCCCGCGATAGCGTAAGGCGGAACGTCGTTTGAGAAACGCGTGCCCGCCTGAAGCATGGCGAGGTCGCCAACACGCGTGCCAGCATTCTCGATGACAGAGGAACTGAAGATAGCCCCATTGCCTATCTCGCAATCGCCGGCAATCTTTGTGCCGTAACCGAAAACATTGAAGTCGCCCACCACGGTGTCATGAGAGATATGAACGCTCTCCATGAGGAAGTTGCCATTGCCGATGACGGTCTTGCATCCCTCATGGGTTGCCCTGTTGATGATAACGTTCTCCCTGATGGTGTTGTTATCGCCAATCACGACCTCACTGCGCTCTCCCTGGAAGTCGAAGTCCTGTGGAAAGGCGCCGATCACCGTGCCTTGGTGGATCTTGTTGTCCTTGCCCATCTTGGTGCCGTTGAGGATACTCACGAATGGGAAGATGACACAGTTGTCGCCTATCTCCACGTAGTCCTCAATATACACGAACGGGAATATCCTAACGTTGTTGCCAATCTTCGCTTTGGGCGAAACCACGGCCTTGTCACTTATCTGATTCATAGTCGCTTCGTTAATTACTAATCAACACTAATTACCAATTATTTGGCACCACCGCCAAGAGCGTAGTAAAGGTTCACGACCGCCTGCATCTTGTAGAAATCGTCCTGCACCTGGTTGAGCTGCGCGTTGAGCAAGTTGCTCTGTGCCGTGATGACCTCAAGATATGTGGAGCCCGCGCTTGCCATGAGGTTACGCGTGTCCTCGACGTTTTTCTTCAACACTTCGATACGTTGCGACTCCAACTTGCTCTTCGCGTCAGAGGCATTGTAAAGCACGAGTGCGTTGCTGACCTCCGAGCCAGCCGAGAGCACGCTGTTCTGCCAGGTGTTGAGGGCTTGCTTGTATTGATCCTCAGCCACACGCAGTCCGGCGCGGAGTTGTCCCTTCATGAAGATAGGCTGGGTGAGCGCGCCAACCGCCGAAAGGAGAATCTTTCCGGGATTGGTGATTCCCATGCCACCGCTGTTGGTGAATGCTCCTGCGGCACTGATGGTCAAAGATGGATAGAAACGCGCGCGTGCCGCCTCAATGTTGTAGAAGCAGTTGGCAAGTGCCATCTCGTAGGCGTGGACGTCGGCACGGTTGGCAAGCAACTGCACGCCTACGCCCGTGGAGAAGTTGGCAGGAAGGCTCTGCGCGTCGAGCGAACTTCTCGGTATGGCATGGGCCTGCTCACCCATCACCAATGACAGGCTGTTCTCCGTCTCGCGAATCTGGCGCTTGAGGTCCTCCTTTTGCGTCTGCACAGAGAGATAATTGCTCTCGGCGCTCTGCACGGCGGTAGACCTGACACCTCTCACCGTCTCCAACTGCACCTTCATGATGTCCCAAGTGTCCTTGCTCAGCTTCTCCATGTCGTTTACTATCTGGAGTTGCTTGTCGAGCATGAGAAGGGTATAATACATATTGGCGACATTGGCTATAAGCCTTGTCTGCACGGCTACCTGATAGTCTTTCGTCTGCAGCATTGAGACTTGAGCCGAACGCTTAGCCGCGGTGAGGTTGCCAAAGAGGTTGGCATCCCAGCTCGCGTTGATAGGAAGCGAATAGGTCTTGGTGGCCTTCTGCCCGTCCCATGTGGATATGGTGCCCTGCGGCGTGAAGGTGAAGCTTGGCAGGAAAGCCAACTTGGCGGCCTTCAACTGAGCCTCAGCCATGTCAACGTTCAATGCAGCGTTGAGCAAGTCGGGGTTGTTGGCAAGGGTCTTCTCTATGAGCGTCTGCAACTGCGGGTCAGTGAACACGGAACGCCAAGGTATGTTGGCGAACGATGTCGTGTCGGTCACGGCAAGGGTGTCGTTATCGTTGACAGCATCGCGGATAAGCCCGGAGGTGTTGACAGCGGGTCGCTCATACTTGCCGTAAAGGCTCTTGCAGCCCGTGAGGGTCACGGCTGCAAGACCAATGATAAGGAAATTATATCTTTTCATTATTCTCAATCCTTTTTTTCATAATACTGGTCGTGCCAAGCCACAGGAAGCGAGTTGTCTTTCCTGCTTTGCATGTCCGACTCGATGGCGGCGCCGGCATGGGCATACTGGCGAAGCTCGGCCTCAACCTCCTTGTTGTCGGTGTCCTCAAACTTCATTGGCTTGACCTTCTCCTGCAAGAACTGGAAGATGCAGAACAGGGCTGGCACAACAAACAACTGGACAATGGTACCCAAGAGCATACCTCCCACGGCAGCAGCACCAAGGGTCTGGTTACCACTCTTACCCACGCCTGAGGCGAACATCAGAGGCAGCAAGCCGATGACCATTGCCAAAGACGTCATCAAGATAGGACGCAGACGGGCGGCGGCACCGAGAATGGCAGAATACCTGATGGCCATACCCGTCTCACGACGCTCAAGGGCGTACTGCACGATAAGGATGGCGTTCTTGGCCAGAAGTCCGATAAGCATGATGAGCGAAATCTGCATGTAGATATCGTTGGAGTGGCCAAAGATATTGGTGAAGACAAACGCTCCTGCAAGACCGAACGGGATTGACAGCATCACAGCCAACGGCAAGATGTAGCTCTCGTATTGAGCGCTAAGGATCAAGTAGACGAACACGAAGCAGAGCACGAAGATAAGTGCGGTAGAGTTGCTCGACTCAGCCTCCGAACGTGTCAAGCCTGAGTACTCGTAACCGTAGCCCTGCGGCAGAATGTCGCCAGACACTTCCTTGATGGCCTGCATCACCTGACCGTTGGAGTAGCCAGTGTTAGGCGACACGCTCACGTTGATTGAGGTGAAGAGGTTGAAACGTCCGATGTTAGACGGGCCGTAAACCTTGCGCAGCTTCACGAACTCGCTCACCGGCGACATCTCGCCAGAAGAGGTGCGCACGTAGATGCGGCTCAGTCCGTCGGGGCGCATACGACTCTCCACGTCGCCCTGGATCATCACACGGTAAAGCTTACCGTAGGCGTTGAAGTTGGAAGCATACAAGCCGCCATAGTAACCCTGCATCACGCTGAGCACTGACGATGGCGATATGCCTGCCTGCTTGGTCTTGGCCACGTCGACATCAACCATATACTGTGGATAGTTAGGGTTGTAAGATGTCATGGCCTGCTGAATCTCAGGACGCTTGTTAAGCTCGCTGATGAAGTTCTTAGTGATGTCATAGAACTTGTTCAGGTCGCCACCGGTCTTGTCCTGCATGGTCATGGTCACACCGTTCTGCACGGAGAAACCGGAAATCATAGGAGGACCGAAGGCCAGGATCTGCGCGTCCTTGATGGCAGCGGTCTGCTTGTAGATCATGCCCAGCACGGAGTTCTGCTCGTAGGGGTTCACCAACAGTGCCATTGGGTCTTTCTCGGAGATGGCGCGCTTGATGCGTGCCGTGATGCCGCCGGAACGATCCTCAAACGACTTCAGCTTGATGATGAACGTAGCCTGGTCGGAACCCTGGCCGGCGATGAAGTTGTAACCCACGATGGCGTTACGGTGCAGTATGGCCGGGTTGCTGGCGAGCATTTTGTCTACCTGTTCTACAATTTGGTTCGTACGGTCCTGAGAGGTACCGGGCTTCGCCGATATGGTAACGAAGATAGAGCCAGTGTCCTCGTCAGGCACAAGACCCGTCTTGGTGAACTTCATGCAGACCACAAGTGCCACGATACCCACGACCACGAGCACGCCCGTGATGATGCGGTGGTTGATGACGTGGCCCATGCCGACCTTATATTTGTTGATGGTCTTGTCGAACATGCGGTTGAAACCGCTGTGGAAACGTGCCACGAATGTCTTGTTGCTCTCGTTCTCCTCTGCGGTATGTGGCTTCAGGAACATGGCGCACAATGCCGGCGAGAGCGTCAAGGCGTTAAGAGCCGAGATGACGATACTCACGGCCATCGTGACACCGAACTCACGGTAGAACGTTCCCGACGTGCCGCCCATGAAGCTCACAGGCACGAACACGGCAGCCATAACCAACGTGATGGAGATGATGGCGCTCGAAATCTCGTTCATGGCGTCGATGGCGGCGGTCATGGAGTTGTCGTAGCCCGCGTCGAGCTTGGCGTGTACCGCCTCAACCACCACGATGGCATCGTCCACCACAATGGCGATGGCGAGCAGCAACGCCGACAACGTCAACAGGTTGATGGAGAATCCGAATATCAAGAGGAAGAAGAAGGTACCTATCAAGGCCACAGGCACGGCAATCATCGGTATGAGCGTGGAGCGAAGGTCTTGCAGGAACACATACACCACGAAGAACACGAGCACCAAGGTGATGATCAGCGTCATGATAACCTCCTCGATAGAGGCGAAGAGGAAGTCGGTGACGTCGTACATCATCACCACCTTCAACCCTGGAGGCATGCTCTTCTGCGCCTCCTCAAGGGCGGCCTTCACGTCGGTGGCAATCTGCGTGGCGTTGGAGCCGGCAATCTGCTGCACCATGCCCATACATGCGGGCTGGCCGTCGTTGTTAAGGTGCACGTTGTACATCAATGAGCCGAGCTCAATCTTTGCCACGTCTTTAAGGTGCAATGTCTCACCCGTGGTCTTGCTCTGTATCACGATGTTCTCATACTCTATCGGCGTAGACAAGCGACCCTTGTAGCGAAGGGTGTACTCGTAAGCCATGTTGGAGTTCTCACCGAAATTACCAGGCGCTGCCTCGATGTTCTGCTCTGAGAGCACGCCCGTGATGTCGGAAGGAATGAGCCCATACTGCTTCATCTTGTCTGGCTGGAGCCAGATACGCATAGAATAGGTGGCAGTTGAGGGGCTCTGCACGTCACCCACACCGTTGATACGCTTGATGAGCGGCACGATGTTGATGTCGTTGTAGTTGGTGACGAACTGGTCGTCGTAGCGTCCGTCGTCTGACGTTACGGCATACATGATGACGTTTGAGGTCTGGCGCTTCGTCACGGTCACGCCCACCTTAGTCACCTCCGCCGGCAACAGCGCCTGCGCCTGCTGCACGCGGTTTTGCACGTTCACCGCCGCCATGTCGGCATCGGAACCCTGCTTGAAGTAGACGGTGATCATGGCTGAACCGCTGTTGGTGGCCGAAGAGGTCATGTAGGTCATGTTCTCCACACCGTTGATGCTCTCCTCCAAAGGCACCACCACCGATTTCAACACCGTAGCGGCATCAGCACCCGTATAGGTGGTCGACACCATGATGGTTGGTGGCGCGATATCCGGATACTGCTCGATAGGCAGCGAGGCCAAGCCGATGACACCCAGCAGCACGAGCACGATGGATATCACGGTCGAGAGAACCGGTCTTTTTATGAATTTTGTAAATGTCATAGTTGCTCGAAATTAACTCCTCCTTATTTTCCTGTCATCGCCTTCACAAAGCCCTTGGCAGAGCCTTGGCTGGCGCCGAGCTTCTCGGCCTTCTCTATCTTGTCTTGGTATTGCTGCTCGGTGATAGGCTTGATCTGCTCGCCGTCGGTGAGCTTGGTTATGCCCTTGCACACGTAGCGGTCGCCAGTGTGAAGACCATCGGTCACGATGTAGTTCACGCCGTCGTCTTGTGGGTTAACCTTGATGGCGGTGTATTTCACCTTGTTGTCGCTGCCAACGACATACACGAAGATCTTGTCCTGCACTTGCACGGTAGCTTCCTGAGGCACTATTATGGCATCGTTGTTCACGTGAGGCACCACGATTTGGCCAGCGCCACCGCTCTTGAGCAGACGCTCTGGGTTGGAGAAATGGGCAATGAGCGAATAAGCGCCGGTTGAGGCATCGATCACGCCGCTCATCTTCACCACTTTACCGGGCTGGTTGTAGATGGAGCCGTCTGCAAGCTGGAGCTTCACCGATGGCATCTCCTTCAGCACTCCGGCAACGCTTCCGGCTGTCTTCGACATGCCGAGGATGTCGGGCTCACTCATTGAGAAGAACACCTCCACGGTGCTAACGTCAGACACGGTTGTCAGAGTGTTTGAAGCCGACACGAGGGCGCCTTTCTTGAAAGGCAGGCTGCCCACCACGCCGCTCGCCGGGGCGCGCACCACGCACCACGACAGGGTCTCCTCAGCCGAGGCGAGAGCTGCCTGGGCCTGCACCACTTGTGCCTGGGCGGTGGCAAAGCTGTTCTCAGCCGTCTCCAGCTCATACTGGCCTATGATGTGCTGGTCGAACAGTTTCTTATTATTATTATATGTGAGACGTGCGGTATTGGCCTGCGAACGGGCGGTATTCAAGGCGGCACGGCACTGGTTCACCGCGGCGCGATAGGTCTCGCTGTCGATGGTGAACATGGGCTGGCCCGCGCTCACCGCCTGTCCCTCGTGGACATAAACGTTAGTGATGAAGCCCGTGATTTTCGGGTGTACATCAACATCCTGAATACCCTTGATGGTTGCCGGATAGGTGGTCTGAAGGTCAGCACTTGAGGTTCCCACCGTCTTCACGGGGAACTCATTGTCCTGAAGGTCAGCCAGTCCGCCACCACTCTTCTTACCACAAGAAGCAAGGGCCAATGCAGCCAAGGCTACAAACAAACAACTCTTGATTTTCATACCTAATTTTAGAATAATATTATTATCAATTAATCTCTTTCCATGCTAAGGAACATTGCTCAAAGCCCTCGAAAGGGCACAACATCCCTGAAAATATGTGCAAAGTTAGCACATTTATTTTACAAAACTATTTTTCGTAATTGAGTTTTTAACAACAATTACAATCGTTTGTCGTTTGTTTATCCCTTTGTAGTATGATAAGGTCTTTAAGGCCACTGAAGTGCCTATGCCAGGCCCATTTCGGCGGCTTTCTTCTTGAGCAGTTGCATGAGCGGCTCGCGCTCGTTGGGCACCCGGTCGTCGAGCACGGCGTCCTTGAGGGTCTGCTTGAGCGTTCCCACCTCACGCGACGGCTTGAGGTTGAACATCTCCATTATCTCGTTGCCGTCTATCACGGGTTGCAGCAACCGCTTGTAGTCGCGCTCCTTGAGGTCGGCTATCTTGGCGCGCACCATGCGGAAGTTCTCGCGGAAGCGCGCCTTCCTCACCTCGTTCTTGCTGGTGATGTCGGCGTCGCAGAGCCTCATGAGGTCGTCGATGTCGTCGCCCGCGTCGTTGATGAGACGGCGCACGGCGGAGTCGGTCACCTCCTCGTCGGCGATGGCTATGGGGCGCATGTGGAGCTCCACGAGCTTCTGCACGTATTTCATCTTCATGTCCATGGGCAGCTTGAGCCGCCTGAATATCGACGGCACCATCTTGCCCCCCACGAACGGGTGGTTGTGGAAGGTCCAGCCTTGCGCTGGCTCCCAGCGCTTGGTCCTCGCCTTGCCTATGTCGTGGAGCAACGCCGCCCAGCGAAGCCATAGCGGGGCGGGCTCGCCGTCGGCACCAGGCTTGTTGCCGTCGCACACGTTGTCGAGCACCTCCAGCGAGTGGTAGAAATTGTTCTTGTGGCCCTTGCCGTTTTTCGTCTCCACCACATCGAGGGCGGCGAGCTCGGGCAAGATGAGCTTCAGCAAGCCGCAACGGTGCAGATCCACGAAGCCGCGGCTGGGCTGCGCGGTCATCATTATCTTGTTGAGCTCCTCCGATATGCGCTCGCCGCTGATTATCTTTATGCGGTCGGCGTTGCGCTCCAAGGCGTCGAAGGTCTCCTCGTCGATATAGAAACGGAGCTGGGTGGCGAACCTCACGCAGCGCATCATGCGCAGGGGGTCGTCGGAGAAGGTGATGTCGGGGTCGAGCGGCGTGCGGATGATGCCGTCTTCCATGTCGTATATCCCGTCGAAGGGGTCCACTATCTCGCCGAAGCGGTCCTTGTTGAGACACACGGCAAGGGCGTTGATGGTGAAGTCGCGGCGGTTCTGGTCGTCCTCCAGGGTGCCGTCCTCCACATGGGGCTTGCGCGAGTCGTGGCTGTAGCTCTCACGGCGCGCGCCCACGAACTCGACCTCGTGGCCATGCCATTTCACCTGCGCCGTGCCGAAATTCTTGAACACGGAGAGGTTGGCGCGCCCCGAGAGCAGCTTCTTGAACGCCTTTGCCACCTCTATGCCGCTGCCCACGACCACCACGTCGATGTCGTTGCTCGGCCGTTGGAGGAAGAGGTCGCGCACGTATCCGCCCACGACGTAGGTCTCAAGGTTGAGACTGTCGGCGGCTTCCGAAATCTTGTGGAATATGTCTTTGTCAAGCAGCTTGGCCATGTCGGCATCACTCAGCATTCTCATCATCTTGTCACTTTTTTCTAATAGCTTGCAAAAGTACGAATAATTGGCGAATTATCCCGCCTCCACGGCGTCTTTTTATCATATTTCAAGCCCATTTGGCTTTACGCTGAAAAGCCGACGAGATTCCAGTGCTATGCCGACACCTTTCCAGTGCTATGCCGACGAGATAGCAGTGCAATGTCGAAGCTATGCCTGTGGGGCCTGTGCCCGCCCCCTGCAAAGCCATTGTTGATCATCGCGTAGCCGCTTGCGGCGTAGCTATCTTTTAAATCTTTAAAATCCGTGTGGAGAATAACATTTAGTCTGTGGATAATCGGCAAGGAGACCTGTAACGCAATATTCTGTCACCATGGATTTTTTTTGGATATTCAGAAAAAAAGCGATAACTTTGCGTGGATATACAATAATCGGGCGGAAATACGGTTATTAAAATATAAACGGACAAAACTCAGGAAATGAAAAAAATCATCATATTGTTGCTTCTCGCGTTGCCAATGCACTTGCTCGCGCAGTCATCGATGACCGACTCGCAGGTGGCGAGCTACATCCAGCAGGAGATGAAGCGCGGCACGTCGCAGGCGCAGATAGTGACCCACCTCATGCAAAACGGCGTGGACATATCGCAGATAAGGCGCGTGAAGAAAGCTTACGAGCGCGCGAAAAACGACACGGGGCTGGGCGACGTGACAACCGCGCGCAGCCAGAGCCGCATGAGACAGGCCAACGGCGTGGGCAAGCAGGGCACCGGCGACAAGCAAGCCGACCGACTTGCCACACGGGAGGCGAACGCGCAAAGGAGCGCCACGACAACGCAGCGCGTGGCGGGCAGCACCTCTTGGCAAGAGCAATACGACGAGGAGGACGCCGACTTCAAGAAATACCAGGAAAACATAGCCGCCTTCGCCGAGGACGACGACGCGCAGGACAGCGACAACGTGAAGGCCAACAAGAAGAAGGTGTTCGGACGCGACATTTTCTCGAACAAGAACCTCTCGTTTGATCCGCTGATGAACATTGCCACGCCCCAGAACTACGTGCTCGGAGCCGGCGACCAAGTGTCGGTAGACATCTATGGCGCGTCGCAGAAGTCGGTAGACTGCACCGTGTCGCCCGACGGCGACATCGTGATCGAGGGCTACGGCCCCATCCGCCTTGGCGGTCTCACCGTGGCGGCGGCAAAGGCAAAACTCCGCTCCACCCTCGGATCGCGCTACCAATCGAGCCGCATCAACCTGTCGCTCGGCCAGACGCGCACGGTGTCCATCAATGTCATGGGCGAGGTGAAGAAGCCGGGCACATATACCCTCTCGGCATTCGCCTCGGTGTTCAACGCCCTCTACATGGCGGGTGGAACCAACGACATAGGCACGCTGCGCAACATCAAGATATACCGTGCCAACCGTCTCGTGAGCGTGTGCGACATCTACGACTACATTCTCAACGGCAAGATGACGGGCAACGTGCGACTGCGCGACGGCGACGTGATAATCGTCGGGCCATACGACTGCCTCGTCAACGTGGCGGGCAAGGTGAAACGACCCATGTATTACGAGATGAAACGCAACGAGAGCCTGCAAACGCTGCTGCGCTACTCGGGAGGCTTCACGGGCGACGCCTACAAGAAGGCGGTGCGCGTGAACCGAAAGACGGGACGCGAATACGCGGTGTACAACGTGGAGGAGTTTGACATGAGCTCCTTCCAGATAGCCGACGGCGACTCGGTGAGCGTCGACTCCATCCTGCCCCGCTACGCCAACACGGTGGAGGTAAAGGGCGCCGTGTTCAGACCCGGCATGTACCAGCTCGGCGACGGTGTCAACAGCGTGCGCACGCTCGTGCAGCACGCCGAGGGGCTGACCGAGGACGCCTTCACCGCGCGCGCCGTGATGCACCGCATGAAGGAGGACCGCACGCTGCGCGTGATACCCGTGGACCTGAAGGGCATCATGGAACAGACCGTGGCTGACATACCGCTGAAAGAGAACGACGTGCTCTTCATCCCCACGAAGCAGACGGCGATGAACGAGCAGACCATAACCATACAGGGCGAGGTGATGTACCCTGGCGTGTACAAGTATGCCGACAACGAGACGCTCGAGGACTTCGTGCTCCAGGCCGGCGGCCTCACCGACAAGGCGTCGACCGTGAGAATCGACGTGGCGCGCCGCGTGAGCAACCCCAAGGCGAAGGCTACCGACAACGTGATAGCCAAGGACTTCTCGTTTGCCTTGAAAGACGGCTTTGTGGTGGATGGCGAGCAGGGCTTCGTGCTCCACCCCTTCGACGAGGTGTTCGTGCGCAAGGACCCGAGCTACTCTGCGCAGCAAAACGTGAGCATAGAGGGCGAGGTGACATTCCCCGGCACCTATACGCTGTCGCGCCGTGGCATGAGGCTCACCGACCTCGTGGCGGCGGCTGGAGGAGCCACTCCCCTTGCCTACGTCCATGGAGCCAGGCTGGAGCGCCGCACCAACGAGGCTGAGCGCAAGCGCATGGAGACGGCTTTGCAGATGCAGAACGAGATGTTGCAGCAAGAGCTGTTGTCGCTCGCCGCGAGCCAGACCTCGGGAACGTCGCTGCAGCAGGTGGGCCAGCAGAGCAAGGACGAGCAGCTGAAGAAGTTCCAGGTGCCAGACACGTACCCTGTGGGCATTGAGCTCGACAAGGCCCTCGCCGACCCCAACAGCGACGCCAACATCGTGCTGCGAGAGGGCGACCGCCTCGTGTTGCCGGAACACACCGCCACGGTGAAGGTGAACGGAGCGGTGATGTATCCCAACACCGTGAGCTTCATCAAGGGCAAGGGCGTGAGCTATTACATCAACGCCTCGGGCGGATACAGCAAGAACGCGCGCAAGAGCGGCGCATACGTCATCTACATGAACGGCATGGTGTCGAAATCGTCGAAGGCCAAGATTGAGCCGGGCTGCGAGATCGTGGTGCCAAGCAAGATAAGGCGCCGCACCAGTCCTGCCGAGGCTCTCAACATAGGCTCTAGCATGTCGTCTATCGCGGCGATGATAGCCACGATAGCCAACATGGCGAAATAGCGGCAAGCGTCATCACCGACGCTTACCTCTTTCTCTTATTTAGCTCATAACTCGCTATAAACAAGCACCTTGTGCTTTTAGCGAGGAAGATGTGAAGTATACAAACGACAAAGGCTGTCGGTGACAACGCTAATTAGAGAAACTAACAATTCTTACAATGGAACAAGACTCTGAAACACGTAAAACCGAATTTGCCGTGTTTTGCATAGAAAACACGGCAGAACGATTAAAATGCGATGGCCAAGATGTCATTGACGCATTGAATAAAACAAAAGGAATAGAGAATTTCATATATCCCAGTTTTGAAGCTCTTCACACCCAAAGTAAAGAATACATAGTTGACGAAATAATAACTTATCTCAAAGAACACAACCAAAAAATAGTAGTCAAATAATGATTGTATATCATGGCTCAATTGATATCATAACAAATCCACTTGTAAATGTCGGAAGGAGTAATCTGGATTTTGGTAAAGGATTCTATGTCACCGTTCTTGAGAAGCAAGCTGTGGCTTGGGCAACACGCCCGGCAAACATGGGAAAGAAAAAACATCTCAATGTTTACGAGTTGGATGTCAACGGGATAGAACAAGAAGGCTA
Organism: Lachnospiraceae bacterium; assembly: GCA_963660075.1. GTDB lineage: Bacteria > Bacteroidota > Bacteroidia > Bacteroidales > Bacteroidaceae > Prevotella. The sequence continues at coordinate 20,691 of CAVKWN010000001.1, forward strand.
TAGATCTCTGAGGTTCAAAGAATATGGACAGGAGTGGCTAGACTTTGTTGTTGCCAACAGGAAAGGTAGTCAACATTGGAAAGAGTTTGACCTAATTGAAGGTGGTATAGCAAACGACAGGGTTTTCAACACCGTAGAATTATATTCTGCAAGACTGATAACAGCCGAAGAGGCTCTGCAAAGGCTGCGATATTATAAGCCCAACAATCAAATTTGCATTATAAACCAAGAGATAATAGACAAGCATCTGAGATTCGTAAAATCAATAGCAATCAAGGAAAATGATTAAGGACAATCCTCTTATCAATAAGACCCTCCTGCAAATGAAGTTTGCGAGGATCATAGTCATCCTTTCCGAGCGTCTCAACATTCCTCAAAGCTCGGCCTTGCGCCTCTTCTATTCCACGAGAGTGTACCAATACATGTGCAACCTGCAATTTCATCTGCACAACATGAGCGACGCTTATTGCGCTGACGAGGTAATGCTTGAAATAGAGAATGCTTAATCTTCTTTTCATTCCTCGCTCTTTGAAAGCTATTTATGATGAAAGAAGGCCTTGGAGATAGCGAAAGAAAACTTAACTAAAGAAGTGCCATGACTGAAAGGTATATAAATCCACATACCGACTTTGGCTTCAAGCGCCTCTTCGGTTCCGAGTTCAACAAGGAATTGCTCGTCAGCTTCCTTAACGCCATGTTCCACGGCGAGCAAAACGTGCAGGACGTGACATACCTCAACTCGGAACACATCGGCGAACGTGCCGACGCTCGACGTGCTATCTTCGACGTTTACTGCACCAACGACAAGGGCGAGAGGTTCATAGTGGAGATGCAAAACGTGTATCAGGAGTTCTTCAAGGATCGCACCATATACTACTCAACGTTCCCGATACGCGAACAGGCGCAACGTGGAGGGGAATGGGACTTCCACCTGAACTCGGTATATACCATTGGCCTCCTGAACTTCAACTTTGCAGAGGGATTGCAGAACGCGCGCAGGTGGCACCATGAGGTGAAACTCATGGAGGTTGACACGCACGAGGTGTTCTACGACAAACTGACCTACATATATGTGGAAATACCGAAGTTCGACAAGACCGAGAACGAGCTTGTCACCATGTACGACAAGTGGATGTTCGTGTTGAAGAACCTCTCGCGCTTGATGGACAGGCCGGCAACCCTTCAAGAGCGCGTATTCACCCGCCTTTTCGAGCAAGCGGAAATATCAAAGTTCAATCCGCAGGAGCTCAAGTCGTACGAGGACAGCGTCAACGCCTACCGCGACATCGTGAATGCAATAAAGACGGCAGAGAAGAAAAAGTACGCCGAAGGCAAAGCGGAAGGAATGGCAAAAAGCATGGCAAAAGGCATGGCAAAAGGACGTGCGGAAGGACGTGCGGAAGGAGAAAGAAAAAAGGCCTTGGAGATCGCGAAGGCCATGCTCCAGAAAGGCATGACGGCAAACGCCGTCGCCGACATTACGGGGTTGAGCGAGGAAGAGATTAACGGCCTCAACGATTGACGTGCAGGGCGCGGGTCCTGTGCCCTGCCGCGAGACGAAGGGCAACGACAACACTAAAAAAGACTCTCAAACATTTCCTGTAGGCACAGTTGACTTCGGCAAATGCTAAACTAAAGGATAAAGACTGTAATTTGTATCCAAGGACTTGTTTATCCAATAGAAAATAATTATTTTTGCAAAAAATAATAAGTATGACAAAAAATAAGATTCAAATAAAAAGAGACGGGGGAGTCATAACCGTATTAGATGAGGAAGGGCGCACTCTGTATTCTTCCGCACGTCATTCTGACATTAAGAAAGACAATCACCCATTTATGGCTGGATTCTCAAAAATCGCTGACCTAGGAGACAGCTATGCTGATATGTTAACATTGTTACGATTGAACAAGAGCTCCAATAAATTAAAAAATTATTGGGAAAACGTAGGCCATTATGCCCTAGATGTCATGTCAAGATAATATTCAGCCAGAAATGAAGAACAATACTGATTCCAAAATGGCCGGTAATAACCAAGGCGGCATAAATAACGAGGACGAACTCCCAAAAGAACTAATAGATGCCCTTAAAGTTCTTCCCAAGGATGAGCAGGTCAAAATAAGCCAAATCATCTACAGCCAACACCTTACGGCATTTAAAGGTCCACTCCCTCCGCCATCAATTCTCAAAGAATACCAGGAGATAATCCCGAACTCACCAGAAAGGTTTCTCCAATTGGTTGAAAAAGAACAAACTCATACACTTTCATGTGAGAAGAGTATAGTTATAAACCAAATCCTCCAAAACTGGATTGGGTTAATAATTGGCGCGGGATTAGTCGTCTTCCTCTGCTTAATGGCATATGATTTAGCAACCAAAGGATACGACTTACTTGCTGGTATAATATTTTCTACAACACTTGTTGCCGTAGCTGCAATTTTCGTTTTAAGGAAACTGCCTTCTAAGAACACAAAAGAATCAAGCTCCAACAACAGGTAAATATACTATCACATTGCTAACCTTTTCCGAGAAAAGCACAAACTGTTGAAGGAAGTATGGTTTAGTACATACAACAATCGCAAGAACTTCACTTGTTTAAGCTCTACGGTCAGAGACGAGGAGGGCACTGACAATTATGTTTCTCTGATCATAAGAAATGACACCCCCAACTACTCTGGGTTATAAGCGATTATGCGGGAACCATCCAATTCTTTACAAACAAGCCTTAATACATGTCGTCTAAGGCCACCGGAGACATTACGGGGCTGACCATAAAACAACACGGAATTTTCCATGGCCTCCGTGGATGACAAATTAATCTTCTGAATGCCAACGCTTTTAAGTTCAAGATCAAATATTACGATCTATAATAAAAAAACTTGTTTGCACAATAATATTAAAACGCTTTTGATTATGCAGTCTGTTGATTTACATTATAATGTTCCGATGGGTTATACGTTGGAGGAGTTTGTCGCGAAAGTGAATTCCTACGTTGCTCGTCTTGCCAAGAAATCAAACGTTGACGACAATTCCGTACCCAATAAGGACACCAAGGAAGCGATACGTGAAGCCCAATCTCATATAGAGGCATATAACAAAGGCGAGGAATGGGCAAGAAACGAAGTCTTTGACAATGTCAACGATTTGATGGCTGATTTAATGAAGCCATGAAAAAGATTCATTATTCCAGCAAGTTTAAGAAGGACTTTAAGAAATACAAATTGTTCCCTGCCAAAGTGTAAGCATTGGAGAAAGTCCTTAGCACCCTGTTGGCCGGCAGTCCTCTTCCAACAGATTATAAGCCTCATGTCCTCAAAGGCAACTATAAGGGATGTTGGGAATGCCATATAGAAGATGACTTTTTGTTGATTTGGATTGACGATGATATAATAGAGCTGCTGCGACTTGGTTCTCACTCTGAGCTCTTTGAGAAGAAACGAAAATAAACCATAAGATTAATCGGTTGACGTGCAGGGCGCGGCTCCTGTGCCCGTCCGAGAGACGAAGGGCAACGACACCGCCTGCAAGCGAAAGCACACGAGACTATTCGCGCGGGTTCAATAATAGAGCATGACAAATGCACGACTACGCGGCTTACGAATAAGAGAAGGACATTAACAGGAAGCAAAAACAAATAAGCAACTACAATATAGCATCACATTGTAAGTCAAGCAAAGGTAAAAGTGAGTATACGAAGAAATATTTACAAATTTGAGCATAGAAGGTAGTTTATATTTGAGTGATGAAATATTAAAGGCTAAAATGTTAATGGCTATCATTTACAAAAAGCAAGTACTCTATCAGTATATGCCCATTCAAAAAATAAGATGGAAATAGAACAAACAAAAGAAAACACCAGGAAAGAAGTAGCTACTTTCCATGAGATTGATTTCATTAATGTGTCAAAACAAGTATTAAAAGACAGGAAATGCCTTTTAATATCTGTTGGGATTTCATTCGTATTAGGTTGCATTATAGCTTTTAACACACCCAAGTCATACACTGCCAACGTCGTTTTAGCTCCCGAGCTAAACTCAAGCAGTATGGGGTTAAGTGGGAATCTCGCTGATATGGCATCAAACTTTGGCATAGATTTAGGTGATAAGAAATCGGCAGATGCTATATACCCTGACATATATCCGGATATTTTCGAATCTCCCGACTTTATTCTTGGTTTGTTCAAAGTTCAGGTAACAACAGCCAAGGGAGTAACAAAGTCATACAAAGAGCATCTATTGAAAGATTCTAAAAGTCCTTTTTGGACTTATCCGCAGGCTTGGCTTGCACAAGCTCTTAAAAAGAAGAATAATACAATGGGAGGCGGAAAAGCAAAGAGAAGCAACCCCTTCCTCATTTCTCAAAATGACGCAGATCTTTGCAGTGCTATTAAAAACTTGATTGCCTGCCAAATTGATAATAAGACTTCAATTATTACAATTAGCGCAACCGACCAAGATCCTATGGTTGCCGCTATTATAGCTGACACTCTCCAGAAGAGGCTTCAGACCTATATCACAGAATACAGGACCAAGAAAGCAAAGAACGATTATCTATATTTTAAAAAACTCAACGAAGAAAGCAAATCTAGATATCTCAAAGCGCAGAGAGCATACGCCGGGTATGCTGATGCAAATATGGACCCAGATCTAGCATCCATCTCTACACAAAGAGATCAACTGGAAAACGAGATGCAACTGCGCTATAATATTTATACCCAAACATTAGCTCAGTTGCAACAAGCATTAGCAAAAATCCAAGAAAGAACACCGGCTTTCAGTATCATTCAACATTCAAGGATGCCATACAAGCCAAGCAGCAGATCTAGACTTTCCACAATAATGATCCTCGTGGTCTTAGGATTTTTCATTGATTTTGTCTGGCATGTATTGAAAACAGATAACCGACATCATTAAAGATTATATATTATTAAAAATTGCACATTGTGGAATACTCTATTCCATATCTATCCATACTTATATTCTTCGGTGCCAGTGCCTTTTTCTTCGAGCACACGGAAGACAGAACTAAACAACAACATATAGCGTTGTTGTCTGTAATTGTTTTTTACGTCTTTTTCGCTTTCCGGGGATATGTCTATTCCGATTGGACAAGCTATGCAGAATTGCTTCGCGAAGTTGGCTGGGACGATATCTTTCAAATTACAGACCCACATCAGAGGGCTGTTGTCAGGGAGCCTGGGTTTACACTACTATGCCTGCTATGTAAAAGCATCACAAGCGAGTTTACCTTTCTTGTAATTGTTATTACAACAATAGATACAATACTTTTCTGTCATTTCCTTAAACAATGGAAAATAAGGAACCTGCCCTTTGTTTTTATGCTATTCATAACATTCGATGGTATAAGCATAATGTTCAATCTTTACAGGAACCAAATTGCTATTTTTATCTTTCTGAATTCATTGACATATCTTGTTCAAAGGAGACCTTTGCCTTATTTTGGGCTATGCCTATTAGCTTTAAGCTTTCATCTTTCTTCTATCGTTTATTTTCCTCTTTATTTCTTCTTAGACAGGAGATTTAATAAATGGCTATTTCTATGCTTATCATTAGGCTTTATAGCGTTTTATTTCGCAAAGATATCTGTTGTGATGAGTGTTATCAAGCTCTTTGGTGCAGATGGTGCTCTTGGTGAGAAAGCTGTTTTTTATACAGAAGCATTGACGAGTTCTAGAGCATTTTCATTAACCGGAACCATTGAGAAAGTCGGCTTAACAGCACTTGTCTTTCTATACTATAGAGAGTTGGTGGAACTGAAATATAGGCATATCATGATTAATTGTATTCTTATATACTTTTTCTTCTATTATGTGTTTGCAGAATTCCAAGATTTAAGCTCTCGACTAGCAATTCTATTTGAATTTTCATATTGGATAATATGGATAGACCTTGTAAGAGTACTAATATTGAGAAATAACAAGAAGCTCCTTGCTGGGACTCTATTTTTATACTGTTTCTACATAAACTTGATGGCATATAATCAGCCAATTCAGCAATATGACAATCTTTTGTTTGGGGGAATGTCACAACAAGAAAGACTTAGAATAATGAATCGAACATTTAAGCCTGGTAATTAAGATGCTTAAGAAAAAAGTAACAATTGGTATTATTAGTCTCGAAGATCCCACAGACAGGAATGTATCATCAGGAACAAACTACAAGATAGTTGAGACATTAAAGCATGAAAGTGCAGACATTATTTGGCTACATCCTTATCACTCTTGGCTATGGATATTTCTCGAAAAGACGCTTCGGAATGTCTATAACATCTTTTCATCAAAGACTTTTATGTTCCGGCATACTTGTATAGGAGCATACTTAGAATCACGTACTATCAGAAGGAGCAAAATAAAAGAATGCGACATTGTTTTCGCTTCTTTTTCCTCACCAGCATGTTACAAGCTTTGTCTTCCAGATGGAAAACCTCTCTTCTATTTGTCGGATGCACTTTGGCACTCCATGATAGGCTACTACTTGAAGCACATAGATAACTTCTCCAAACATGATGGAAACAAGATTGAAAGTTATGTCTTGAACAAAGCTTCTAAGATAATAGCACCATCAAAATGGATGAGAGATTCTGCCATTAATGATTATCATCAACCTGCAAAAAAAATATGCAGCATTCACTTCGGAGCAAATATAGACGAAAAAGACATTGAATATAAAAAATTCGAGAGAAGACCAGCATTGGACCTACTTTTTATAGGCGTTGACTGGAAACGAAAAGGGGGCAAAATAGCAATAGAAGCTACCCAATGGCTCAACGACAACGGAGTACCAACAACCCTTCATATTATAGGAGGCCAGGGCATTGATAACGACTCCTTGACAGCTAAAAATATTGACTATATTGGAATGATTGACAAGAACAATCCAAAAGATTACAAGAAACTAATTGCAGAATTAAGACAAGATCAAGTATTAATGTTCCCAACTCAGGCAGAATGTGCAGGCATTGTCATCTGTGAGGCTTGTGCTTTTGGTTTACCTGTTTATGGATCTAATACTGGTGGAGTTGGTAGTTACATCACTGATGGAGAAAATGGACGTTTGCTGCCATTAGGAAGCAATGGAAAAGACTACGGCATGAAAATTAAGCAAGACTTGTTTTCCGGAAAACTTGAGGAGATGTCTGCTTTGGCCAGGAAAAGATATGAAGAGGATCTTAACTGGAACACATTTGGTAAAAAAATGGCAAGTTTGATCAATAATTATCTATGAACATTATCACAAGAATCATATCCAAGATCAAAGGTGATGATGCTAGAACAACACTGGCTCGAAAGAATATCGCCATCTCGCTTATTATAAAAGGCATTGCCATGTTGTCTTCTTTTATCATGGTACCATTAACCTTGAATTACCTTGATAACGAAGCATATGGGATATGGTTAACCATTTCTTCCATTCTTTTCTGGTTTACATTCTTTGACGTTGGTCTTGGCACAGGTATGCGAAACTTCCTTTCTGCAGCTGTATCAAATAACGATATGGAACTCGGTAAGAAGTATGTTTCCACAACTTTCATATTACTCCTTATCCTTGCAATAATTTTTGCAATAATCATTTCTCTAACAGTTCCCTTTATAGATCTCAACAATTTATTCAATACAAAAGCCATCAAGTCGTCAACATTAACTTTTGCTTTGTTGCTTGCCTTGTATATGACCTTAGCATTCTTTGTCGTCAGGAATGTTGGAACGATCTATATTTCCATGCAACTTCCTTTCGTCAATGATGCTCTTTCTATTTCAGGAACAATTATTGGAATTTTCCTTATCGCGATTCTATCGCTTTTTACAAAAGGAGACTTAACTCTTGTCGTTGCAACTTTTACCATTCCTCAGGTGCTTATCTTTCTGATTGCGGCAATACCGACTTTCAGACGCTATAAAGACATCAAACCATCTTTCAAGGCGTTAGACTGGAAACTCAGCCATAATATTATCGGCAAAGGCATAGGCTTTTTCATTATTCAGATTACAAGCTGTTTGGTTATCTATGGGTCATCTAATCTCTTTGTAACTCACTTTTGCGGACCACGCGAAGTCACTAACTATGGAATTGCATACAAATACATCAATTTATTAAGCATGCTATATGTGATATTCCTCACTCCATATTGGAATGCATATACTGATGCTTATGTTAAAAACGATATGAAGTGGATTGACCGTACGTTTAGAAAGACATTTGGATTGTGGGGAATAATGGCACTTGTTGGTCTATGCCTTGTAGCATTTGCTCCTATATTCTATCATCTATGGGTAGGCAACAAAGTAACAATACCTTTTTCACTTTCCCTAAGTACCTTGTTTTACATATGCATGTACAATCTCAACAATTGTGTAACTTATCTTATAAACGGTCTGAACAAAATACGCGTTCAAATACTCACTTCATTAGTCTTCACTGTGCTTTATATAGCTGCCATATTTATCATTAAGGGTAGATATGGAGCAGAAGGTATTGTGTTAGCGATGGGCATAGCATATCTACTTATGGCACTCATACATTTTTATCAGTGTCATTTATTAATTAACAATAAGGCCAAAGGTATCTGGAATAAATAATGGAAAAAGTAAGTGTTATAACAGTGGTCTTTAATGATGTCAAACACATCAAAGACACGATGGAAAGTTGTTTGTCTCAAACTTACAAAAATAAGGAATACATTGTCATTGACGGAGGCTCTACCGATGGTACCAAGGAAATTATCGAATGCTACACTGATCGCCTTGCATATTGGTGTTCAGAGCCTGACGGCGGCATTTATGACGCTATGAATAAAGGTATAAGCCATGCCACTGGAAGTTGGATTAACTTCCTCAATTGTGGGGATAGATTCTGTACAGACGATACCATTGAAAAAGTAATGGAATCAATAAACAGAAAGGATATTGATGTCATTTATGGCAATGCAATAGCAGATGATGGAATCCAGTACGATTACATCAAGGCAGGAACAGACCTCTCACAATTGGAGTTCCAAGCAATATATCGCCATGGATGCTCTTTTATGAGAACAAGCATTCAGAGAAAATTTCTTTATGACACATCAAAATCCGACAGATATGGATTTGCTTTGGATTATGATGCTATTTACAGAATGTTTCATGCAAAATGTAAGTTTTTAAAGGTACCAGTCTTTATACAAACATATCTATCGGAAGGAACATCTAATAATATTACAAAAAGCCTAAAATATAATTATAGAATTACCACACAATTCAAATGGTCTAACAAGAAGTTGGAGTATTACATTCGACACATTATAAGTCATCAATTGAAGGACAATACACCTTTCAAACTTCTGCGATTATTCACTTATGGATTTTTTCTAAACAGTATAATGCCTTACATTCCGTCATGGAGCATTAGAAGGTATTTCTATAAATTACTTTCTATAAACGTGGGTAAGGGAAGTGTTATAGATAGAAGAAACTATATCCTAACCCCAAAATTATTCTCCATAGGTGAATATAGTCACATCAATCGTGATTGCATTCTTGATGCAAGAGGCGGCATACATATAGGGAATAGCGTTTCCATTTCATGCAAGGTCAATATCATTACAGGAAGTCACGATGTTAATTCAAAGGATTTTCATGGCATCTATACACCAATAAAAATAGATGACTATGCATGGCTTGGAATAGGTTGTACTATTCTGCAAGGAGTAACCATTGGACAGGGAGCTGTTGTCTGTGCCGGGGCAATAGTTACCAAAGATGTTTCTCCATATGAAATAGTTGCAGGGATACCAGCTAAAAAAATTGGAATACGATCACAAGATCTTGATTACAAATGCTATGGTATACCTTCTTTAAAATAATATTATGATGAACATACTATTTGACCTCATTACTACACAATTGTCATTTGGAGGAGGAAGTGAATATACACGAAAAGTATTCCACTATCTTAACGACTATATTTCAAATCAGAATTTAGAAATTCACTTAATCGGTGTCATAGATAGTTCAATAAGATCCTTCCAATACTCCGATCTAACTCCTGAAGCATTGTCGAAAAGAGGAATAAAAGTATTTGACATCAATAATGAGAGCATTAAAGACCTCGTACATAATCATGCTATAAACAAGTTATTTATTGGAGTCTTGCAGTATTGGGCAGGCAGATATTCGCTTTCGAATATAGACTGTGAAATAATAACTATTATCCATGATATGCATGATGAGGAGATAGAGAACATACGCCTCTATCCTTATTTAGCACTTTTTCGATCACCATATGCCATTTTCCGTCAATTTGCAGCAATCAAACTCAAGTGGTTTAAACGGAACATCCTAAACAGAAAGGAAAAACTATCTATTATAATAGATACTCTTAGAGCAAGTCAGAAATGGAAATGCATAACGGTATCAGAGTACACGAAACATGCATTGATGTATTATTACGATGTGCCAGAAGAAAAAATCTCTGTGCTATATAGCCCAGAGAGAATCATGCACTGCACAGGAAATATAGAAAATAGTTCATTATGTGAGATAATATATAAAAATATCAGATACTACCTTATAGTCAGTGCAAACCGTCCAGAGAAAAATGCATTAAGAGCAGTAAAGGCATTCCTTAAATATAGGCAGTCTTTAAATAGCAATGGCTCACAGACTCTTCCATGTGTCGTAACATTAGGATTAAAACAAAGCATTGGGAATGGACATATAAGTCTACCTCAACTTAGCGAATCTGATTTAGTTATAGCCTATAAGAACTGCTACGCTTTAATCTACCCTTCATTCTTTGAGGGATTCGGTTATCCACCAGTGGAAGCCATGAAGTTCAATAAACCTGTATTGGCATCAAATATAACTTCTATTCCAGAAATATTAGGTAATGCCCCTATATATTTCTCACCATTTTTCAAATCAGACATATTTAGAAGTCTATTTAGACTAAAAGATGAAAATTATGAAGAATATTCAAAGAAGTCAACAAACAGATACAAAATCATTAGTGAAAGACAAAAAGAAGATCTTGATACACTAATAAAAATTATCATCGGATAAGAGAATGAAGCCACGCGTTATAGCTTATTATCTTCCTCAATACCATCCATTCACAGAAAACGACAAATGGTGGGGAAAAGGATTCACAGAATGGACCAATGTTGCACGAGCCAGAAAACTGTTCCCCGGACATGACCAACCACATATACCCGCCGATCTTGGTTTTTATGATTTAAGGCTTCCAGAAATACGGCAACAACAAGCTGATCTTGCAACACAAGCTGGGATAGAAGCCTTCTGCTATTATGAATATTGGTTTGGTAATGGCAAACAACTAATGCAAAGACCATTCGAAGAAGTGGTGAGAATGGGGAAACCATATTTCCCTTTTTGTCTATGCTGGGCGAATCATTCATGGTATAAAAAGTTATGGGATCCAAATAAAAAAGGTAAAGACACTTTACTGATAGAACAAGAATACCCGGGAGACACTGATTATAAAGAACATTTTTTTCATCTTTTACCTGCTTTTAAAGATGAAAGATACGTAAAAGTTAATGGCAAAGTCTTTTATGTAATATACGATGCCATTGGGTTCAAAGATGTAGAAAAGTTTATTTCAACCTGGCGTACACTTGCTAGTCAAAATGGCATAAGCGATTTCTATTTTGTAGCAACTGATTATAACTCAGAGCACAAAGAAGAGCTTCTATCGAGAGGTTTTGATGCTATTAACAATGTTGATTACATTAATATTTATCATATCGCCCCCAAATGGGAAAAAGCGATCAAAACCATATTGAGAAAATATCTTGGCATACCCATGATATATAGCTACAAAAAAGCTACACACTACATGATCAACCCCTCATGCAAGGAGAAGGGGGTCATACCCGTGATTGTACCAAACTGGGATCATACTCCAAGATCAGGTCGTAAAGGATTAGTATTCATTAAATGCAAGCCAAAATATTTCAAACAACTTGCTGAATATGCTTTCAATATCATTAAGAATAAGCCTCAGGAAGAGCAAATTGTCATGTTAAAATCGTGGAACGAATGGGGCGAAGGCAACTATATGGAACCAGACATAGAATATGGGCATGGATATATTGACGCTTTAGCACAAGCCATCAAAGATGTTTCTAAACTATAAATAACATGAAATCTGCATATATCGGGAAAATACAACTCTCTGATGTCGACCTTTCCTACCTCCATGAAGCTCAGAAAATATCAGACATCACAGTTTTCATGGAGGTAACACCTCGATTCACCAAAGGTCCCGCCTTTAATATAAAGGAGATTTATCAGCATCCTGGAGTATTCAAAGCTATAGACATTTATCCTGAATTGTCAAAGTTTGATGGTTTTATAGACCTTGATAAATTCTTTATCATCAATACTCCTGGAAAGTTTTGGTTCATTAAAGCCTTGTGGACTAACCTGTTATTACTAATAATATTAATCAAGGGGCATTATAACTATGTACATCTGGCATGGCCCCCAAGCCTTTATGAGATACCCATATATTTCATTAAGAGGAAACTAATTCTGACCGTGCACGACCCCTTTCCGCATTCTGGGCTCAACACGTTCATTGTGCGATTGAGAAGGAAAATTGCCTTTAGGTTGATTCCAAAATTTATTATCCTAAATCATACACAATTGAAAAGTTTCGAACAGTATTACAACATATCTTCGAAGAGAATATTAGATAGCAGATTGAGTATCTACAATTATCTAAGGACAGTAAAAGCAACGACGAACTTAAGGCCTGATAGTCAATATATTCTTTTCTTTGGGAAGATATCGAGTTATAAGGGGATAGACTTTCTTTTTCAAGCGATGAAAAGAGTTTATAAGGAATGTCCTGAATGTAAACTAATTGTTGCAGGCAATGGCAACTTTCCTTTTAATATTGATGAATATAAAGAACTACATTATATTGAATTAAGAAACAGATTTATACCCGAAGATGAACTTGTAGTATTGATTAAAAACGCAGCATTTGTGGTTTGCCCCTACACAGATGCAACCCAGAGTGGTGTTATCATGTCAGCTTTTGCTTTCAATATTCCTGTAATAGCTACAAATGTTGGAGCTTTGCCGGAAATGGTTATTCATGATAAGACCGGATATATTGTTAAACCTAAAGACACAACTTCTTTATCAGAAGCAATTGTCAATTTATGGAAAGACAAAGATTTACAGGAAAAGTTTTCTAGAAATATTGAACAGTACTACAAGGATGGGGATCTTTCGTGGAAACAAATTGCTGAGGATGTAATTTCTTTTGCTAAGAATAAAAGATAACAATATGCAGCATTCATTATTATAGAATATCATAGCATCAACGAGATAATATGTTGCATTAACTCAATTGAGAGAAATTACACCATATAATGCGAACATTTGTATATATTAAGATTTTTCTGTAACTTTGTCCATCAACTTATAAGCTAAACAAAGTTATATTGTTATCACTATAAAAAAGACATGACAAAAAAAAGACTATTAATTACAGGTGGTTCTGGATTTATTGGAACAAATGCTGTTTCTTATTTCGAAAAAGAATTCGATATTTTAAACATTGACATCAATAAGCCTAAGATAGGATCTCAAATGACGCTATGGAAAAATGTTGATATACGTAATTCGCAAGAACTGAAGGCTATTGTGCTAAACTTCAATCCTAATTACATTTTGCATTTAGCAGCTAGAACAGACTTGGATGGTAAGAGTCTAGAAGATTACACCTCCAATACAATTGGAGTAAAAAATATTGTTGAGGTGGCCAAGCAACTATCCCAACTTGAAAAAGTCATTATTACTTCCTCTATGCTTGTATGCCATGTGGGATATATGCCAAAAGACCAAGTGGACTATTCTGCAACTACATTATATGGAAAAAGCAAGGTTGAAACTGAAAAAATCACATGGGATGCAAACTTGCAATGTGACTGGTCTATTATTAGGCCAACATCCATTTGGGGGCCTTGGTTTGATATTCCATACCGATCTTTTTTCAATATGGTAAGGAAACATAAGTATGTACATATAGGGCATAAAGGATGCACCAAAACCTATGGATATATCGGAAATTCCATATACCAAATTGAAAAAATTTTAAAGACAGATACGAGTAAGAATGAAGTAAAAACCTTCTATATTGGTGACAATCCACCTATTAATATTACGGAGTGGGCTAACCAAATAGGAAAAGAACTAGGGATAAAAATACCGACAATGCCATGGGTAATTATTAAATCAGCTGCCTATTTTGGCGATTTTCTCAAAATGGTTGGAATAAAATTTCCTCTTACATCCTTCAGAATTAAAAACATGACGACGGACAACATCATGAATTTGAGCAATACATATGAAATAGCTCCTACCCCGCCTTACACTAGGGTAGAAGGCATCAAAGCAACCTTGAAATGGATGGAAAATCATCCTTATTAATGTCTAAATTCAAAAATTTTATACAAGAATTTTAAACATATAAACAAGCTATTCGTATAAACATCATTACTTCTGCAAGCCTTAATATCTTCTTTAATAAGAACAAGTCTACTCTTGATACCATTTGTACTTACTCCGCCAGTTCTCATCGTGACAAAATCCTTAGGTATGTACAGACCTGAGATTTTATTTTTTTTAAACAACCTAACCATCATTTCATAATCTGCTCCGATTTTGAAATCCAACCGATATAAACCATATTGTACAAAGATTTTACGTTTACAATAAAAAGAAGGGTGAGCTGGCATAAAGCCAAAACGCAGCCAGAATGGTTTAAAATGGCGTGAAGAATAATAGCGAACTATTTTATCGGGCTCGCCTTCTTTAATAAAATGGATATCACCATAAACAGCATCAATCTTTTTATCGGAAAGTGCTGACGCTATGGTGGCCAATGCATCTGTAGTGGTGTAATAATCATCGGAATTAAGAATTCCGACCACATCTCCTGTAGACTTTTGTATTCCTTTGTTCATGGCATCATAGATACCTTTGTCAGGCTCTGATGTCCATTTCAGTTTGTCTCCGAATCGCGGCTCATATTCTCTGATCAAGTCTACAGTTCCATCTTTGGAGCCGCCATCCACAACGATATATTCCCAGTCCGTATATGTTTGACTCAATACGGACTCCATTGTGTCCGCAAGTGTTTTCACACTATTATATGATGCTGTAATAACAGATATCTTCATCTCTTCAATTATTATCCTATACTAACCCCTCTATCTCCTCCACCGTCAGTCCCGTCACTTTGGATATGGTGGCATAAGGGATGCCTTCGCGCGCCATGTTTCGGGCTATCTCCATCGCCTTGTTTTTTGTGCCAATGGCGATGCCCTTCTCTGTGCCGATGGCAATGCCCTTCTCTATACCTTTCTCCATGCCTTCCTTCTTGGCAGCATCTATGCCGTTCTTGATGTCGCGATAGGCATTGACGCTGAGCTCGTAGGCGCGGAGGTCCTCAGTGGTAAGCTGGGATATCTCGGCGGTCTGGAAGTCGGTAAGCGGATTGATGTATTTTTCACCTGATTGTAACATCGCGAAGCTATTTTCGGCAAATTTAAGCAATAAAGTTGAGAGAAACAAGCCAAACGACGGTTCTTTTACGCTGAAGGCCGCATTTTCCTTCAAGTTCTCATTCAATCGGATTGAAGTGGACTTGACGATGGCGGTGGTTTTCGCTACGGGGTTGGCGACCATTCGGGGCGCGGACGGCCACAGGGGCCGCACCCTGCAAAGCTATATCGTTTGGTTGGCTTTGGGTTTCGAGTTCTCCGTGACCTTCGTGGATAGCCTTGTCTGCTAAAAATCCCACGACATTTTGAGATTTAAAATAATGGATCCATGTTGATTAACATGACCATTATATACTTCACAGACTTCCGCTACGATGTTTAACATCTCATCCGATAGCCTCTATCTCCTCCACCGTCAGCCCAGTCACTTTGGATATGATGGCGTAAGGGATGCCTTCTCGCGCCATGTTTCGGGCTATCTCCACTGCCTTGTTTTTTGTGCCAATGGCAATGCCTTTCTCTATACCCTTTTCCATTCCTTTCTCCATCCCTTCCTTCTTTGCTGCGTCTATGCCGTTCTTGATGTCGCGATAGGCATTGACGCTGAGCTCATAGGCGCGGAGGTCCTCAGTGGTAAGCTGGGATATCTCGGCGGTCTGGAACAAGCTGCGGAAGACACGCTCTTGCAAGGCCGAGGGGCGGCTCATCAGGTTCTGGAGGTTCTTCAGGCAGTAGATCCACTTGTCCAAGACAGTGGAGCAATCGTCCAAAGAGAGGTGGAAGTTGGCCAGCTCTATATAGATATAGGTGAGCTTGTCGTAAAACACCTCCTTGCTCTTGACATCCACCAACTTGACCTCGCGGTAGACGCAGTTGTCGCTTTGCCTGTCCTCGGGGAAGGTGAAGTTGAGGATGCCAACCGTGTAGACATCCTGAAGCTCATAATTCCAATCGCCACGCTGCGCCTGCTCCGAGATGGGGAACGTGGAGTAGTAGATGGAGCGGTCTTTATAGAACTCCTGGTACACGTTCTGCATCTCGACGATGATACGGGCACCGGTGTCAGTGGTGCAATATACGTCGAAGATGGCACGGCGCTCATGCTCGCTCGTGCCCAAATGCTCACTGTTCTTGAACGTGACATCGGTGATGACACGCTCGCCGGCGAAAAGGGCATTGAGAAAGCTTATCAGAAGTTCCTTGTTGAATTCTGAGCCGAAGATACGCTTGAAACCAAAGTCGGTAAGCGGATTGATGTATTTTTCACCTGATTGTAACATCGCGAAGCTATTTTCGGCAAATTTAAGCAATAAAGTTGAGAGAAACAAGCCTAACGATGGTTCTTTTACGCTGAAGGCCGCATTTTCCTTCAGTCGGTTTGAAGTGTACTTGACGATGGCGATGATTTTCGTTAAGGGGCTGTCGGCCATTCAGGGCGCGGACGGCCACAGGGGCCGCACCCTGCAAAGCCATATCGTTTGGTTGGCTTTGGGTTTCGAGTTCTCCGTGACCTTCGTGGATAGCCTTGTCTGCTAAAAATCCCGCGACATTTTGAGATTTAAAATATTATTGCTAAATTTGCAACAACTAATCACTTTTGAGCTATGACCGACATAACCATTAGAGTAGAAAACTTATATAAAATACAAGCAAGGTAATGGTAGAGGACATCGGATTGACTAACGAGGAAATGCAAAAGCTCATAGCGGTGCTTTCCGCACAGCCAAATATTGAGAAGGCAATAGTCTACGGTTCGAGGGCGAAGGGAACAAACCGGAAGTTCTCCGATATAGACCTCACGCTCGTAGGCAAGAACCTTTCGCATAGCGACCTCAACCAAATCGCCTTGGAAATAGACGACTTGCTCTTGCCTTATGAATTTGACCTGTCGCTGTATTCTTCCTTGACCAACAAGAATCTCCTGGAGCATATAGAAAGGGTGGGCAAAGTGATATATGAATCATAAATTCGGAGGAACATGACCGACACTACAGATATAAGATGGAGGCAACGCCTTGACAACTATAGGAAAGCATATAAGAAATTAGCGATAGCAGCTGAAAAGGTAGGTTGCATACCAAATATCGACACAGACATTGACATGAAAGAACTGGTCAATGAGGGGCTTATTCAAAGATTTGAGTATACCCATGAATTGGCATGGAACCTGATGAAAGATTATGAGACCTATCAAGGATACAACGACATAAGGGGCTCACGCGACGCTATCAGGAAGGCATTGGCTATAGGGTTAATAAACAATCCATTATGGCTTGAAACCATAATAGACAGAAACAGGACCTCACACAATTATGACGAGTCTGCCGCTAATGAGATACAGCATGTGGTAATACACAAATACTTGCCTTTGTTTACTGATTTACTCAATGTGATGGAGAGGATCGAGAAAGAGGAAGAGTGACTTTTTTGAAGATTCCATACAATATTTTGCCTTCTTTTGCGTTTTATAGGAAAACAAAGAGACGCAAATGCGAGATTTTATACTTTATATAGGGACAATGCTCATAAGCATGGGGTGTGGCTTTGCCATTATCCCGGCAATAATAAAGTTTTGTCTTAAAAGGAAGTTGTACGACCTACCGAGCGGCAGGAAGATTCACAAGAAGCCTATACCAAGGTTGGGAGGCATATCCTTTGTCCCGGGCATGTTGCTCGCGTCCATTGTCACGCTTTTCCTAATGAGTTCGGGCCACGAAAGAGAAGTGAGCATCAGTCTATGGTCGCTGTATTTCTGCATCAGCCTGCTCATTATATATTTCACGGGCATCATCGATGACATTATCGGGCTCAACGCCACAATCAAGTTCACTGTCGAGATATTGGCGACTGTCATTATGCCTGCCGCCAACTTGTACATCAACAACCTCTACGGGTTGTTTGGCATCTACGCCATACCATTTTGGATTGGCGCGCCACTGACCATCCTGATACTGGTCTTCACCTGCAATGCCATAAACTTGATCGACGGCATCGACGGCTTGTCGGCATCACTCTCCATAGTGGCCTTGGTGGGATTTCTCGCGTGTCTGCATTCTGAGAAACTCACCTACTACTGCATCATGATAGCGGCACTGATAGGCGTTTTGATTTCATACCTCTATTATAACGTGTTCGGGAAAGCCGAACGACACAAGAAAATATTCATGGGCGATTCTGGCAGCCTGAGCCTTGGCTTCATCTTGGGCTTCCTTGCCGTCAAACTGTGCATGGACACGCCTCGCGCGGTCTACAACCCTCACAGGATAGTGTGGGCGTGGTCGTTTCTCGCCGTGCCGTGCTTCGACGTGGTGCGCGTGTTCTTCTTCCGCATCATGCACGGAAGGTCGCCATTCCAACCCGACAAGAAACATATCCACCATAAGCTCATGGCGTGCGGGCTCAGCCAGCACAAGGCATTGGTGGCCATAGTCGCCCTGCAGATAGCGATCATTGCCACAAGCTACCTGCTAGTTGACGCTATCTCCCTGACATTCATTTTCATCATAAACGTGGCGCTATATGCCATTGTCAACCTCATTGCCAACTTCATCATACGACAGAAAGAGGCTATGGCAGGAAGAGAAGTACAGCATATAGGATGAAAAGGGCATTCGACTTCATACTAGCCACAACGTGCATAGTGGCCTTCTCTCCGCTCATGCTTTTATGCGCGGCTGCCATAAAGAGAGAAGACGGGCTGCCGGTGATCTATAGCCAGGAACGCATTGGGAGACACGGCAAGCCGTTCATGATCTACAAGTTCCGAACCATGAGAAAGGACGCGGAGGGGAGTGGAGTTCCACAATTGATGGAAGTGCCCAACGACCCAAGGCTGACGCGTATCGGCAACAAGCTCCGCAAGCATCACCTCGACGAGCTGCCACAGCTGTGGAACGTCATAAAAGGCGACATGGCTTTCGTTGGCCCACGGCCGGAACGCAAGTTCTACATAGACCAGATAATGGAGCGCGACGGGCGGTATAAAGATCTCTACCAGATACGACCCGGCGTGACCTCGTATGCCACATTATATAATGGCTACACGGACACTATGGACAAGATGCTCCGACGGCTCGACCTTGACCTCTATTATCTTGAACATCGCTCATGGTGGTTCGACGCCAAGATACTTTTCAAGACCTTCACCAGCATCGTTTTCGGCAAAGTGTTCTAAAATTCGGGCACAACTAACAAATCGTCAGCAAAACCACGGCGCTAGATGCGTAAACCACCATTTTATCCAAGCCTTTCCTTACAAATTATCACACAAGTGTTAAAAGACAAAGGAACCAATGAATAAAATGGCGATTTAGCGTTACACTTAGTGATATTTTTATTAATTTTGCAAACGAATTGATAGGTAAAACACAAAAACATTAGCAAATGCAAACAAATGGACTGTACAACAGTTCCTACGAACATGACGCTTGTGGCGTAGGAATGGTAGTTAACATCCATGGCGGAAAGAGTCACCAGCTTGTGGACGACGCCTTGAAGGTTCTTGAGAACCTGCGCCATCGTGGCGCGGAAGGTGCCGACGGCAAGACGGGCGACGGAGCTGGCATACTGCTGCAAATCCCCCATGAGTTTATTCTTCTTCAAGGCATACCAGTACCCGAGAAGGGAAAATATGGCACAGGCCTTATCTTCCTGCCGAAGGACGAGAAACGCCAGCAGGAGATTCTGTCCATCATGATCGAGGAGATTGAGCGCGAAGGCTTGCAACTGATGCACCTGCGCACGGTCCCCACCAACCCCGACTGCCTCGGTGAGGCTGCCGCCGAATCGGAGCCCGCCATAAAGCAGGTGTTTATCACGGGCGTTTCCGACGACAAGGTCGCCGAATTCGAGCGCACGCTCTATCTCATCAGAAAAAAGATTGAGCGCCGCATCGAAGACAAGAATTTCTACATTTGCTCCTTGTCGAACAAAAACATCGTATATAAGGGCATGTTGTCGAGCCTTCAGCTCAGACAATATTACCCCGACCTCACCAACAGCTATTTCACGAGCGGACTGGCCTTGGTGCACAGCCGATTCTCCACAAACACGTTCCCCACGTGGTCGCTGGCGCAGCCTTTCCGCCTTTTGGCGCACAATGGCGAGATAAACACCATCCGTGGCAACCGCTCATGGATGCAGGCCCGCGAGGCAGTGCTCTCGTCGGACGCCTTGGGCGACATACACGAGATATCGCCAATCATACAGCCCAACATGAGCGACTCGGCTAGTCTCGACAACGTGTTCGAGTTCTTCGTCATGAACGGCATGTCGTTGCCAAAGGCCCTTAGCATCATGGTGCCCGAGAGTTTTAACGACAAGAACCCCATCAGCGAGGACATCAAGGCTTTCTACGAATACCACTCCATCCTCATGGAGCCCTGGGACGGTCCTGCCGCCCTGCTGTTCTCCGACGGCCGCTATGCCGGCGGAATGCTCGACCGCAACGGTCTGCGCCCAGCAAGATACACAATCACGAAAACGGGCACGATGGTCGTGGCGTCGGAGGTCGGCGTCATGGATTTCGACCCGACGGTCATCGCCGAGAAAGGACGCCTCCAACCAGGAAAGATATTGCTCATCGACACGCAAGAGGGCAAGATATACTATGATGGCGAAATAAAGGATCGTCTCGCCAACGAGCATCCTTACCGCCAGTGGCTAAACACCAACCGCATACAGCTTGAGAAGATACACACCGGCAGAAAGGTAAGCAACGCCGTGGAGAACCTTGAGGCAAAGGAAGTGGAGTTCGGCTTCGGCGAGGAAGACGTTAACGACACGCTCATCCCCATGGCCATCAAGGGTCAGGAGCCAACGGCTTCGATGGGCAACGACACGCCTCTCGCAGTGTTGTCGGACCAGCCACAGATCTTCTTCAACTATTTCCGTCAGCAATTCGCGCAGGTCACCAACCCTGCCATAGACTCCATCCGCGAGCAACTCGTGATGAGCCTGACAGAATACATAGGAAGAGTGGGCACAGGAATACTCAACCCCGACGAGACCAACTGCAAGATGGTGCGCCTGCCCCACCCCATCCTCACCAACAGCCAGCTCGACATCCTGCAAAACATACGCTACAAGGGTTTCAACACCCGCAAGCTCAGCATCAGCTTCGTGCCGTCGCCCAAGGGTTCAGAGCATCCTGGAGAGGCATTGCGCGAGGCGTTGGACAAGCTCTGTCATGATGCGGAGAAGAGCGTAGACGATGGTTTCAACTATATAATACTTTCCGACCGCGATGTCGACAAGAGCCACGTGGCTATTCCTTCTCTTCTTGCCGTAAGCGCCGTCCACCACTATCTCATCAACGTGGGCAAGCGCGTACAGACAGCGTTGATCGTGGAAAGCGGCGAGATACGCGAGGTGATGCACGCGGCATTGCTCCTTGGCTACGGTGCCTCGGCACTGTGTCCATACATGACCTACGCCATCCTCGACGACCTCGTGAAGAAAGGCAAGATACAAGAAAACTACGCTACGGCGGAAGCCAACTACATAAAAGCCGTGAAGAAAGGCTTGCTCAAGATAATGGCAAAGATGGGCATCTCTACCATCCGCTCTTATCGTGGAGCTCAAATCTTCGAAGCAATAGGCTTGTCGGAAGGACTGCTCAGAACCTATTTCGGCACTGAAACAAGCACTGTGGGCGGTATAGGTCTCGACACAATCGCACGCGACGCCATCGCCTACCACGACAAGGCCGTGGCAGAGGCTGCCTCAGACATCGAGCATCCTCTGCCAAACCTCGGACAATTCCATTGGCGCGAGGACGGCATCAAGCACGCGTGGAACCCGGAGACAATCGCCACGCTTCAACTCGCCACGCGCACTGGCAACTACAATACATACAAAAAGTTTGAAGATCTCGTAGACAACAAGCCAGAGCCTTTGTTCCTGCGCGACTTCCTCGACTGGAAGCGCAATCCTATCGACATAGAGAAGGTGGAGCCGGTTGAGAAGATCGTAAAGCATTTCGTAACGGGCGCTATGTCGTTCGGTGCTCTATCCGCCGAGGCTCATGAGGCTCTCTGTCTAGCCATGAACGCCCTTGGCACAAGGTCAAACACCGGTGAAGGCGGCGAGGACAACGAGCGTTACCACTCAGAGGTCGACGGCATCAGCCTGTCGTCAAAGACCAAACAGGTGGCTTCGGGACGTTTCGGCGTGACGACTGAATATCTCGTCAACGCCGAGGAAATACAAATTAAGGTGGCACAAGGCGCCAAGCCTGGCGAGGGTGGCCAATTGCCTGGATTCAAGGTGAACGAGATCATTGCCAAGACACGTAACTCCATACCCGGCATATCACTCATATCCCCTCCACCTCACCACGACATCTACTCGATCGAGGATCTCAAACAACTCATCTTCGACTTGAAGAATGTCAACCCCAAGGCCGCCATCAGCGTCAAGCTCGTAGCCGAGAGCGGCGTGGGCACGATTGCAGCCGGCGTGGTCAAGGCAAAGGCAGACCTCGTGGTAGTATCTGGCGCTGAGGGAGGAACAGGTGCGAGCCCTGCCTCATCGATGCGTTTCGCCGGCATATCGCCCGAGATTGGCGTTGCCGAGACACAGCAGACTCTCGTGAAAAACGGACTGCGTTCGCTTACACGCCTGCAAGTGGACGGACAGATGAAGTCGGCGCGCGACGTCATCATCATGGCGTTGCTTGGAGCCGAGGAGTTCGGTTTCGGTACGACTCCGCTCATCACCCTCGGTTGCGTGATGATGCGCAAGTGCTCGTCAAACACGTGTCCAATGGGTGTTGCCACACAAGACGAACGTCTGCGCAAACACTTCCGTGGCGATTACCACTACGTTATAAACTACTTCAAGTTCCTCGCCCAACGCGTAAGGGAGTACCTTGCCGAGATGGGATTCACGAGCCTCAACGACATCATAGGTCATACAGAGCTGCTTGAGAGGCGCGACACTTCCAATACTTGGGCCAAGGCTCCGGCAAACGTTCAGGCAAAATGGAACAGCCTCAATTTCTCACGAATGGAGAAAAAGGAGACTGGCGACGTGAGCCTCTATTGCACCAAGACGCAAGACCACGAGCTCTTCAACCTTCTCGACCAGCAGCTCATCGCCGGTGCGCAAAAGTCAATACAAGACCAAGAGGAGGTCAACCTCGACTTTGCCATCCGCAACACCAACCGTGCAGTTGGCGCCATGCTCTCAGGCATCATTGCCGAGAAATATGGCGAGAAAGGACTGTCCAACGATACCATCAACGTTCGCTTCAAGGGCTCAGCTGGACAGAGCTTCGGCGCGTTCCTCGTACACGGTGTCAACTTCAAGTTGGAAGGCGAAACCAACGACTACTTCGCCAAGGGCCTCTCCGGCGGACGTATTAGCATCCTGCCACCCATCAGGTCCAACTTCAATGCTGAAGACAACATCATCGCCGGCAACACTGGCCTCTACGGTGCCACAACGGGCGAGCTCTATGTCAACGGCAAGGTAGGCGAGCGCTTCGCCGTAAGAAACTCTGGTGCCATAGCCGTCGTCGAGGGTGCAGGCGACCACTGTTGCGAGTACATGACCGGCGGTCGCGTGGTAGTGCTCGGAAAGACCGGACGCAACTTCGCGGCAGGCATGTCGGGTGGCGTGGCCTATGTCTGGGACAAGGATCACGACTTCGACTACTACTGCAACATGGGAATGGTGGAAATCAACCTCGTGGAGGAGACCACGTACCGCAAGGAGCTGCACGAGCTTGTTCGCCAGCATTATCTCTACACTGGCTCAAAGCTCGCGAGAACAATGCTCGACGACTGGAACCGTTACATTGAAGACTTCATCCAAGTCGTTCCTATCGAGTACAAACGCGTGCTGCAAGAGGAACAGGTAAAGAAGCTCCAGCAGAAGATTTCCGATATTCAAAGAGACTATTAACAAATTAGACATTAAGACATGGGTAATCCAAGAGGATTTCTGGAGGTAGAACGGAAAGAGGCCGGCTACCGTCCAATACATGATAGAATACACGATTTCGGCGAAGTAGAGCAAACGCTCAACTCGCGAGACAGGCAGTTGCAGGCAAGCCGGTGCATGGATTGCGGCGTACCGTTCTGCCATTGGGCTTGTCCCCTCCACAACAAGATGCCGGAATGGAACGACGCTTTATATAAAGGCGATTGGAAACTCGCCTACGAGTTGCTCAAGGCCACCAACGACTTCCCCGAGTTCACGGGACGCGTTTGCCCTGGCCTTTGCGAGAAGGCTTGCGTGCTCAACCTCACCGAGCACGAGCCCACGACCAACCGCGAGAACGAGGCGGCAATCATTGAGCACGCCTACAACGAGGATTTCGTGCATCCTCACGTTCCGGCACGAAACGGCAAAAAAGTAGCCGTGGTCGGAGCAGGTCCCGCCGGACTCAGCGTAGCTACACAACTGAACCAAAGAGGCTACGAGGTAACGGTATACGACGCTCGTGAGAACGCAGGTGGACTCTTGCGCTATGGCATTCCAAACTTCAAGCTCAACAAGGCTCTCATCGACAGGAAGATGGAATACCTGAAGATGGAAGGCATAAAGTTTGAGTTCGGCGTGATGCTGGTACCGGTAAACCCGACAGAGCCAGTAAACATCCAAAACGACAACACCTTGGGCGATACCAAGAAGACCACTATAGAACAGCTCTCAAAAGAGTTCGATGCCGTGGTGGTATGCACAGGCACTCCGCAGGCCCGCGACCTGAAGATTCCCGGGCGTGAGTTGAAAGGCGTGCATTTCGCGCTTGAGATGCTGTCGCAGCAAAACAGGGTGCTCGCAGGCGAGGAGTTCTCAAAAGACGTGCTCGTCAACGCCAAAGGCAAGGACGTGCTCGTGATAGGAGGTGGCGACACCGGCTCCGACTGCATAGGCACCTCCCACCGTCAAGGCTCAAAGAGCGTTACCCAAATAGAAATCATGCCTAAGCCCGTGGAAGGTCCTGAAGACCCTAAAAACCCATGGCCCAACTGGCCACGCACCCTCAAGACCACATTCGCTCACGAGGAGGGATGCATACGCCGCTGGAACATCAACTCGCTTGAGTTCCTTGGCAAGAACGGCAAGGTGACAGGCGTGAAAGTACAAGAAATCACATGGGTGCCAAACCCCGACGGCGGACGCCCATTGATGAAACCAGCCAAGGAGCCCGAGATCATCAAGGCCGACATGGTCTTGCTTGCCATGGGATTCCTCAAGCCACAACAACCAGAATATCCCGCAAACGTCTTCGTGGCGGGAGATGCCGCCAGCGGTGCCAGCCTTGTGGTCAGGGCATTGGCAAGCGGAAGAAAAGTTGCTGCTGAAGTAGATAGTTACTTGCGAAAGTAACCAACCTATCAATTTATATTTTTTTGGCAGAGGCAGGGCACCGGTGGGTGTCCTGCTTTTTTTATGAAAAAAGGCCTTCTGCGTAACATAAATCAAGAAAAAGACTGTGGAAAAATCGTTTTTTCTGAAAACATTACACGACATTCAAAAAAAAACCATATCTTTGCACAATAGATTAAGCAAAAGCAATTATAAATAACAAATAACTAACACTATGAAAAAAGCGATTCTGGCCATGGCCCTTGTTGCCATGGGCTGTGGCAGCGCCAATGCACAGACAGGCCTGCAAAAAGCGAAATTTTTCGACAATTGGTATTTGGGAGCAAAGATTGGTGCGTCTACACCTCTTACGTTTAACAAAACATTCCCTCTCAACCCCAACTTCGGTTTGAAGCTCGGCAAGAACTTCTCACCTGTTTTCGGTGCCAACGTCGAGGCTCTCGCAAACTTCGGTGACAACCGTTTTGTCACACAGCTTAACGACGACCCCATCATGGTTCTCAACTCAAAGACATTCGTCAAGTCGTTCAACCTCGGCATAAACGGAACCATCAACTGGACAAACCTCTTCCTTGGCTACAACGAGGACAAGGTGTTCGAGGTGGGCACAGAGCTGGGCGTTGGTTTCACCAAGTACTATGGCGACAAGGATGTTTGCATGACAGGAAACGTTGGCGACGACAACGATCTCACCGCCAAGACCTCTATGACATTCGCGTGGAACATCGGCGGCGCAAGCAAGCCTTGGCAGGTTTACGTGGAGCCAGGCATCTATTGGAACCTGACTCACGGACCTAAGGACGCCGTGCAGATGGACAAGCGTTGCGCACAGCTCGCTCTCCAAGTCGGTGTCAACTACAAGTTCAAGACTTCTAACGGCACCCACAACTTCAAGAAGCTCGACCTCACTTCCCTGAACGACGAGATCAACGACCTCCGCGCTCAGCTCGCACAGAAGCCTAAGGAGGTTGTCAAGGAAGTGGTGAAGGAAGTGGTGAAGGAAGTTCCTGTTGAGAAGGAGAAGACCAACACCGTCCGCATCGACAACCTCTTCTTCGTGACATTCCAGCAGGGCAAGTCAGCCCTTGTTCCTGAGATGAAGAAGGCCCTCAACAACATCAAGAGCGGCAGCCACGTGGAGATCGTAGGTACTGCTTCTCCAGAGGGTTCCAAGGAGCTTAACGACCGTCTGTCACAGGCTCGTGCCGACGTGGTGGCAAACTACCTGAAGACTCGTGGCGTCATCGTAGACAGCGCGTCTGGTAAGGGCGTACAGGGCGTCACATCCAACCGTCTCGCCGTGGTTTACGTAAAGTAAGAACAACACTAACAATCCAATAGAAGCGGAGCAGATTCAGTCTGCCCCGCTTTTTTTGTATTTTGCCACACAGGATAAATAAATAATTTGAGTAAAACATATCGCCAAAAAAGCGATTAATGACATATTCTTTGTAACTTTGCAATCAAAAGAAAAACTATTTAAATACATACATAGTCATGCTTACATTAAAGCTCATTACCGAGGAAACAGAGCGCGTAGTTAAAGGATTGGAGAAAAAACATTTCCCCAACGCGCGCGAAGCCGTGGAGAAAGTACTCGAATACGACAAGATACGCCGTGAGACCCAACAAAAGCTCGATAGCAACAAGCAACAGCAGAACCAGCTCTCCAAGCAGATTGGCGGACTGATGAAAGAGGGAAAGAAAGACGAGGCCCAGAAGATCAAGGCTCAGGTTGCCGAGCTCAAAGCCGACGACAAGGCCCTTCAAGAGGTCTACGACAAGGCTCAGGCCGACATGATACACGAGCTTCTCGACATTCCAAACATCCCCAACGATGAAGTGCCGGAGGGCAAGGACGCCTCAAGCAACGTTGTCATCAAGGAAGGCGGAGTGAAGCCGGAGCTGCCCGAAGGCGCGCTCTGCCATTGGGACTTGCTCAAGAAGTTCAACCTCGTCGACTTCGACCTCGGCGTCAAGATCACGGGTGCTGGCTTCCCGGTTTACATCGGCAAGATGGCTCGTTTCCAACGCGCCCTTGAGGCTTTCTTCCTCGACGAGGCCCGCAAGTCTGGCTACCTTGAGATTCAGCCTCCATTTGTAGTGAACGAGGCTTCGGGCTATGGCACGGGCCAGCTCCCCGACAAGGAAGGCCAGATGTATCATGCCAACCTCGACAACCTCTTCCTCATCCCTACAGCCGAGGTGCCTGTCACGAACATCTTCCGCGACGAGATTCTCGACGAGAAGGACCTGCCCATCAAGCGTTGCGCCTATTCAGCTTGCTTCCGCCGCGAGGCCGGCTCTTATGGCAAGGACGTGCGCGGCCTCAACCGCCTGCACCAATTCGACAAGGTGGAGATTGTGCGCATCGACACGCCCGAGCACTCTTACCAGTCATGGCACGAGATGCTCGACCACGTTGAGGGCTTGCTCCAGAAGCTGGAACTTCCTTATCACCTCCTGCTGCTCTGCGGTGGAGACATGAGCTTCACCTCAAGCATCTGCGTCGACTTCGAGACATGGTCTGCCGCGCAAAAGCGTTGGTTGGAGGTAAGCTCCACCAGCAACTTCGAGAGCTATCAGGCCAACCGCCTGCACTGCCGTTTCCGTCGCTCAGACAGCAAGAAGATCGAGCTCTGCCACACGCTCAACGGCTCAGCGCTCGCCTTGCCTCGCATCGTGGCCACAATCCTGGAGAACAACCAGACACCGGAAGGCATCCGCGTGCCAAAGGTGCTTGTGCCATACTGCGGATTCGACATGATCGACGACAAGATGGACTAAAACCATAGCTTTTTTATCAGGCTCTTTTTGAGATGCCTATATCGCCAAGGCCGGGCTTTGAGAAACAAGTCTCGGCCTTTATTTTTTCCTCTCCACCTCTAACACATACGACAATCCACCTCAACACACACGACAATCCACGCCACCCATAAACGTAAAAACCACGCATGAAAACAACAAGACTCTGCATAGCCGCGCTCCTCGCGTGCCTGTTGCCTTCGGCCCTTCTTGCCGACAACTACGCGCGAAAAGTGAGCACCTTGATAGGAACCGACTACACTGGCAACACATACCCTGGAGCACAAGCCCCTTTCGGCATGGTACAGCTCAGCCCCGACAACGGATTGCCCGGATGGGACCGCATAGCCGGATATTTCTATCCCGACAGCACGATAGCCGGTTTCAGCCACACCCATCTGTCGGGCACGGGCGCGGGCGACTTATACGACATCTCGTTCATGCCGGTGACACTGCCCGTATGTGAAGCCCATGCACCGCTGGGTGTGCACTCTCGTTTCAGCCACGCCGACGAGACTGCCCATGCCGGCTATTATCAAGTGCGACTCACCGACTATGACATCAACGTGGAACTCACGGCAACACCACGCTGTGGCCTGCAACGCTACACCTTCCCCGCCAACGGCAAGGAGCGCATGGTCATTCTCGACCTTGCCAAGGCCATGAACTGGGATGCCACCAAGGATTCCAAGATCATGGTGGTAGACTCGTTCACCATCGAGGGCTACCGCTTCTCCGACGGATGGGCCCGCAACCAGAAGGTGTGGTTCCGCACGCGCTTTTCCCAGCCCATTAAGTCGGTTGACGTGATGAGATCTTATCTCGGAGCCGACAAGCATGGCGAAGGGCAGGTGGCGCGCATTCGTTTCGCCACCGACGGTCCGAGCCAGCTCATAGTGGCGACTGCCATTTCTCCCACAGGCTTGGAAGGCGCAAAGAAAAACCTTGATGCAGAAGTGTCATGCCTCGACTTCGACACCATGCGCCAGCGTGCCGAAGACGAGTGGAACAAGGAGCTTGGAAGAATAGAGATAACAGGCGGCACCGACGCCCAGCAGACCGTTTTCTACACGGCTCTCTATCATGCCATGACAGCGCCGACGCTGTTGTGCGACGTGGACGGGGCCTATCTCGGTGCAGATAGGAAACAGCACAAGGCCACGGGCTGGAACAACTATGAGACCTGCTCCTTGTGGGACACCTACCGCGCCGCCCATCCGCTCTACGACCTTCTCATCCCGTCGCGCGCGGGCGACATGGTAAACGCGCTCTTGGCTTTCAGCAAGGAGAACGGCCGGCTTCCCGTCTGGAACATGTGGTCGTCGGAGACCGACATGATGATAGGCTATCATGCCGCGTCCGTGATAGCGGAGGCCGTGCTCAAGGGCGTGCCAGGCATCGACAAGAACGAGGCGCTCAAGCAATGCGTCAACACCGCCAACCTGGACGACTATCGTGGCATAGGGCTTTACAAGAAGCTCGGATATGTGCCCTACGACGTCAAAGAGCCTACCTTGGGCGACGACTGGTCATTGTCGCGCACCTTGGAGTATGCCTACGACGACGCTTGCATAGCTGCCCTGGCAAAGAGCATGGGGAAGACCGACATCTACAAGACTTTCGCCAAACGCGCGCAAAACTATCGCAACGTCTACTGCAAGGGCACGACGTTCATGCAGCCACGCCGCGCCGACGGCACGTTCCAGCCTAACTATTCGCCCGACGAGTACACATCGCACATCTGCGAGAGCAACGGATGGCACTACATGTGGTCGGTGCAGCACGACATAAAGGGTCTGGAGAAGCTCGTGGGCAAGAAGGCTTTTGCCGCCAAGCTCGACAGCTTTTTCACCTATACGCCCAAGGCAAACGCCAAGTTGCCGCTCTTCAGCACGGGCATGATAGGGCAATACGCGCATGGCAACGAGCCAAGCCACCATGCCGCCTACATCTTCAACAAGATTGGGCAACCACACAAGACGCAAAAATACGTGAGGGAGATTCTTACGCAACTCTACAACGACACACCCGCCGGTCTCTGCGGCAATGAGGACTGCGGACAGATGTCGGCGTGGTACGTGCTCAGCGCGCTGGGCTTCTACCCTCTCAACCCCGTCAGCTGCGATTATGAGCTCGGCACGCCCCTCTTCAAGACCGCCACGCTGCACTTGGAGAACGGCAAGACGCTCACCATCAAGGCTGAGAACTACGCCCAAGCCCGCTATCTCGTCGACGGCGTGACGCTTAACGGCAAGCGCGTCAAGGGCACGGCCATCAACCACGCCGACATTGCCAATGGCGGCGTATTGGTATTCCAGATGAAAAATTAACAAAGAAGTTTCATGGTTAAATGTTTGTCCGTGTGAGCGGTGTCCTTTTGCACATTTTATAGCACACGGATTAAAAAGATTTTAAAGATTGCTACGCCGCAAGCGGCTACGCGGTAATTAATTTATGTGTAATCGGCGAAGCCGACATCTTTAAAATCTTTTTAATCCGTGTGAGAAAATCCGCAAGAAGGCTTCCAATGCGACATTCCATCAACATGAATCAAAAATTATCGTCCTAACAGATGGGAAAATCTTGTTTGAAACACTTGAGAGATAGCGGCATAAGCCTTTTGGCATTCGATGCCGACGACACGCTTTGGGACTGCCAAGGCCACTTCAACGAAGTGGAGGACAGCTATTGCCAACTGCTCTCACGCTACGGCAGCAAGGAAGAAATAGCGACAAGCCTCTTCAGCACGGAGACTGCCAACATGGCCCTGCTCGGCTACGGCAGCAAGGCGTTCACGATCTCGCTCATCGAAAACGCCATCAAAATATCCGGCGGAAAGGTAGACTGCGACACCCTGACGCGAATCATGGACCTCGGCAAGAGCCTTCTCAACATGCCCGCAACGCCATTGCCGGGCGTGGAGCAAACGCTGAGGACACTGCACGACAGCGGCAGACACAAGATGGTGGTTTTCACCAAGGGCGACAACCTCGACCAGGAAAACAAGTTCAAGAGGTCAAGGCTCTCACCTTTCTTCGACGACTGCATCGTGGTGGCCGACAAGACCGCACACGAATACAAGCACCTCTGCCAGCTTTTCAACGTGCGCATCGACCAGCTGTGCATGGTCGGCAACTCGTTCAAGAGCGACATCCTGCCAGTGCTTAACCTTGGCGGATACGCCATCCACGTGCCTTACGAGCTGCAATGGCAAATGGAAAAAGCCGAGGAAGAAGGCTTCTTTCCCCGGCTCTTACGCGTCGAGTCGTTCAGCGATATCGCAGACATCGTTTAACCTTGCCACGGACACCCCTTCCGACTTTCCACTGAAATAGCGGCGGCTTTGCACTGAAAAGCCGTTGACATTGCACTGATATCCCATCGGCTTTGCACTGTAAAGCCGATGGGATTTTTTCAGCCTATCGTGATGACATACTCGCTCATGAAGCTGCTCCCCGGCAAGAGCTTGTTCATGAGGTATTTATCTTTGAACTCCCCGTCAAATTCAGCCCAGTCGGTCACGCCATACCATGGCTCCACGCAGATGAAAGGCGCGTGCTTGCCGCAAGGTGTCCAGATGCCCACGGCAGGGGTCTTGAAGTCGAGCGTCACGTGCGGCTTGCCTGCCTCATCCAGCAACTCCACGTGGTGAACCTGACTGTGGTCGAAGACGATGGCATCGTCCTTGAAGGTGTCTTCCGTGAACGGGAAGAGACCGTTGTCGGTAGCCACCTCATGATAGCCCCTGGTGAGGAAGCCTTCCTTGCTGATGAACACGCGCATGGGCTCAGCATTGTCGAAACGTAGCGCACCCTTCACCGGCTCGCCCTTCTTCGCCCCTGGCACGATAAAGGCAGGGTGACCGCCTATCTGGAAATAGATGGGCTTGCCGTCGGTGTTCTCCACGTGCCACACCACGCGAATCTTGTTGCCGGTCAACTTATAACTCACGGCGAGGTTGAAACGGAAGGGATAGACCTTCATCGTCTCCGCGTTGTCGTGCAGGCCATAAACCACCTGGTTGTCGCCTTTGGCAAGAATCGTGAAGTCGTGGTCGCGGGCAAAGCCATGACGCGAGAGATCATACTCCTGCCCGTTCACGCGGTAAGCGTTGTTCCACACCGTGCCCACGATAGGGAAGAGTATTGGCGAGCGCCGTCCCCAATAAGCCGGGTCGCCTTGCCACAGATACTCCTCCCCACCATTGTCCTTGATGCTTTGCAGCTCAGCGCCATGCCCGGAGATGGTAAGCGTGAGCTTGTCGTTCTTGATTGTTTCCATTATTCTCTGTTTGTTATTGCGTTAGGTCATAACGTTCCACATCTGCAAAGATAACCATTTAATGTGATCAATTTGTCATATTTGCGTACACTTTTTGATGCATGGCAAAAGATTAACAACATTATTTGATATTTTTGTTAGAAAAATGCTTTATTATTCGACATTTTGTTGTAATTTTGCAGCCGCATGGTTACACAAAGACAGAATATTCCATTTTTACAACACTAAAAGAAACAGACATGAAGAAAATTGAAGCCATTATCCGCAAGTCGCGCTTTGAGGATGTGAAGCAGGCATTGCTCGCCGCCGACATTGAATGGTTCTCCTACTATGACGTGCGTGGCGTGGGCAAGGCGCGTCAGGGCCGTATCTACAGGGGCATAGTCTACGACACGAGCAGCATAGAACGCATACTCGTTTCGCTCGTGGTGCGCGACAAGAACGTGGAGCGTGCCATGAACGCCATTCTGAACGCCGCCCAAACGGGCGAGATTGGCGACGGCCGCATATTCATAATCCCCATCGAGGATGCCGTGCGCATACGCACAGGCGAGCGTGGCGACATTGCCTTGTACAACGCCGAACAGGAAAAATAACCCTACCCTGCCGCCACTTGCCCGCGACGGGACTGAAAGCGTGGCGGTATATCAAACACATTATTAAGAAGTAAAAAGATTTTTAGGATATGACAACTACATTACTTTTGACAACTGCACTCGACACCGGCAACACGGCGTGGATGATTATGGCTACTATACTCGTGCTCTTGATGAGCATCCCGGGCATAGCCTTGTTTTACGGAGGTCTCGTGAGGCAGAAAAACGTGCTCAGCGTGATAATGCAGACAATGCTCATCGTGGGCGTGGTGACGCTGCTCTGGGTGGCAATAGGTTACTCGTGGGCTTTCGGCACTGGCTTCAAGGAGAGCGGTTCGCCGCTCTGGGCCGTCATGGGCGGTTTCGACAAGTGCTTCCTGCACGGCATCACCCCCACTACGGTCACCGAGACAGGCATTCCCGAGGCGGCATTCGCCATGTTCCAGTGCATGTTCTCGCTCATCACGCCAGCCCTCATCCTCGGAGCGTTTGCCGAGCGCATAAAGTTCAAGGGCTACATGGTGTTCATCATCCTTTGGGTGGTGATAGCCTACTTCCCAATGGCCCATTGGGTGTGGGGCGGCGGATTCCTGCAACAGATCGGCGCTATCGACTTTGCCGGTGGCACCGTGGTGCACATCAACGCAGGTGTGTCGGCTCTCGTGATGGCTCTTATGATAGGCCGACGCGACGATTATGAGAAGGGACATGCCATTATGCCCCACAACGTCACCACAGTGTTCATGGGCACGTCGTTCCTTTGGCTGGGATGGTTCGGTTTCAATGCCGGAAGCGGACTGTGCGCTGATGGCATCGCAGCCAACGCCCTCCTCGTGACTCACGTGGCAGCTGCCGCGGCTGCCGTGACGTGGATGGTTATCGACTGGACGTGCAACAAGAAGCCAACCACCGTGGGCGCATGCACGGGCGCGGTGGCAGGACTCGTGGCCATAACGCCTGCCGCTGGCTCCACCGACCTGCTTGGCGCGTTTGCCATAGGCATCATCACGCCGATAGTATGCTTCGTGATGGTGGCAGTGGTTAAGCCGTTTTTCAAATACGACGACGCGCTCGACGCTTTCGGCGTGCACGGCATGGGCGGTATCGTGGGATCACTGCTCACCGGCGTGTTTGCCACGCGTTGCGTCACTGGCGAAGACGGAGTGCAGGGCGCGCTCTATGGCGACTGGCACCAGCTCGGCGTGCAGGTAGTGGCCACGCTCGTGTCGATAGTGTTCAGTACGATTGTTACATATATATTGTATGTGGCGGTAGACAAGACAATAGGTCTGCGCGTGGACAAGCGCGTGGAGGAGGAAGGTCTCGACATCTACGAGCACGGAGAGTCGGCATACAACTAATGCACGCCTGGCAACTGACCTTACTGTGATAATATCCACAATACGCTAAAAAATTCACAAGAACCACGAATTAGGGCTGGCACTTCTCGCGAGGTGCCAGCCCTTTATATTTGTTTTCCAATCAATATAATGTATTTAATATGCAAAAAGTGTAATTTTTACCCTACTTCAATGTCTCCTAATAACATTTTTTTCGTAACTTTGCAAAAGAGACATGGACGGACAGCGAAAACCCTGACCGTCCCAGAGATACCGCAGAAATAATCTAAATTATATTCCATCATGAAACATCGACTATTACTTACCGGGCTGGCCACAATGTTGCTTATGGGCACGCAGGCTCAGACCCGCCAGCTCACGGTCAACACCAAACCGGGCGCGCCCGTACAATCCACCATGTACGGCATTTTCTTCGAGGACATCAACTTCGGCGCCGACGGCGGCCTCTACGCCGAGATGGTAGAGAACCGCAGCTTCGAGTTCCCCGACCGCCTCATGGGATGGAGCACCTTTGGCAACGTCAGCATCAGCGACGTGAAGCCGGCATTCGACCGCAACCCACACTACGTGGTGCTGGAGAGCGCGGGCGCCCGCGAGAAGCAGACCGGACTGGAAAACCGAGGCTTCTTCGGCATGGGACTGAAGAAGGACATGAAATATGATTTCGCCGTCTATGCACGCCTTCACCTGCTGGACGGCAAAAAGGCCACGATACGAGTGGAACTGGTGGGTGCCGACAACGAGGTGATCGACAAGCAGACCATCACCATCACCAACAACAAGTGGCAGAAATACACCGCCACGCTGACCTCCTCAAAGACCGACCCCAAGGGCCTGATGCGCATCTATCTGGAGAAGGGCGCGGAGACCGTGGACCTCGACCACGTGAGCCTCTTCCCGGCTGACAACTGGAACGGCTTGCGCGCCGACCTCGTGAAAGACCTTGAAGACCTGCATCCTGGCATTTTCCGCTTCCCCGGCGGATGCATAGTGGAGGGCACCGACCTGGAAACACGCTACCAGTGGAAGAACTCAGTGGGACCGGCAGAGAACCGCCCACTCAACGAGAACAGGTGGAACTACACCTTCCCACACCGCCTCTACCCCAACTACTACCAGACCTACGGACTCGGCTTCTACGAGTTTTTCCTGCTGTCCGAGAAGATCGGAGCCCAGCCGTTGCCTGTGCTGAGCTGCGGCCTGGCCTGCCAGTATCAGAACAGTGATGACGACAAGAATGCCCACGTAGCCGTGGACAACCTGCAGAGCTACATCGACGACGCCCTCGACCTCATAGAGTTTGCCAACGGCGACGTGAACACCAAGTGGGGCAAGCTGCGCGCCGACATGGGCCATCCCAAGCCTTTCGGATTGAAACAGGTGGGAATAGGCAACGAGCAGTGGGGATCGCTCTATCCCGAACGCCTCAAGAAGTTTGTGGAGCAGATACGTGCCAAATATCCCGACATTAAGATATGCGGCTCTTCCGGTCCATCTGCCGAGGGCAAGGACTTCGAATACGGTTGGCAAGAAATGCGCAAGCTCAACGTCGACCTCGTGGACGAGCACTACTACATGAGTCCCGAGTGGTTCCTGAACAACGCCAAGCGCTACGACAACTACGACCGCAAGGGCCCGAAGGTGTTTGCCGGCGAGTATGCCTCTCACGTGAAAGGTGTCGACAATCAGCCCACCGTGGCCAAGAACAACTGGGAGGCCGCCCTCTCCGAGGCTGCCTTCATGACTGGCCTGGAGCGCAACGCCGACGTGGTGTGGCAGTGCACCTACGCTCCGCTCTTCGCCCATGTCGAAGGCTGGCAGTGGCGCCCTGACCTCATTTGGTTCGACAACCTCAAGAGCGTGCGCTCGGTCAACTGGTACGTGCAGATGCTTTACGGCACCTACAAGGGCACCAACGTGCTGCAGCTCACCGAGGACGGCAAGGCCGTGGCTGGCAACGATGGTCTTTACGCCAGTGCCGTCTACGACAAGAACACGAAAAAGGTCATCCTGAAGATTGCCAACGCCGCCGACAAGCCACAGCAGATAACGGTCACCCTCAAGGGTGCCAAGGGTCTCAGCAAGGCACAGGTCATCTCGCTGCACGCCGACAACAAGCTGGCCACTAACACTCTCGAACAGCCCAACAACGTGGTGCCGCGCGAGAGCGAGGTCGAGGTCTCTGGCAATGCCGTCAGCCTGACAATTCCCGCACAGACCTTCCAGGTGGTGCGCCTGTGACCATATAGCGTAGAGCCAAGCCCCTGCATTTTTGCGCAATCATAAAATTACATTGCCCCTGCAAGGGGCGCATAATACAATCTCTTATAATGGATTATGCGCCCCTTACAGGGGCAATTTGACAATGAAAACGTTACTATCTTTAACCGTTTTGCAACGACAAATAATTGTGTATGTAAACAAAAACAAGTATCTTTGCAGAAGATAAGACAACGAAAAACTTTTTTATGATGAAACGTAAACTGACAGTAGTGTTGTGCCTTCTCGCCACCCTCGGCGTTTTTGGCCAAATCAACAGACCAAAGCTCGTCGTTGGTGTCGTGGTGGACCAGATGCGCTGGGACTACCTCTATTATTATTACGACCAGTATCGCAAGGACGGCTTGCGCACCCTCGTGGACCATGGCTTCAGCTTCGAGAACACGCTCATCAACTATCTCCCCGCCGTGACTGCCGTAGGACACTCAAGCATATACACTGGCAGCGTGCCAGCGCTGACGGGCATAGTGTCTAACAACTTCTACATCAACGACAAGTGGTCATACTGTTGCGACGACGCCAACGTGAAAAGCGTGGGGTCTGACAGCAAAGAGGGCATGATGTCGCCACGCAACCTCTTGGCTACGGGCATGGGCGACATGCTCAAGATTGCCACCAACTTCAATGGCAAGGTGGTTGGCGTGGCGCTGAAAGACCGCGCAGCCATCATGCCTGCCGG
>CAVKWN010000001.1:58812-103257 GCA_963660075.1 Lachnospiraceae bacterium
TCGACCGACGCCCTGAGCCACACCTACGGCACTCGCGGCAAGGAGAACCACGACGCATACATGGAGCTCGACAACCAGCTCGCACATTTCATCAAGACCCTCGACGAGAAAGTGGGCAAGGGTCAATGGCTCATGTTCCTTTCTGCCGACCACGGCGGCTCCCACAACCACAACTTCCTCAAGGCTCACCATATGCCGGCAGGCGGCTTGGACTTCCGCAACACGCTGAAACCAGCCAAGGCGCAACTGGAGCAGGAGCTTGGCTTCAGCCCCGTGATAAAGAAAGTGAGCGACGGATGGGTTTACATCAACAAGGAAGGCGCCGCGCAAGCAGGAAAGACGATGGACGAGGTCAAGGCCGCCGTCTGCGCCAAGCTGCAACAAAACGACAGCATCCTCTATGCAGTCGACTGCGAGAAAGTGCTAACCACCACCATACCACAACCCATACGCGAGATGATAGTGAACGGCTATAGACGCGGAAGGAGCGGCGACGTGTATATCGTGCCAAAGGCTGGTTGGGAAGACGTGGACGGCTCCGACAGCTATATTGGCACCACCCACCAGGTGTGGAACCCTTACGACACCCACATCCCATTCCTGCTCTATGGATGGAACGTGCCACACGGACAGACATCCGCACAAGTGCACGTAACCGACATTGCGCCAACCATTTGCGCCATGCTGCACATACAGATGCCAAACAGCTGCGTGGGCACGTCGAGAAGCGACTGCCTGACGAAATAATTCTGACATAACCAGCATATAATGCCCACAAACGTCTCACAAGAACTTGACGACATTGCCATTGACCGTTGGTATGTCTTCGCGGTGAGCTACAGGAAAGAGATGGAGGTTCGCGACGAGCTTTCAGCGCATGGTTTCCAAACTTATCTACCCATGCGCTACTGCTTGCGCGACAGGCTTGGCAAGAAGACCCGTGTGTTGCAACCTGCCATAGCCGGGCTCGTGTTCGTGAGAGGAACGCGAAAAGACCTCATCAACTTCAAAGACACAAGCCGCCTGAAAGGCTATCTCTTCCTGAAGCGCCAGCTCATGAGGGACGGAACCGTGAAATACCTGCAGATACGCGACAACGAGATGCTCAACTTCCAGAAAGTCAACGACGTGGAAGGCGCACAGATCACGTATTTCAAGCCCGAGGAGCTTAATATAGCCAAGGGCAGCAAGGTGAAAATCATGGACGGCCCTTTCGAGGGAGTCACCGGCATCGTGCAAAGCCTGCCTGGCAAGAAAGGAAAACATCTAGTGGTCAGTTTGCCAGGTGTGGCTATCGCCGCCGTTAGCTTGAAACCGCAATACGTAAAACCCATAACCGTCACGGTGAGGAAGTCGGCCAACGTGGACAAAGACATCCAAATCCTGACGAGGATGGCAATTGGCTTGATTATGGGCAAGGACTATTGCAAGTTGGGGAGTCGCGACCTTGTTGTTTGCGAGATAAGGCAAACGATGGAGTCGCTAAAGATGTGCAAGACGTACCTTCCCAACGACAAGGCACGCTTCTTCTTCGCGTTCTACGCCGCGTGCCTCGCGCTGGAAGAGGACACTGACAAGCCACGTCTGGAACTCTTAAAGGTGCTGCCAAGGCTAAAGGCAAACAACCTCATATTGCCAATGGCACACCTTTTGTTCTACTTCGAGAAGCATAACGAAGAAGAACTGGAAAAGGCCAACGAGATTATCAACAAATGGAAACACGATAGCTACACGGACCCACAGAAAAGCATCATTGAGCTGAGGAAATTCGTGACATCGTGGGTGAGAGACAATTCCGCCCATAATAACTAAACAATCGACAACCAGAAAACCTAATCATGAAAAAGATCTTCTTATCATCAGTGTCCCTCCTCTTCGCGTTGGCAACGAGCGCGCAATCTATCTTCGTCGGGACCTACAACATTCGCAATCGCAACAGTGGCGACGAGAAGAAAGGCGAGGTGTGGGCAACACGCTGCAAGGTGATTTGCGACATGATAAACTTCGAGGCTCCCGACGTGTTCGGCACCCAAGAAGTGCTCGTTGGCCAACTTCGCGACCTAAGGGCCAGCCTCGACAACTACGACTATATCGGCATTGGCCGCGACGACGGCAAGGAAGCCGGCGAATACTCAGCCCTGTTCTACAAGAAAGACCACCTCGCGTTGCTCAACAATGGCAACTTTTGGCTCAACGAGACTCCCGACAAGCCAAAATTGGGATGGGACGCCGCTTGCATAAGAATATGCACATGGGGCGAGTTCAAGCAAAAGTCCACTGGCTTCCGCTTCTTCCATTTCAACCTCCACATGGATCATGTGGGAATAGTGGCACGCCGCGAGGCAGCCAAGCTCATAGTGAAGAAAATACACGAAATAGCCAAGGGTGCGCCGGTCGTCGTAACGGGCGATTTCAACGTGGACCAAAACAACGAGATATTCAAGATATTCACCGACTCGGGCATCCTCAAGGATAGCTATACTGCCGCACGCTTGCGCTTTGCCGAGAACGGCACGTTCAACTCGTTCAACACCAACTTCTGGTCGTCGTCGCGCATAGACCACGTGTTCGTGTCGCCAGAGTTCGCCGTAGACCGTTATGGCATCCTCACCAACGCCTACTGGACACCAAAGGAGGCTGAGACGCAAAAAGGTGACGATGCTCCATCGGAAATCGATTTCAAGGAGCGTGACCGCCGCGCGCCTTCCGACCACTATCCGGTGATGGTACACATGGAATACAAGAAATAAATGAGAAAACTCGTCGTCGCAATATCCACCCTTTTGTTTGGCGTTCTTTCCGTTGCCTATATAGCAGATCCTACACGCCGGCACACTTCCGAAAAGCTCGTGCCCGTGGGAAGGCACACCGCAACCGACAATATGCTGTCTTCGCTCAATGTCACGGCAATGGCTCAAGACAGCATGGGATTGGTATGGATTGGCACGTCGGCCGGCATCAATGTGTATGACGGCAAGACGTATATACAGTTTTTCCATGACGCTCACGACGCCACGGCCCTGCCCGACGACTACATAAACGTGATTCACCATGATTGCCATGGGCGCATGTGGATAGGCACGCAAAACGGCTTGGCAATGTATCTCGGAGCAGGTCGCTTCACGAGGTTCGCCTTGCCAAAGACCGACTGCGACGTAACCGCGATTGGCGAAGGCGACAACCCCGACGACATAATAGTGTCTACCTCACGCCACAAAGTTTGCTATATCGTCGGGCCAAAAGGCGTGAGAGCGGCAAGTGCCAAGAAAGCACAACCGATAACGACAAGAACCGACATACCCGATGCTCCATATTCGCTGCAAAAGCCTCAACAACTCATAACATGCTCGTTCAGGGACTCCTCTGGTTGCGTTTGGGTCGGATTCCGCAATGCCGGCTATCAAGTAGTGTCAGATCAGACAACAAGATTCAAGTCGGTCAACGACAACTCCCTATGTTCGCGTTCGCGCGGCAAGGATGTAACGTGCCTGGCACGGGTTGGCGACAACATAATAGCCGGCACGACACGACGCATGTATGTGGCCGACAAGACAGGCAACAACGTCTACGAGCGCTTTTACAACCAGATTTTTGACAGCGTTCCTTCAGGACGCCGCGAGCTGAACCATGCCATCGCGTTCGACAACACCCACGTATGGCTCGTAGGCAACAGGCAAGTGGCAAGTTGCCGCCTCAACGGAAGCCAGCCCGTCATAGAAAGCAATGCTTACGGGTCAAATGACCTCACCACCGTGCTAGGCTCCGGGACCAAGTCTGGCAAGCGACTTTTCGTGAGCAGCAGCAACGGCCTGCTGAGTTTCGACTATGGCGCGACCACGCCTTGCCGCATGGACATCGACAGCCAATGGCTTGACGAGGAGACACAACTGACTACCCTGCACGACGGACGCGTGCTGATGTTCATGAGAAACATGAACATCATGCTCTACAACCCAAACTCACGTCACGCACAGGCACTGAAGACGCGTGGCGCTCCCAAAGAAGGCAACATTGACCCCGCGTTCGCGCTAGAAGACTCCTACGGCAACGTGTGGTTGGGCACTAAGCGTTTTGGGCTCTACCGTCTCGACATGCGCACCCACAAGATAGAGAGGATGAACTTCCTTGACGACGTGCACGTGCAGGGAATAGGTGAAGACCCTCAGAGACGACTTTGGATAACAACTCTGAAAGATGTCGTATGCTACGATCCGAACACCGGCACGGCAACTACAAACGGCATGCTGTCATCGAGCGTTAACGAGTGGAACAGGCAATATTTCGACAATGCCCTATGTGTAATGCCAGACGGCAGGATCGTGTTAGGAAGTTCCGACGGTTGCTATATGTTTAAGTCGGGCAGCAATGAGACAGTAAATAAGGCCGCGCCACGCATCTATGCCATCAACATAACAACCCAAAGGGGCAAACAACTCACGCTGGGCGGCAATATAAGCAATGGCTCCCACTATGCGCTGGCACACGACGAGAACACCATCGACATATCTTTCTTCACTCCCGAATATGGTCGCGCCACCGCTCTCGCCTTTCAATACCGCCTCGACGGTTACGACCGACAATGGCATAAACCTACATATCGTCATGATGCTCAGTATGCCAATCTGCCACCAGGGAAATACGTATTTCGGTTAAGGTCGGTCACATCCGCAGGGTTGTCGCCAAAAGGCGAACAAACCATCTCTATCCGCGTACGCCCAGCATGGTGGGCATCGCCTGCAGCATTGTTTGCCTATGCCGTCTTCACCCTGCTTATCTTATATGTCATAAACTCGCTTTACCTTCGCCTTCGCACCAACAACATGCGACTAATGGAGGAGCAACATGAGCGCGAACTCGAAAAACGCGCCAACGAGATGAACATGAGTTTCTTTGCCAACATCTCCCACGAGTTTCGCAACCCCATCACCGTCATCGCCGGGCCGCTCTTGTCGTTGCGCTCCGACAATTCGTTGCCACAACAGGCACAAAACACCATCAACCGTGTGTGCATGAGCGTTAACCGCATGCTGCGGCTCATAGACCAAATGCTAGATTTCAACCAACTGGAGACCGACGCTTTGAGGCTTAGGGTGGCTCATGTGGATGCCGCCGAGCTATTGCGCCAGCTTGTCATGACCTTTGAGGAGTCGGCACGTGTACGCTGCATAGCCCTGGATTGCGACATTGATGCCAACGCC
This sequence comes from Lachnospiraceae bacterium, assembly GCA_963660075.1. Lineage (GTDB taxonomy): Bacteria > Bacteroidota > Bacteroidia > Bacteroidales > Bacteroidaceae > Prevotella. The sequence goes on from CAVKWN010000001.1 coordinate 64,011, forward strand.
GATGACGTATTGATGGATGCCGACAAGTTTGAGAAGATAATGAGCAACTTGTTCACAAACGCCTTGAAGCACACTCCTGACGGGGGAACAATAAGAATTACGCTCACCTTTGGGCGGAGTGAAAACCATCAAGGCTTCCCAAAGGCAGGTGACGCAGATGGTATGGCAACGCTCAAGGCAAGCGTCTTCAACAGCGGATCGTTTATCCCCCAGGAACGAATAGGCGACGTGTTCAAACGCTATTATCAATTGGCCGACACAACTGGTAGCCACCATTACGGTTGGGGCACCGGCATAGGACTGTATTATGTTCATCGTTTGGTTGAGCTTCACCATGGATGGATAAAGGTGGAGAACACAGGGCAGGGTGTGATGTTCAGTTTCGCATTGCCCGCGGTGCGCGACGCTTATGACTCATCGGAGCAAGACACAGAGCAAAAGAGGGTAATGCAGATACCCATAAGCCACAGCCCTATAACAGAAGAGCCTTTGCGCACGGCTGATACCAACCTCCAAGGTTCGGGAAAAGAGCGAAAGAAGATACTGGTTGTTGACGACGACACCGATGTAGCAACCTACATCAAGTCGATCTTCGAGGCCGACTTCGACGTGGTGAACCGTTATTCCGCTGAAGACGCGCTTACCGACATCAAGGAGACTTGCCCAGACATCGTGCTGAGCGATGTCATAATGGGTAAGATGTCTGGCTACGAAATGTGCCGAAAGATAAAGGAAGACCTTGCCACGAGCCACATACCGGTGGTGATGATAACGGCAAAGTCTAACACAGACGAGCAGGTTCACGGCTTGCGGCTTGGCGCTGTGGCTTATGTCACTAAACCGTTCGACCCCGAGTATCTCAAGGCTCTCGTAAAGTCGCAACTTGACAATATCCAGACCATGCGCCGCCGTCTTGGTGAAAGCACGGAGACGAAGCAGGCTGATGATATCAGCGACACCATATCTGAGCCTGACCGAGAATTCATGGACGAACTGTATGCCCTCATGAAGCGCCGTTCAGCGGAGATGGATCTTAACGTGGCTACGGTATGCCACGACCTTTTAATCAGTCAATCGAAATTCAACTACAAGTTGAAACAACTCACGGGCGATACGCCTGGCGTGTTCTTCCGCAAATACAAGCTCAACCGTGCCGCGCAATTGTTGAGCGAAGGCACGCATACGGTCTCCGAGGTGGCTGTGATGACTGGGTTCGGCACGGCTGCCCACTTCTCTGTGGCATTCAAGAAGCAATTCGGCATGACGCCAAGCGAGCGCCTTCACAAATAAGGCGCTCGCTTAAATCCTTCAGGAGTTCACATCAATAAAGCCCGAACCAGAAGTGGTAGACATAGCTGATGCCAAGTCCCGCAATGGTCGCGGTAACAACATGCACAAGTCCTGGCAACATGAACGAGTGGTTGAGCAAATACTTGCCAATGACGGTTGTGCCGGAGCGGTCGAAATTGACGGTAGCGATGTCGGAAGGATAGTTGGGAATGAAGAAATAACCATATATCGACGGCATGACACCAAGCAACACCCAACCTTCGATGCCGAGCGAATAGGCAAGCGGCAACATTGATACCACCACGGCTCCTTGAGAATTGATAAGCACTGAGACCAAGAAGAAAGCTATGGCTATAGTCCAAGGATACGACTTAACGAGATCCACGAGAAGAGCCTGTATCTCTGGTTGGTAGTTGGCAAAATAAGTATCGCTCATCCATGCTATGCCATAGATGGCTATAACCGCAACCATACCATTCTGCCACACGGCACCACTGATGGCCTTCTTGGGCTTAGCCTTACAGAAGACTATCATCAATGCGGCGGCTGTTATCATCGTTATCTGGATTACGATATTCATTGACAAAGGCTGTCTCACGGTCTCTGTCACCCCTGCAAGCACTACACCGGCCTTTGCGAGTTGCTTCGCGGTCTCGGTTACGCCATTGGCAAGCGTCACGGCCTCCGGGCCTCCACTGACGACTGCTACCTTATCATAAGTCGGCAAAAGGTTAATTCCTGCCATGCTTGCGATGGAAATGATAACGATAAACGTCAATGCTCCAAGGAAGATCAAAACGGCACGCTTGCTTTCCGGGGCAATCTTGAGGTCGAGAGTCGTGGCATTGCTACCATATACATATTCACGCTTTGCTGGATCCTTGATAAGAGCTTGGAACTTGGGATCCTTGTCAAGGTCAAGTCCGCGATGCCAACTCACTGCCACGGCAAACAATATACCTATGATGCAAGCTGGCAAGTTGGTGAGGATAATCTGCACGCCCGATACATGAAAGCCATTCTCCATGCTTATGGCCGAAAATGCCACAACGGCAGCGGCTATCGGCGAGCAAGTGATTCCTATCTGCGAGGCAATGCTCGCAATGCCACAAGGACGCTCGGGACGTATGCCTTTCTTTAGCGCAATGTCGCAGATGATTGGCATGAGCGTGTAGACAACGTGGCCTGTGCCCACGAGTACGGTAAGGAAGAAAGTTGTGAACGGAGCGAGAATGGTGATACGCTCAGGATGGCGACGCAACAAACGTTCGGCTATCTGAATCATCCAGTCCATGCCGCCCGAAGCCTGAAGCATGCCGGCACAAGTCACGGCTGCTATTATAATGTATATAACGTCTGTGGGCGGATTGCCTGGCTTGAGTTGAAAACCAAACACTAGGATAGCGAGGCCAATGCCTGATATCGCGCCTAATGCCAAGGAGCCATAACGTGCTCCCACCCAAAGAGCCACCAACACAACGAGCAGCTCTACAATCATTAATAAAGTCATAAACTACAGGTTTTTATTTGTTTTTGTATTATGACGCAAAATTATGAAAACCAGAAGATTACGACTTTAGATTTCTTGCAAACGGCTTTCGGAAAATCGCAAAAGAGCCGTTCAAGGCATTTATTTTCATCAGCCCATGTTTTATTTTTACTTCCGCACGCAATATTTTACCGCATTTTGCATTTTATCTAAAAATGCCAATCGTAAAGACATGAAAAAGAGAGCACTCTTGATTGCACTAATAGTCCTTCCGTTTCTCATGACATCATGCAGCAAAGAGGATGGTGATTGGGATCCGATGAAGTGGATAACAGATGTGAAGACATCAAGCGACGGCTATATCCATTTACCGTCAGAGGGAGGAACCCTTACTTTTTGGTGTGTGAACTATAGTTCCGTTTGGCTAATCAACATTAGCGAGTCAGAAGCCGAAGAGACGGGAAAGAAATCCTTTGATGGGGATGGCAAAAAAGATTCCATACAATCGAATTGGATGACCGCAAAAAGCGAAGGCAATGTACTGACCATTACCGTTTTGCCAACAACGTCCGATGATAATCGCTTTATGGAATTGACCGTTGAAAATGGCGATGTCTTTGACCAGTTCAAAATCAAGCAAACTGGCTTGAAAACCAGATTATGACACTTGTTGTTTAATCAATTCAAAAGGATGCCCCAAAAGCATCCTTTTTTTATGCCATTAAACCATTTACGCGTCGACAATTCTCCTTGTCAACAACAATAGTCTCTGTGACAAAGACAAGAACTTTCTTTGTCAAAATCAATTAAAAAGGTGTGCCAATGCTTATTGGCACACTTCTTTATATAAGCAGATGTATTCTTTAGTTTGCCGGTGTTGCAGGAGCCTCCTTGGCAGGAGCCTGTGCACCTTGCGCTGCAGGAGCTTTAGTGTCCTGCGCAGGAGCCTGGGCAGCTCCGAAGCCTTGAGTGTTGGCAGCGTTGGTGCTCTGTTGCTGAGCAGCGGCATTCTCAAGCACGCTTCCATCTGTAGCGGCCTTAGGAGCCGTGTAAGCGCAAACGATGCTGAACACGACCATAGCGACAGCGAGACCCCAAGTGGCCTTCTCCACGAAATTCGTGGTCTTGCGTACGCCCATGATTGAGTTGGTTGATGAGAAGTTGCTTGCCAAGCCACCGCCCTTAGACTCTTGGATGAGCACGATGAAAATCATTAGCAGCGATGCCAGCACGATGAGTACGATGAATAATGTGTACATTTTCTTACTTATTTTTTATTTATTTTTCTTTACTTATTTATTGCTTTTATTCCTGTCGTTGAGTATCAGTTTCTCAAGGAAACGCATTTGGTCTGCAAAGTAAGCATTTTTTTTCGGATAATTCAAATTTAATCGTTGAATAATTTCCAATGCCTTCTCATATCGCCCTTGTTTGATATAAATTTTAGCCAAAGTCTCCGTAAAATAGCTCTCATTGTCGCCTTTTTCGCCCTCAGGAACATTCTCCTCTATGGTGGGTTTATATTCGGGTTCCTCTTTGAGTTTTATTTTACCTTTGTCATTATTTATGAAGTCGTCGATAAGGCTTTGCCCCTTCATCCGTGGGGTCGTTTCGTCTTCTTCAGCATCCTCCTCGCTCTCCGTGTCGAGCAGATACGACACATAGTCGATGGCGGCGTCAGCAGGCGTTGGCTTACGTTTCTTTTTCTTCTTGTCGGGGCGCTCTTCCTCTGGAATGGAGCCCAGGAAGTCGTCAATGAGAGAGATGGTTCTGTCTTCCTTTCTCGCGTTTTGCCCTCTTTGCTCACTTTGCGCCGTTTGGGATTTCGGCATCTGATAATGCGCCGCCTCCACGAGGCTGAATATCACCTTCCGGTCTGTTATATAGAGCGCGGCTTGTCGCAATTCCTCATTAAACATGGGGTCGTGCAACAGAAAGAGGTTTTGCAGCAGCAACAGGCGTGCCGACTGATAGTAAGGATACAATGCCAACAAGCCGCGAAGCTCATAAAGAGTGTCGCGGTCCAGAAGTTCCGGATGTTGTATAAGGTTGGCTATATCCATCTATTGTCGTTCAGGAAAATGATTACCAATTGGCTACCGTGGCATTGAAAATCTGGTCGGTGAGATCCTTTACCATCTGGGTGACGAGCTCCTCTTGCACGCTCGACAAGCTCTGTGTGGTCTCATAAGTCTTCGACGACGTAAACTGCCTCTCGAAGTCTTCCTTGTGGTTCTTGTTGTTGGTGAAGCGAACATTCACTGTCATGGAAAGCTCCGTCTGGGCAGAGTAACCCTCGCTCGACACCGACTTGTTGCGTTGTGTGTACTGTGTTATCTCACCCTCTATCACGAGGTCGCCATTGCGCTTTACTTGTTGCAAACGGGTGTGGTTGGCAAAGACGTCTTTAAGCTCATTGTTGAACAACGGGCCCATCGGTCCCCAAACATAACTTGAACGTATGGGAAAGTCGGTGATCTGAATTGTCTTTGTCTTGGTGTAGTCTATGCTCGCGCCATTCAGCCCATAGCTCACGCTGCATGCCGCCAACAAAAGCAACACGAACGTGAGGCATGACCATTTTGCCACGCCCTTGCCCCAAAATGCACGCATGCCGAACACGCGACGAAAACTATCCTTTGCTATCGAGACCATATTGCTTAATTCTTCTATACAGCGTGCGGTCGGAGATGCCAAGTTCCTGCGCGGCCTTTTTCCTGTTGCCGCCATTCTTGTCCAAGGCCTTTTCCAGCATTTGCCTTCCCAAGTCGTTAAGGTTGAGGCATTCCGGTTCTTCCGCCTTTATCTCCTCAGCGTCAGCGTCTTGCGGCGACGGTTGTCTAAACTGCTGCCTCTCATTATAATTATTACCATCCACTATTGCGGGCACGTGCGCCCCACTGTCTATCATCGCATGGCTTATCCCTGCCTGCCTCAACTCGCGTTCCTCGTCTATTTGCTTGCGCATGCTCGTGAGGTCACGCCGAAGGTCTGAGATGTTGCCACGAAGCTCATAAAGAATCTTGTAGAGTATCTCACGCTCGCTTTCATACGAGTGCTGGCCGGGCTTGCTGATGGTGGAAAGTTCGGTCGACTCGGGGTCTTCGGGAATGAAACGTTTAAGGTCCTGCGCGTTGATTTCACGCTTCTCCGAGAGCACCGACATCTGCTCGGTGATGTTTTTCAACTGGCGCACGTTTCCTGGCCACTTATAATGAAGCAGCAACTGCTTGGCGTCATCGGTAAGCGTCACCTTAGGCAATCTGTACTTTTCTGCCATCTGCATGGCAAAAAACCTGAAAAGCAGCAAGATGTCGTTGCCGCGGTCACGAAGGGGCGGCATCTTAATAGGGATGGTATTGAGCCTATAATAAAGATCCTCACGGAAACGGCCTTCCGATATGGCCTTGCGCATGTTGACGTTCGTCGCCGCCACTATGCGCACGTCGGTCTTTCTTATCTCCTGGCCTCCTACGCGGATATATTCTCCAGTCTCAAGCACGCGAAGCAACCTTGCCTGCGTGGCCATTGGCAGCTCGCCCACCTCATCGAGGAAGATAGTGCCCTTGTTTGCCACGCCAAAATAGCCGTCACCCTCGCCCACGGCTCCCGTATAAGCACCTTTCTCATGGCCGAAGAGCTCGCTGTCGATGGTTCCCTCGGGAATGGCGCCACAGTTGATGGCGAAATATTTCTCACGTCGGCGAGGAGAGTTGTCGTGGATCACGCGGGGGATAATCTCCTTTCCCACTCCACTCTCACCTACGATAAGCACACTAAGGTCTGTCGGAGCCACTTGTAGCGCCACATCGAGCGCGTGGTTCAGATCATCGCAGTTGCCCACGATATTATAGCGTTGCCTTATCCTTTGCAGTTCTGACGTATTCATTGGGTGACAAAATTACATATTTTTTTCGTAACCGCTGCAATTTTGGCAGAATATTTTACGCGTGCTACCCCCGACGTTGCCTCAACGCTTCAAGCCCAGGTTGAACTTATAGCTGCAATGCAATAGGACATAGCGCGGGAGAGTGTTATTCCAAGTCTCGGCGCGTCCTTGGCTGTCCAATAACACCTGTGTCTGGCTTATCTGCCCGAGTATGTCGAAAGCGTCGAGGTTGACCGTCAGAGCCCCCTTGAGAAAGCTCTTTGTCAGCCTTGCGTTCCACACGATACTGTTGTCGTTCAACGTATCATCGTTGAACCCCGTGCGTTTCATCTCGTTGATGTTGCTGTTGAGTTCAAAGCCCATCGGCAGTTTGACCATTACCCTTGCCGTGGCGAAATAGGTGGTAGCGTTTGTGGCCATGAAGTCGTCACGGCTTCCAATTGTACGATTATTGTTGACCGTAGCTATCAGCATGGCCATGAACTTTGCGCCCTTATGGTAGGACAATGTCACCGAGCCGACAGAGTTTAGTGTATAGACCTTTGATTTACCGTCAACATTACCTTTGGCGTATCCGCTTCCTGTCATCGTTTGGTTGAGGTCTGTATTACGTGAATAATCCGAATTCAGAGATGCCGAGAGGTCAAAGTTGTGGTTGGCATCCAGTCCGCGGTTAAGTTCCACTGAGCCGTTCACCGACCAGTTGCCGTTGACGTTTACCTGTTGCGACGTGGCCTGTCCAGTGGCGCGGTCGTAAGTCACTTTTGTCCCGAAGGCATCTTGCAGAATATTTGCCCCCGTCCTTATGGTCCACGACGTGTTTCCCTTGCCGCTGGACATGCTGCTGAAAACCAACGACAACGCATGGTTTCTACTCTGCTTGAGTTCCGAGTTTCCCAACCTCACGAAGAGAGGGTTGTCATCGTTGCGCACGCCGAGAAGCGTCAGCAGCCGCGGCAGCGACGGCGTGGTGCCGTAAGTGAAGTTTAGCGAGCGCGTGCCCAAAGAGTCTGTACGACTGTAACCAGCGGCAAGCTGTGGGGCGAACAGCACCGCGTAGCGCGTCTTGTCGTAGTTGTTTTGCTGCATATAAGAGATGCGCTCCCTTCGCCATGTCATTGGTAGAGTCAGCTTTGCCGTCAATTGCGGAATCGTCATTCCATCGCCGTGTTTCATCTCAAGCCTTACGGTTCCGTTGCCATTCGTGTTCCAACTGCGATTGCGACTGCTGTTGGTGATGTCGAGCACAGACATAAGGTCATCGGCCGACGATGGCAGCATGCCAAGCGGATAACGACTCGAATCATAGTCGACAAGGCGGTCGAGACGATAAAGGTTGTTGTCGCTCGTGTCGTACTCATGCGAGAACGATCCTGAGAAATAGGCAAAAAGGGAGTTGACGTGATCTGACTTGCGCGTAAGCCTGTGACCGTAGGACGCCTGCAAGTTGGCCTCGTATCTCTTTGACGGCTTGTAGTAGTAATTGTCGCGATAGTCCTTGCTACCGTCTTCGAAATAATCGAGATTGTTTATGTTGAAAGTCTTGTCATTGCCCATGTCGTATTTCATCCCAAGGCTCCAATCTACCATGTTGCCATACCGTCCTCCAGTCTTCCCAAAAGCCACACGGCTAGACACGTCAATCATGGTTTTCAACATTGAGCGTCTCGTCAAATTTTGCGCGACGACCCGGTTTATGGCTCCATGGAAAGGCGTGACTGACACGCCGTCCCACTGAGACAGTGAGTCCAGCCATGCCGTGTTGTCGAGCGGTTTCGTATCAAAGAGGCCCGACCTGAACAAACCGTCTTGTCTGGAATTATCATAGAACACTTGGACATTAGCCCTGAGAATTTGGTTTTTGACACGCTTGCTGAAGAAGTTGCGCGAGGTGACCGATAAAGACTTATCATGACTGTCGTTGTCTGCCGACGTGAATAGGTTTCCACCTTGCAGATAGTTTTCCGTCGCGGTCCGACTGATATGGTGTCCACGGGTGGTTCCCACACTGTAGTCGCCTCTTATCATGTCATCGAAAGTTTTCCCCTTGAACGAGAACCTGCCTGATGCCCCCAACGTCTTTTTATCAGCCACACCGTTGCTATATTCGGAGAATTGTGAGCTCTCCACGTCGCCGATGTTGTTTGTACCACCGTTTATCATCACGTCAGCCCTCTTACTAAACACCAGGGAGTTAAGATCCGCAAGATACCTGTCATGTGATCCAACTCCAGCCTTCAGTTCCTCCACGGCCCCTGTAGAGTATTTCTTTTTCAGCCCCACATCCACCACGAGACTCTTGTCGCCCATGTCCTCCCCCATGAGGCGGCTTGCCTCGCCTTCATGCTTATACACTTTCACCTTGTCTACCACATAAGCCGGCAAGTGGCTCAGGGCCAGTTTAGCGTCACCCGTGAAGAAATTGCGGCCGTTTACGAGGAGCGAGGTCACCCGTTGTCCATTCACGTATATCACTCCCTTCTCAAGCCTGCATCCTGGCAGTTGGCTGACAAGGGCATCAAGCATGGAGCCCTCGGCAAGCGCGAATGCGTCGGCATTGTAGACTATCGTATCTCCTTTCATCACCATCTTTATCTTGGTGGCCTTTACCACCACTTCCGGCAAGGCCTTCGACTCTTCTTCCAGCATGACGGGGTCAACGCTCATTTGGTTCATGCTTTGTGCTATCTTTACTCGGACAGTCTTGTATACCGTCTTGTAGCCAACCATGGAAAAGCAGAGCAAATAAGTGCTGTCGTTTTGCACGGGCAGCTTATAAGAATATTTCTTGTAGAAATTTGCCTCAGTTGTCTGCGTGCCACAAATGACGCTGCTGTCTTTCACGGACAGCAGCGACACGTTGCACCCTACCAAGCCCTCGCCTCCGTTTGCGGCATATACAGAACCCACAATGTCCTTTGAAAAGGAGGGCAAAGAGAAAAGTACTAACAATAAAAACACAAACTGTCTCATTGACATACGCCTTGTTCAATAGAAATAGATTGCGCTAACCCGAAGAAATGGTTGCGCAATCCAAATACTCATTAATTGCTAATCTTCATTATGCATTCCTCATAAGTTTGCATGGAGCCTACACCTATGATGCGACCACATACATTTCCAGTTGTATTCAGGAAAAGCAAAGTTGGGACCTCTTTTATATCATATCTTGTAGGAATAGCTGGAACGTCATCAACATCCACTATCAAGAAAATGATGTTTTTGTGTTCGTTGGCCAATTTTTCTACCTGCGTATTGACTATCTTACAAGGGCCACACCAAGTTGCCGTAAAAAACACAACACATGGAGTTCCATTACCTATTATTGACTCATATTGCAGTAGGCTTGTTACTTTCACAGGACTAACATGATATTCTGTATTTGAGGAATAATAAAGTTCAGAAAAACCATCATTAGATCTTGCTTGCGAAGCTTGTGCAGCAAGGACAAGCAAGGACACAAACAGCAATACTATTATTTTCTTCATGCATTTCAATCTTTATGGCTATTGGAAATAAATCCAATAGCCGATTCTCCAATTATTTCTTTTTCTTCAAGATAAGCTCAAACTGCTCATCTGTATATAGTATGGCTGTTGGCTTGTTCTTGTCATAATAATCGTACTCCGCAAGAGTGAACAAGAAATCCTTAGGCTCATAGTCGATAACAAACAGGTCGAGCATTGTTTCGCCATTGTCGTCCGTAATATTTCTCACACCGACATACGCCACTTTATCTTCACTAACCTGACTTGACGAGAAATAACGGTTAACATTTTCAAGTTTCAGCAACTGCACTGTCACCTTGCTCATGCCATAGTTACCACCAGGACGGAATGTTATTTCCTTGTCAATTGTGAAAGCTGATTCATCGCAGAAGTAGTTCTTATAGCCCGACTGCAAATTTGTTGTCAACACAAGACCTTTATCGCCGCTTGAGAACGTATATGTGTCATTGGCGTTAAATTCGGGAATCTTTTCAAGGTCTTTCTCTTCAAGGAACCACGTATTAGCCCAATAATCCTTGTCGTTGACAACCTTGTAGACAGTCCACTCGCCCATCAAGTCTGAGACATAACTACCGATGATGTCTACCGTGGCCGTTGGGAACTGTCCGCCCACAAAACCGTCTTCCTCGCTGAGCACGGGCTTCAGCACGATAGTGGTCTTGCCTTCCTCATATTGTGCCCTCTTTATCTTGAACGTGCAACTGCTCTTGCCAGTGGCTATCGTAGCAGTCTTGCTTTCAAAGGTATAGTGTGTACCTTCCACTGCCGTTGAACTCGCGTCCGGCTCTATGCTAACGCTCATGTCCTGCGTGGCGACATATTTTGACCCGTCGCTTGCCTTTTGGAGGTCAAGCTCCACTTCAACCTCATCGCCAAGCACGTAGGTCTTCTGCGAGAACGAATAGAGCATACGATCTCTCTTGCCGAGCTTGATGGTCGTGGTAGCACCGCCGGCCGTCATGATGATGGTTTTCTCGCTGTCAAAGTTGTTTTTCGCCGTTACCACGATTGTGTTTGCAGGCGACACGCCTCCAAGAACATATTTTTCGGCGGAGACCGTGTAGTCCTTATCCTTCACGGCTGTACCCCCAAAGGTGACGGGGTAATCCTGAGCCTGCGACGGCGTGAAGTTGGCACCAAGCGTCACCGACACGGAACCGTCGGTCAAGCTATAGCTTGCTTTCTCGAAACTTACGGTCTTCGCTTCTTCGTCGCTACCGCATGCCGTGAACAATGCAGTGACTGCCAACAGCATAAATGACAATAGTTTTCTCATGTGAAATTGATTATTAAGATGTGATTATTATGATGTGAATTACTTCACGTTTTGGTCATACTCTTTCTGTATGCTGTCTATCACGGCACGGTCTGCGTCGCTCAGGGTCTCCGGGTCCGGCATTTTATACTCCCGCGGAATCTTGTCAGCCACAGGCGGCACCTCGCCTGCCTTGTTGCAAGAAGAAACTCCCATGAGTGTGCATATAGTGCAAATTAAAATAGTCTTACGTTTCATATTGTTGTTCTTTTTCGTTGTTCTAACACCTTTCAACCTATCGTTTGTCAATACGCCATTTCCGTGTAGCCCGGATTCTGTTTGAGCCCCGGATTCAGCAGGATGTCGTTTGGGGGAAGTGGGAAGGTATACATGAACTTGTAGTTGGTATACTTCAATCCTTTCTTCATAACCCAGAACTCCGGTCGTCCGTTTCGCTTCAACTCAAAGAACCTGTCACCCTCAAGATACAGTTCCTTGCGCCTCTCGTTTAGTATGGCCTGGATAAGCGGTGTCAATTGGTTGCCGTGGCAGTCGGTTGTCACAAGGGCAGTTTTGTCTACCTCTGGCAGCGTGGCCATGGTGTAAGGCTTATAGTTGGTGATACGGTTCGAACGCAGCTGGTTCAACATTCTCAAGGCCTCGTCGTTGTCGCCCAAGTGATAAGCCGACTCCATTGATATAAGCGCGAGCTCAGCGGAGCGGAGCGACGAGATGTAAGCCTTCGTGTTCCTGCGCTTGCGGTTGAAAAACAGTCGATAGCGTATGTCACTGTCTTTCTCCGCGAAGAGCCTCACGAAACTCGCGCTGAGCGGTCGTGCCTGCAAATACTGGTTTGACGTCTCATACCCGTCGCTCTCAAGACGGTCGCAACGAATGAGCATATTGCCCAAGAGCCCTGTGTGGGCGGAAATCATCTTCTCATAGGCATCGCCACTCAGCAACGGGTGCTTTGCCAGCAGTTCGTCAGCCACGCTCTTTGCATCACCAAAGCGTCCCGCCCAGAAATAAAGACGTGCAAGATAGCCATTCACAACATCGTAGTTGAAACGACACATTTCGTCCTGGATGTCGTATTTCAACGCCTCCTTGAAGTCGCTCTCCGCCTGCGCAACGGTCTCATCCACCGTGCTGCGCAAAGGCTTAGCCTCCATGTCGAAGTCTGTCACCAAAGGCAAGCCAAGCTTCTCATCATCGGAAAGTGGTGGAGCGCTATACAACCTAAGAAGTTGGTAATAAGCCACTCCGCGCAATGCATGGCACGTGCCAAGCAAGTCTTTTGCCTCACGTGTATCGCGACTGTCCGCGTATTCGTCAAACACCATGTTGCAACGGGATATTACCTCATAAAGATTTGAGTACCAACTACCCGAACCGCTAATAAGTTCACCAAACTCGGTCCTCAAGTATCCGCCAAGAGGATATTCCGTGAGATTACCCTCCATGTTGTCGCTAACCTCCTCCAGTGTAAGCACATCCGAGTTGCCAAACATCAATACCTTGGCTGTACTGCTTCCAGCGTCGCCTCCATCAACTCCACCAATGATATTGTTGATAAGCGCGGAAAACTCCTCGGCGGTCTTTGGTATGGTCTTTCCGTAAGGCTTGATGTCGAGGAAATCGGAGCATGAGGCGAGCAAGCACACAAGGCAAGAGGCCCCAATAAGTCGTATGTGTTTCAATGTTTTCATCATGGTAATATTTTTTACAAGCCTATGTTAATGCCAAACGAATAGCTCTTGCACGTCGGGTAGACCGCGCCTGGAGTTTCCGGGTTAAGTCCTTTGAATCCTGTCAGCATGAAAAGGTTATTGGCGGTGAACGACACTCCCATCGACGATATGCCTATATGCCTGATCCATTTGTCTGGCACGGCATACGAAAGCGATACGGAAGACAGTTTGAAGAACGAGGCGTCATCATATTCCTGTGATTTCGCTTGGGTATTCATGTTCGGCTGGTCAAGTTCCAATCCGTTATATTCAGCGAAAGCATCTATCAATCTTGGATAGCCGTCCGTAACGGGATTGCTCACCGTCCACCTCCTTGCGGCATCCTTGGGCATGTTCAAGTGCGTGGAATACAAGTCGTTGCTTTGGCTGAAAATAGTATTATACACCTTAGATGTCAATCCGCTATACCCAACCGGCGATTGCACTATATAAGACTTCAACGCCCCAATGGAGAACGCTCCGTTGGCACTTATCGTCAGACGTTTGTATGTAATGTTTGTCGATACGCCTCCATTCCATGGCGCGTTGTCTGTTCCCAAATAGTATATGTAGTTCTTATAGTTTCTCATGTCGGAAGGTTGGCTCACCTCCACGTTAGGCCTAAGCGTGTAGTTGTATATTCCCGTTGTGGGGTTTATGCCTGTTGACTTATAACCGAATATTGAACCAAGGGGATAGTTCAACGTTACGCTTGTGAAGAGGGAGTTGTTGGGTGATTCATATTTTGACACATAGTTATAGTTGTATGCCACGTTTCCCGAGACGCTCCACTTGAAGTCCTTTAACTTCAGCGGCACGGCGTTGACCGCGATCTCGAATCCCTCGTTTATTTGCTCTGAAGTGTTGAAATATTGGGTTGAAAACCCGGTGGTGGAAACCACGTTAACAGATGTCACGAGGTCGTATCCCCTGCGTCGGTATGCGCTGGCATACAGGCTGACGCGTTCGTTGAGGAATCCCAGGTCTATAGACGCGTTGAGATCTTGCGTGTGTTCCCACCTCAGTTTGGCGTTAGGCGCATTGTTAACGTAGCCTATGCGGTAACTGTCGGTCGCAGAAGTGCGGTAATAGTTGCCATAAGTCATGATGAGCTGTGGATAGGCGTTCTTGTTCACGCCGCCGGTGAGTCCCGTGGAAAGGCGCACCGTGGCGCGATTGACGATTGATTTCAATGGCCTGAAGAATTTTTCCTCGTCGATGTTCCATGCCAATCCAGTGGACCAAGTGAGGTTAAACTGCTCTTTGCTTCCGAAGTTGTTTGATCCGTCTGAGCGCACCGTGGCGTTGAACACGTAGCGGTTGTCAAAACTGTAGTCCAAGGCTCCATAAAACGACGCGAAAGCGTTTTTCACCAAGTCGTAGGTAGACATGAAATCCAATGTGTTCCTGTACTGTTGCACTTCACTCTCCGTCATGGATCCGTCATCCTTTGAGCCCCAGTAGGTTGGCGTGACGTGTTTCCCCGTCACTGGGTCGTAGCCGTAAACTTTCGACATGACAGTCTTGGCGCGGCTCCATCTTATCTCCGTACCGGCAATGGCGCTTACGTAGTGTTTCTTAGCAAACGTGGTGCTATAGTTGGCTTGCAAGCGCGTGAGCCAACTTATGTTCTGCGTCTCCGCCTGTGTCATTGAGCCATACACTCGCTTTGAGCTGATGTGGTTGCCCTCAAAAGGCCGGTCTTGCCATGCCGTATACGTGTTCTTCCCTATTATGTTTTCCGAATCATCATTGCTGAAGGTGGCAGAAGCCAAGCCATATAGCCGGAAACCCTTGAAGGGTCGCCATGTGATGTCACCACGAAGCATGGTCGATGTGCTTGAGCCCTTGGTCGTGGTCTCGTTGAGCTCTCTGAGGACGTTAAGTCCATTCTCGGGCAGGGTCGACTTTATGTCGTTATTTGCGGGAGACAGTGAAAAATAAGTCTCGTCCGCCGCCAGCGTCCCGTCATCGTTGTAGAGCCTCTCATAGGGATTGGCAAAATAGGCATAGTTGAAAATGTTGAAACTCTGGCTGGGCGAGTTGCTCTTCAAGTAAGACAGATCCACGTCGAAGCCATAGCTCAGCTTGTCGGTAGGCGTGCCGTTGAGCTTTACCGAGAAGTTGTAGCTGTCGGAGCTGGTACGTTTCACTATTCCGTTGTTTGTCGTCATTCCGCCACTGACATAGAACGTCTGCTTATCCGTGCCACCCGATAGCGAGATGTTGTGCGATGTCGACGTTGACGTGCGCAGCAAGGTGTCGAACCAGTCGGTAGACTGTTGCCCAAGCTGGGCTATGTACGCGTCTTGCTGATCCTTTGTCCAACCGGCATATTTGCCATAGCCCGACCTTATCATTCCCACTATGCCTACGACAGGGTAGTATCCACCCGAGGCATAGCCTGAGGCAGAGAACTCGTCCCAGATGGCCTGCTCGTAGGCGAGCTTCTCTTGCGAGTTCATGAGGTTGTCGTCGCGTATGGGTCGGCTCTGTATGCTCAACGAACCTTGATAGTTGATACTCAATCTTCCCTCCTTTCCTCTTTTCGTAGTGATGACAATGACACCAGCCTGCGCTTCAGATCCATATATCGCCGCTGCCGACGCGTCCTTGAGCACCGTTATGCTCTCTATGTCTTGTGGGTTGATGCCTGCCACGCCGTTGGCGTATAGCGTACTGAAGTCGCCTGATTGTATGTAGGAGCTGCCCTGCGCCGGTATGTTCTTCTGAATTGGCACGCCATCGACAACCCATAGCGGCTCGTTGTTGCCCGTGATGCTGCTTATGCCACGCACGCGCACCTTTGCCGATTCTCCAGGGCGTCCCGACACCGCCTGGACGTTGACACCTGCCAATTTGCCCTGCATGAGCATATCGATGCCCTTCACGGGTGAGTCGTTGAGTTCCTTGCCCGTGATGGAACTCACCGACCCAGTGGTTTTCCTTATGTCTGTCTGCGTGTATCCCGTCACCACCACTTGCTTGAGGGTGTGGTCGTCGTTCTCCAGAGTGATGTTGCCCGAAATGGGAGCCTTGACCTTAATGAACTTAGACTTCATGCCAAGATAAGTCACGCTGAGCGTGCTGCCTCTCGCTACCCACAGCGAGGCCTTGCCGTCCACGTCGGCCACTACGCCCATCGACCGGTCGCTTCCCTTGAGCGTGGCGCCTGGCAGTGGGTTGCCATCGACGTCCACTACCGTGACATCGACCTTCACGTCGGTGGCACTATGCTTTTCCTGAGCCTGCGCCACGGCTAACGAGAGCATCAGCGATAGCAAAACTGATAAGATTCTGTTCATTTTGTATGTTCTCTTTTTATTATGATTCAATGTTCATGACGAAATGTCATTGTTTGTGGTCGATAATATTGACATCGCGAGAGGTAGGCCGCACGAGGTTCTCCAGAAAATAGTAGCGTATGAGGTTTTGGTAGTATGGGCTCCATACCCCATGATCCTTGCCTGGCAACACCATCATGTCGAAACGCTTGCCATGCTTTATCAGCGCGTCGGCAAGGCGCAAGGTTGAAACCCACGGCACGTTGTCATCCATGTCGCCGGTTACGAGCATGAGTCTGCCCTTGAGGTTGCCGGCAAGTTGCATGTTTGTCGGTATGCCGCCACGCGTTGTCAGCCCATGAAACGTCTCACCCCACCATTGTATGTACTGGTTGTTGTCGTGGTTGCCCGATGCCGCAACCGCTACCTTGTAAAAGTCCGGGTAGGTCATTATTGCCGCAGCTGCCATGAAGCCTCCGCCCGAATGGCCATAGATGCCCACGCGGTCGAGATCAATGTATGGGTATCGCGTAGCGAGAGTCTCTATCGTGTGCTTGTCATCGGCAAGGGGATAGTCGCGCAGGTTCCCATAACCATAACAATAGAAGTCGTGGCCTCTAAGCGGGGAACTGCCACGTGGCTGCACGTTCACCACCACGAATCCAAGCTCGGCGAGGCTCTGGTTGCCATTGTCGTCGAGCGTGAAACGGCGCGGTATCTGGTCGTCTTGCGGACCAGGATAAGGGTTTGAGACAACAGGATATTTCTTGTTCTTGTCAAGATTGGTCGGCACGTACATCACTCCGTAAAGACTTGTGGTGCCGTCAGCCGAAGGCACGTTGACCAACAATGGCGGTCGCCAACCGCGCCGCCGCAGCTCCGCGTCGGTCTGTCGCGCGAAGACGTGTGCCTTGCCAGGATTACGGAGGTCTACGGTTTGGTAAACAGGCGGCAAATCCATGCGCGAGTATGTATCGATGGCGTAGCGTCCATCGGGTGACATATTGAGCTCATGGGTGCCATCGCCAGGCGTGAGAAGCCGTTGGCCGCCACCGTCAAGACTCGCTATATAATAATGTGTATACGAAGGGTCCGCGCATTGCTCTTGCCCATGCCCAAGGAAGATTATTTTCCGCGCGAGCGTGTCGATGCGCTCCATGCGGTCTGCCACGAGGCTCTCGCCTTGCGAGACTCGCCGTTTCATCTTGCCGTCGCCGTCGTAGAGATACCAGTTGCCACGTCCGGTGCGCTCGCTCCACCAAAGAATCTCCTTGCCACCATTGATGATGTGGTAGGCGAAGAGGCTGACGTTAAGGTGTGGCTTGCACACCTCGCGTATCACGAGACGTATCTCGCCCGTGGGTATGTGGAGCTTGCAGAGGTCAAGCGTGTCTACGGCGCGGTTGCGCCTCGTGAAAAACAGCCAGTCGCCCGTGTCGGCATAGCTTAGCTTTATGGTGGGGTCTTTAAACGGGCTTATCGGCAGGCATTGGCCTTTGCCAGTGTCTGCATCGTAGCGAAAGAGCCTGAACTGCCTCACGTTGGTCTCGTTTGGCAAAGGCATCCTTTTCGTGCGCAACTTGGGGCGGTCGCCGCTAAGCCCGTCGATGAGATACAAGTCACCCACCTTGGAATCATCTTGCACGAAGTCGAGATAGACGTGCCCATGCCAGCGTCCTGCAGGCGCCCCATCCCTCACTGTGTTGTCCTTGGAGCGATAGCAATAGGAGGCGAAGTCTTTGCCATCGGTGGTTATCTGCTTCACCGTGCCTGTGCGGTTGTCGCGCACATATAGGTTGCAGGCATCACCAAGCATGGTGTAGAGCGAGTCGGTGGTAGTGGAGCGTGAGTCATGCGAAAACCGTCCACGACTTTTCTTCCCTTCGTCCCACGCCCTGTCTATGGCTAGCGAGCCTGAGGCGCGATCGTAGACCAAATGCTTGCCACGGTGGGCCCAGTATATACGCCTCGTGTCGCCGCCACGCATGGAAAGTCCATACAAGCGCAAGTTGGAGGCGTGGAGCGTCGTGTCGCCAGTGAGACTGGCAGCTTGCCGGACGAAAGCATCTGCATCTGCCACAAGCGTCTCTTGCTTGCCCGAGCGTGCGTCCACGATATGGTGCTTGCCGTATTGACTGTAAACCATGAACCGCGATCCTTCGACCCATTGTGTCGACACTGCGCTCTCGTTGTAGACCTTAGAGAGAGTCTCCTCTTCCATGGCCTTGGCTTGCTGCCAACAAGGCTCTTGCGCCGACAGGCTTGCCGAGACGATGGCAAGCAACCACAACATGATATTTTTGGTCTTCATTGGCGTGCCCCGATTATCGTGATTCTACACTCTGTTTCTTCTTGCCAGCGTTCTCAAAGGCTGCCTCAGCATCAACAATGGCAATGCCGTTATCGTGGCGCGCCGTACCCACGAGAAGCCGTTTCACCCTTGCAGCCGTGAGCTTGGGGTAATAGGCGCGCAACATGGCGGCAACGGCTGTCACCACTGGCGCGGCTACGCTGGTGCCATCAGCAAGGTCGGCCTTGTCGCCGGGATAAACGCCGGCTATCATCTCGCCTGGGGCATAAAGGTCTACGGCCTTGGCTCCGAAATTGGACATTCGCAACCTCTTCCCGTCGCGTCCCGTCGCGCCAACGCGTATGTAGTTGTCGAAAGGTTGCCCGGCATTGTCCAACGCCGAGGGAAAGTAGGCCACAGAGTCGATGTTTCGACCATTGTTGCCGGCGGCGGCCACAATCAGCACGTCGTGGGCTGCGGCATACGCTATGGCGTCGTTTACCATGGCCGCATGCGGAGACGTGTATTTCCCCAAGCTGAGGTTAATGATCTTGGCTCCATTGTCAACGGCATAGCGTATGCCCGACGACACGTCCTTGTCGTACTCGTCGCCGTCGGGACTCACACGCACAATCATGAGTCTCGCCTCTGGAAAGATGCCGGCATAGCGGCTGTCGGCAGGCTGCCCCGCCACCACGCTCGCCACGAAGTTGCCGTGTTCGAAGCCCTCCACGCACACGTTGCCGTTGCCATAGTGGAGGTCTGTGGCATCGATCATGTCATCGCCCATGAGCAGGCGCTTGTCCTTGTCATGTTCAATGCCATAAATGCGTCGCGACATGAGCTGATAGTCGGTGTGAACATTGTCGAGATAGGCCGTCCATTTAGTGGCTTGAGGGGTGCGCAACAGGTCGGAGACCATGTAATTCTCGTAAGTGCTCCACTGAGGGTCATCCACCTTCAGCCGCATCAACCCGCCAAGGGTAAGGGTGTCGACACACAAACCGCCCATGTGCCTCACTATGCTGTCAACACTCGCCAATGCCGCCTGTTTGCCTTTCATGATCTCGAAAAAGGTCAGGTAGCTATTTATTTTCGCCTTCTTGCGCATCTCAAGATAATAGGCGAACTCTTCTTGGTCGGAAAGCGCGACCTCGTTCAGACTCTTTACGCCCTTGTATTTCGGGTAAAGACGCTTGAACTCGCGATATTCCTCAGTACCGGCACTCACCATGTTGAACGTGCCGTCCTTGGTGCCAAGGAAGTTCCAACCATGAATGTCGTCAACATAACCGTTGCCGTCGTCGTCTTTGCCATTGAGCTTCTCCTTGGCATTGCGCCAAAGCGAAGGGCGAAGCGACAAGCAGGTGGTATCGGCACCGGAATCGACAATGCCCACCACGACACTGCGGCGAGGCTTTAGATTCTTTTTGGCTATAAATTCGTAAACTCTATTGATGTTAGCTCCACGGAGCGTGTCGCTATACTGCTTATGCCAACCGGCATAAACTTGCTTTTTTACCCCCCCCAGACAGCCGGAACGAGGCCGGTGAAAGTTAAAAAGGCAACAATCACGGATGCCTTTTTAGCAAAATGACAAGTGATAGAAGAAATTTGTTTCACTTCTATACAATTTTTAGTTTTGTACTTTAATGAGTGTATAATATTGAATTGTTGCAAAGGTAAGCAAAATAATGCGAACAAACGCAAAAGTACATTATTTTTACATTCGTATTGTTAATCCGCAAGCCATGTCCAACAAAAAAGGCACCCTCGCGAGGGTGCCCATCCTTGTCTCAAATCCTTCCCCGAGCGTCGTCACTTCGCCTTGAGCGTCGAGGTGTAGTGGTTGCCCCACGGGTCGTCGGCGCTCACGGTCAGCGACTTCCAAGCCGACGAGCGCGGGGTGTAGAGGAACATGTGGTCGTTATTTTCCTCCGGCTCAGCCGACGGGCGCTTCTCCCACGGGTTTTTGTATTGCAACATGCGGACGGCATCGGGGTCGTAGCATTTCACGTTAGGCAGCAGGCTTACGGGCACGGCGCCGTCCTCCGATACGGTTACCGTCCAGTCGGTGTGCCAGTTGAAGACGTTGACGAGAACCGTAGTCTTGTCTTCCTTCAACGGGCGCGCCTGGCTTGGGGAAGAGATCGTGCCGGGCTCGCGTCCCCAACGAAACGTTGCGTCTTCGGGAGCGTAGACCTTGATTTGATAGTCGAGCGGGGCTTCCTCTCCTTTATAATACTCGTTCACGAGCTCGCCGCCCTTGAACGTCAGCACGGCGAACCCACGCGGCGAACCATCGTTGCAGATGCCCTTGCCCTCATAGGTGTTCCAAAAGGCACCCATCACTGCGCCGAGGGTGTACTCGCGGATATTGGAGGCTATGTCGGTGGTTGAGTTGTTGTGGGTGTGGCCGGAGAGGATGACCACGCGGTGGTAGTTCTTCACGAGGTCGTAGAGGGCTTCGCGATTAGACAGTTTCGCGTTCGAGTTGCGTCTCTGCGTGGGTATGTGAAGCGCCACTATGACGCTCTTGTCGGTAGGCACGTGGCCCAGGTCCTTGCGCAGCCAGGCAAGCTGCCTGTCGGTTATCCTGCCGGTGTAGTCGTTGCGGCCGTTAACGCCGCTGTAGAGCACGTCGTCGAGCACCACGAGGTGCCACTTGCCTATGTTGGCACTGTAAAACGTGGGACCCATGGCATCGCGAAACTCCTGATCGGAGAGGGTGTCGCCCTTGGTATTCTCGTTGTGGTCATGGTTGCCTATCACCGAGAACACCGGCACGTCGAGCTTGCTCACCATGCGCTTGTATTCATCGTAGACCGAGGGGTTGTTCCACGAGAGGTCGCCGAGGCTTACGCCCACTACCGTGCCCTTGAGCGTCTTGGCGTAGTCGGCTATCTTGGTCACGAGTGGGTCGCAGAGCGAGAGGTCGTTTGCCGTGCCCACTTGCAGGTCTGCCAACGCCACCAAGGAGAAGGCATCGTCAGTGGCCTTCGACTTCAGCTCGAAGTCGCGCTGTATGGCCTCGCCGCCTGTGAGCTCTATCTTCTTGAAAAACTGCGGCACCGACTCCGTCTGGCTTATCTGGCAATCCTCGGGCATCGACACGAAGACATACTCCGCCTTCGCCGTTTTCATCTGGTATACGCCGTCCTTGTCGGTGGTGGTAACATTGTTGCCATCGCTCACCACCACGCCTTGGCGTGGATTGCCGTCCACGGTGACGCGCCCCACGAGGTTCATGCCCTTATAGGGCGTTATGGTGAGCTTGTCGACAGCTTGAACATTGCGCGCCACTATCTTGTCCTCGCCACACGACGTGCCGAAGAACAGCAACACCGCGACGGCAAGCAGATTGAGAGTATTGAAAAAATTATTCATGTCTTCCGGTTTTGGTTATACTTTAGCTCGAATCAGTTGCTTTTGCAAAAGTATCATAAAAGACACAGAACGACAACCCTCGCGTGCTACAATTTTGTTAAAAACAGTTCCCTTTCTCAATATAACTCACTAACTTTGTGACAACAAAAAAACAGAGACTCCTCCATCGCGGGGAAGGACAAGCAACAAACACAAGACCAAGATGCGAAAACAGAATAATTTTACAGCACGGATATTTTGGCTCACCGCTATCATCCTCGTGCTTGCCACGGGTGCCATAATGCGCGACGGCAAGATTTTAGGTCACGACCTGCGTGAGACGCAAGGCTCTGCCACGCCGCAACATGGCGACACGCTGAGCCTGCAGCCCGACGGCAGCGTTGTGGTCAACACCAAGCCTTTGGCAAAGGACGTGTCGGGATATGGTGGACCCGTGCCCTTGACGATACACATCAGCAAGGACGGCATCGTGACCAAGATAGAGGCGCAGCCAAACTCTGAGACTCCCGACTTCTTCGACAGCGCAAAGGACTTGTTCGCCAGCTGGCAGGGCAAGACCGTGGACGAGGCCATGAACGAGAAGGTGGACGGGGTCTCGGGAGCCACGTTCTCGTCGAAGGCCATCATAGAGAACGTGCGGCGAGGGCTTGCCTATGCCAAGCACGACAGCGAGGCGCAGCAAGCCTCTTCTGCCATGTCGGGATGGACCGTCGGCGGAGCTTTAGCGCTCTTGGTGGCTCTGCTCGGCGCTATAGTGCCTCTCTTCTCGCATGGCCGCCGCTGGCACTACATCCAGCTCTCGCTCAACGTCGTGGTGCTCGGCCTGTGGACTGGCACGTTTGTCTCCTACGCGCTTTTCATGCGCCTGTTTGCCGGCGGCATCAGTCTCGCCGCGCTTGGGTCGCTTGCCGCGCCGCTCGTCATGGTGACAGTGGCGTTGCTGTATCCGCTCGCAGGGAAACCCGGTCACTACTGTGCCCACATCTGCCCATTCGGATCAGCCCAGGAACTTGCCGGAAAGCTCAAGAAGCGCAAGCCGAGAATGTCGCCACGCCTCAACAAGGCACTCACCACCTTCCGCAACGTGCTGTGGGCGGTGCTCATGGTGCTCATGCTCACGGGCACGTGGACGGCATGGATGGACTACGAGCTCTTCACGGCATTCCTCTACACCTCGGCACCGATAGCGGTCATCGTCATCGCCGTGCTCTTCCTCGTCTTGTCGGTGTGGGTGCCGCGTCCTTATTGCAGGTTCGTGTGCCCCACGGGAACATTAATCAAGAAATAGCCTTAAAGATTCACATTATTATATATGATGAAGAGACACTCTGCCCTTCTTGGCATGGCACTCGCCACTATTTTAATTGTCGTGGCATCGTGTGGCACGCACAAGAACAACATAAACGACCGGAAGGACAAGAAAGACAAGGCAACCCTCTCGACCGACTCCGCCGACAAACAGCAACGCTTCGTCATGCCCGGCAAGGAGACGCGCGCCGTGTGGGTCGCCACGATAGGCGGCATCGACTGGCCACGCCGCCACTTCACGGAGGCGGCGCAGAAGGCATGGTATGAGCAGATGCTCGACACGCTGCAAAGGCTCAACGTCAACACGGTGTTCTTCCAGGTGCGCCCCAAGGCTGACGCATTCTACGACTCGCCCTACGAACCGTGGAGCCAATACGTGACGGGATACAGGGGCAAGGCTCCTACCTACGACGTGCTGAGATGGGTCATCGACGAGACCCACCGCCGCGGAATGTCGTTCCACGCATGGATAAACCCCTACCGCGTGGACCAGAAACAACGGCCGGGCGACAAGTTTGGCAAGCTCGACGCGAAGATACCGCAAAATCTCGTGAAGGACTACCGCATGGTGAGGGTCTACAACCCCGCCATGCCCGAGACCAGGCAAAGGGTAAGCTCCATTGTGGGCGACTTGCTGCGCCGCTACGACGTGGACGGCATACACCTCGACGACTATTTCTACCCTGCCTTGCAAAAGGGCGAGAAGATGAAAGACGAGGCGGAATACAGGCGCTACGGCAAGGGCTTCGCCTCGATAGCCGAGTTCCGCCGCGCCATGGTCGACTCGCTCATCGTGGCGATGCACGACACCATAAAGACCGTCAAGCCCAACGCCGTGTTCTCCATATCGCCGCAAGGCAACTATGAGAACAACTACAACTCGATGTATGCCGACATAGCCTTGTGGTCGGCACGCGGCTGGTGCGACATCATCATACCGCAACTCTATTGGAGCACCGAGCGATGGTTCCTGCCTCGCCTCAAGTGGTTCTCCGAGAACGCCACCGCAAAGACAAAGCTGCTCGTGGGCTACGCGCTCTATCGTTTCAGCGAGAAGGCCAAGAGCAGCTATTACCGCACGGCAGACGACCTGGCGAGGCAGATCGACGCGGCACGCGCCGACGGCAAGGTGTCGGGGGCGGCGCTCTATAGCGCAAATTGGCTGATGGACAACCCGGTGAACATCAATGGCGTATTAAGTTCACGCTTCCCCACCCCATCCCTCGCGCCCTACCTCGGGCAGGGCAGCGAGAACAGGCCCGAGGCACCGAAGACGCTCACCGCCTCGGGAAGGAAGTTGAGCTGGAGCCCGGTGGACGACTGTTATTATGCCGTGTACAAGGCCGATGGCGACAAGGCGGAGCTTGAGACAATAGTTTATGGCACCAACGCCACGGCAAAGACCGATGCCACATATTTTATAACAGCCGTGAAGAAAGGCTGCAACGCCGAGAGCCTGCCTTCAACGCCCGTCACCACGGGGAAATAGGAATAAGATGGGCAACACACCATCAAAGGCATAGCCTACGGTTATGCCTTCTTTTTTCACCACACGGATTTTAAAGATTTAAAAGATGGCTACGCTTTTCGCTACGCGGTGACACGGGAGGTACGGACGGGAACTGGCGTGCGCCATGGCACGCGTAATCGGCGAAGCCGAACGTGCGGATTTTGCAAGAAACGTGCCCCTTTACGATTCCAGTGCAAAGCCATCGACTTTGCACTGGAATGCCAACGCCTTTGCACTGGAATGTCAACGACTTTTCAGTGCAAAGCCAAACGGCCACGATGATTTTTTGGCACGATACTTGCAGATATTAAGTAAATAGAGTAAATTTGCATCGGATAATTCAAAAAAAAGAAAGGAAGACTTCACAAATGACCAGTCAGTTTTCACCAAAGGTATCAGAGATTCTTGCCTTCAGCAGGGAAGAGGCGAATCGCCTGGCCAGCAGCTCCGTGGGACCCGAGCACCTCTTGCTCGGCATGCTGAGGGAGAAGGCGTCTCCCGTGGCCGACCTGTTCAAGCAACTGGACATCGACAGCCAGAGCATAAAGCAGGAGCTTGAGGAGAAAGTGCGCGAGGACGAGATAGCTGAACCCGTGGACACCAGCGAGCTAGTGCTCAACAACCAGGCAAGCAACATCCTGCGCCTTGCCGTGCTTGAGGCTCGCCTTCAACATACACAAATGGTCGACGTGCAACACCTGTTGCTCGCCATGCTGCACGACCATGCCGACAACATGGCAAAGGAAGTGCTTGAGAAAAACAACCTCGACTACGAGACTGCCGTGAGACTTTTCAGCAAGCCTGCCACAAAAGACGGCATCGGCCTGCCCGACGAGGAGATGGACGACTATGAGGAGGACAACCCGTCGGCAAAGCAAGGGAAAGGCAACGGCAAACAGCAAGCCACGGCCACGCAACCGCAAGGCAACGGCAAGACTCCCGTGCTCGACAACTTCTCCATAGACCTCACCAAGGCTGCGGCGGAAGGCAAGCTCGACCCCGTGGTGGGAAGGGAGAAAGAGATACAACGCGTGGTTGAGATTCTCGGACGCAGAAAGAAGAACAACCCCATACTCATTGGCGAGCCCGGAGTGGGCAAGAGCGCGATAGTGGAGGGCTTGGCGCAGATCATTGCCAACCACAAGACCTCGCCCATGCTCTTCAGCAAGCGCGTGGTGAGTCTCGACATGACCGCCATAGTGGCAGGAACAAAATACCGCGGGCAGTTTGAGGAGCGCATACGCGCCTTGCTCAAGGAGCTGGAGAACAACCCCAACATCATAGTGTTCATAGACGAGATCCACACCATCATTGGCGCGGGATCCACACCGGGCAGCATGGATGCCGCCAACATCATGAAGCCGGCATTGGCACGCGGCGCGATACAGTGTATCGGAGCCACGACGGTGGACGAATACCGCAAGTCGATAGAGAAAGACGGGGCGCTGGAGCGCAGGTTCCAAAAGGTGATGGTAGAGCCCACCACCAAGGAGGAGACCTTGCAGATTCTGCTCAACATCAAGGAGCGCTACGAGGAGCACCACCACGTGAGCTACACCGACGAAGCCGTGAAGGAAGCCGTGAGACTCGCCGACCGCTATATCACCGACCGCTTCATGCCCGACAAGGCAATAGACATAATCGACGAGGTGGGTTCGCGCGTTCATCTGAAGAACGCCAAGGTGCCACAGGAAATCACCGACAAGGAAAAGGAGATAGAGAGCGTAAAGCAAAAGAAGCAGGAGGCCGTTGGCGCGCAAAACTTTGAGCTCGCCGCCAACTATCGCGACCAGCAAACCGCCATGGAACAAGACCTGCGCCGCATGCAACAAGAGTGGCAAAAGGGCGAGGCGCAAACCAGGCAGACAGTGACAGATGGCGATGTGGCAGCCGTGGTGTCAATGATGACCGGCATACCCGTGCAACGCATGGCTGAGGCTGAAGGCAAACGGCTGCGCAACATGGGAGCGGAGCTGAAGAAGGCCGTGATAGGACAAGACGGGGCCATAGAGAAGATGGTGAAAGCCATACAGCGCAACCGCGTTGGCCTGAAAGACCCCAACCACCCGATAGGCGCGTTCATGTTCTTAGGTCCCACGGGCGTGGGCAAGACTTATCTCGCCAAGCAACTCGCCGAGAGGATGTTCGGCTCCAAGGATGCCTTGATACGCGTGGACATGAGCGAGTTCACGGAGAGCTTCAACGTGTCGCGACTCGTGGGAGCGCCTCCAGGATACGTGGGCTACGACGAGGGCGGACAGCTCACCGAACAGGTGCGCCGCCACCCCTACTCCATCGTGCTTCTCGACGAAATCGAGAAGGCGCATGGCAATGTGTTCAACCTCTTGCTGCAAGTGCTCGACGAGGGAAGGCTCACCGACGGCAACGGCCGTCTCGTGGACTTCAGAAACACGGTGATAATAATGACTTCCAACGCCGGCACGCGCCAGCTCAAGGAGTTCAGCCGTGGCGTGGGATTCAACGCCGGAGGCATAACCAACGCCGCCAACATGGACAGCAAGGACAAGCAATACGCGCGCTCCATAATACAGAAGAGCCTCGCCAAGCAGTTCTCGCCAGAGTTCCTGAACCGCCTCGACGAGATCATCACCTTCGACCAGCTCGACCTCGAAGCCATAAAGCAGATCATCGACATTGAGCTCGCCGGGCTGCACAAGCGCGTGGCTGAGCTTGGGCTGACAATCTCGCTCTCCGACAAGGCGAAAGAGTTTGTGGCCACCAAAGGCTACGACATACAGTTTGGCGCAAGGCCGTTGAAACGTGCCATACAGACCTATATCGAGGACGGTCTCTCGGAGATGATTCTCTCCGAGGAGGCAAGCGAGGGCGACACCATCGTCGTGGACAAGGCGGAGGGGAAAGACGAGCTGACCTTCAGCGACACCAAGCCTTCCAATGGCTTATAGGGGTTTCCCCCTCACGGCATAGGGAAAAGCCACGCTAACTATGAAAACTATATCATAACTTTGCAACATGAAAATAGACATGAACGACAAATTTAAAACGATATAGCTATGAAAAGGTTAATTACAGCACTCGCGCTCTTCCTCACCATTACGCTGAGCGCATCCGCCATGAGCTATGAGCAGGCTCGCAATCAGGCTCTCTTCCTGACTGACAAGATGGCATACGAGCTCAACCTTACCGACCAGCAGTATGAGGCAGCCTATGAAATAAATCTCGACTACCTGATGCGCATCGACGATGTCAACGACCTCTACGGCGTATACTGGAGGCAGAGGAACCTCGACCTGAGCTACATTCTGCTCGACTGGCAGTATCGCGCCTATGTTGACGCTTCCTACTTCTACCGCCCGCTCTATTGGAACGCCGGCTACTGGCACTTCGGCATCTACGCCCGATACCCACACCGCGACTTCTTCTACTTCGGATGCCCCAATTTCGTGTGGACCTACAGTGGCGGTCACTCATGGATGCACAACGGCGGACGCTCATGGTACCACGGACGCGACTGGAACGGCCCACGCGACGGAGGCCCACACCCCGGAATGAGACACAACTGGGACAACGGACGCTACGGCGCCGGATACATCCAGCACGGCCAGCGCAGCTGGGCACAGGCTCCACAGCGCGGCAACATGAGGTCCAACGACAACCGCTCGTTTGGCAACCGCACATTCGGCAACGGCAACAACAACGGTAATCGCACATTCGGCAACGGCAACAATAATGGCAACCGCACGTTCGGCAACGGCAACAACAACGGCAACCGCACGTTTGGCAACATGAGGTCGCAAGGCGGCTCCGACGACAGTCCGCTCCGCAGCGGCAACCGCTCGTTCGGCACGCCACGCGAGAGCAGCACTCGCTCCACCGTGAACCGCTCAACAGAACGCTCAACAGGCAGCGGATCGTTTGGCAACCGCGGCGAGACGCCAAGAAGCACGTTCCAGCCACAGCAGAGCAGCCCGTCGCGCACATTCTCAGCTCCGTCGCGCTCTTCATCGTCTAGCTCGTTTGGCAGCGGACGCAGCACGGGATCCTTCGGCAACAGGGGCAACTCTGGCGGTTCCTTCGGAGGCGGAGGCGGTTCCTTCGGCAGAAGGTAAGACTGAGCGTTTACACATTATTATATTATATGCTTAAAAAAAAGTTGTTTGCGAACGTAACAAGCGTTACGGTTCACAAACAACTTTTTTTATCTCCGATTATTCATCTTTCTATCATTATTTTCGTAATTTTGCTTTGAAATAAAAAAAGAAAGGAAAAGCAATGCCTTTAAGACTTCCAGATAAGCTTCCCGCCATCGACATCCTGAAAAAGGAGAACATCTTCGTGATGGATGAGACTCGCGCCCACTCGCAAGAAATCCGCCCTCTGCGTGTGGTGATTCTCAACCTCATGCCAATGAAGGTGACAACAGAGACCGACCTCGTGAGGTTGCTCTCCAACACACCCCTTCAAATGGAGATCTATTTCATGAAGCTCAAGAGCCACACGTCGAAAAACACGCCAGTGGAACACATGATGATGTTTTACCGCGACTCGGAAGAGCTCATGAAACAAAAGTTCGACGGGATGATCGTCACGGGCGCACCTGTGGAGACCATACCCTACGAGAACGTGGACTATTGGAAAGAGTTCAACGAGATA
Organism: Lachnospiraceae bacterium; assembly: GCA_963660075.1. Lineage (GTDB taxonomy): Bacteria > Bacteroidota > Bacteroidia > Bacteroidales > Bacteroidaceae > Prevotella. Next base: position 93,587 of record CAVKWN010000001.1, read on the forward strand.
GTGGACTGGGCGCGCCACAACGTGCAGTCGACGCTTTATCTCTGCTGGGGTGCCATGGCAGCGCTGTACCATTTCTATGGCATACCAAAGTATCAGCTGCCGATGAAGAAGTTCGGCATATTCAAGACCTATCCCTCCAACGAGCAACTGCCCATATTCCGCGGCTTCGACGACATGTTCTACATGCCTCACTCACGCCACACGGAAGTGAGACTATCCGACATAATGAAAGTGCCGGAGCTGAGCATTATAGCCAAGTCGCCCGAAGCGGGCATCAGCATTGTCAGCTCGCGCCATGGACGCGACTTCTATATCCTTGGTCACTTGGAATACGCGCCCAACACGCTCGACAACGAGTATCGACGAGACCTCGGCAAACGCGACGATGTGGCTCTGCCACAACATTATTATCGCGACGACGACCCAGAAAGAGGCTACAAGGTAAGGTGGCGCTCGGCGGCAAACCTGTTTTACAGCAACTGGATCGACTATTATGTCTACCAAGAGACACCTTTCAACATAAGCGACATTAAATAAAGAGGCCAGAAAACGGTATAAGTGTTAAATAAGAGTTAAAATGTCGGTTTTATTCGCAATGTTAAAACAAAAGCATTAACTTTGCAATCGCTTTTTAAAACAAAGCACGGGTGGTTACCAGAGTGGCCAAATGGGGCAGACTGTAAATCTGCTGGCTCTGCCTTCGGTGGTTCGAATCCATCACCACCCACAGAATAATATTTTTCGTAACTTTATACATGTTTAGTTGCCGTAGCCGCTGTGAAGCGCCTACGGCTTTTTCGTATATATCACCTCTGATTCTTTTAGACGACAATTCATAAGACAAAGCGAAAGGCATTTTGGTTTCGTTCAAGAAAGCATTCGCAAGAAAATAGTTGCGCTACGTAAGCAACCAAAAAGCTCAAAAGCATGACACTTAGTAACGTTCAAAAACTAAAAGGAAACAAAACAAAAGTAAAAATATATGTGTGTTCGCACACAGCGCATTGATTTATGTCAAAAATGAAGAAAAAGAGGTCATTTTCTTTCAAAAAGGCTTGGAGGGTATTGAATATATGCGTAACTTTGCAAACGTAAAACAGAGGGTAATACCTCACAAGTAAAATACAGAACAAGTTAGTAGATTTTTCATATAGGTTTTTAGTTTTTAGGTTTTGATAGATTGTTTTTTAGATTCAAAGGTATTTAGTTTTTAGGTTAAAGATTAGTTTAGTTCTCAGGTAACATTTTGATGCAAGATGGTTGGTTGACGCCGTGAGGCGGAAACCATCAATCGAGCTCAAATAAAAAAGAGGAATTAATTGTAATTCACAATATACAGGCAGCAATCGTGAGATTGCTGCCTGTTTTTGTTGATACTGCTCATTCCTTCGTCTTGAAAAACCTCAACACGGGTTTCATGAAGCGCGACACGGATTGCGGTCGAGGATAGCTTGTGGAAACCGACATCCCACTGTAATACACGAACAAGCGTTGCCTGACCCTCGACAAGGCCACGTAAAGCTTTCGCGCGTCCTCCTCCAACGCCGTAGGGTCGTTGAGGTTATAGAAGTTGGGGATTCTGCCATCCACCACGTCAAACACTATCACATTGTCGAACTCCAGACCCTTCGCCTTGTGGATGGTGGAAACGAACACCTTGTCGTCGAGCGAAGAGGAGCCGCAGATGTCGGCTTCCTTAAACGTGGTGATCTCCATGATGTGGTTATCCAGTTGCTCTTTAAGCGACGGCTCCACGGCTTGGTTGATAACGTCGGCATCAAGGAATCGCATCACGTAGTCTATCTTCCCTATCGGCTTGATTATCCTTTCTTCTGTCAAGAATCTATAGAAGCGGTTCAACTCCGTTGTCAGTGCCGATTTGTCACACATAGCCCTGGCATAGAGTTTGCTGCACGTATCATGATAGATGTCGGCATAGTTTCGTCTGAGCTTGTCGGCAAACGCCTTGACAGATTGTTTTGCAAGGAAAGCATCCTGCCTTGCCATAATCTCCAATCCATTGTCATGACAATAGTTCATGAGCGACACTGTGGCATTGACGTCATCATCGGCAAGGTGCGAGTTCTCGCCTTTTAGTCCAAGCTCCGAAAGCAGCGACTTGAGCTTGAACGCCCTGAGCTCAGGACGAAGAAGGCGTATGAGCTTCAACGAGTCGAAGCACACTGGATGCAAGGTGCGCCAGTCGGCATCTGGAAGATAATCTTTCAAGCGGAAGCACATTATATTATAATCGAAAGCTGCATTGTGCGCCAACAGCGGCGCGCCATTGGCAAAGTCGAGAAACGCCCTAAAGCCCTCTGCTGGGGAAAGGATTTTGTTGTGTTTCCGTTCCTCTATTATAGGGTTCACTATGTCGCCAAGCATCGCCGGTATGGGTCGACGCGTCTCCAAGTAGACACAAAACTTGTCTACGACCTCGCCTTGCCTTATCCTCTCAGCGGCAATCTGAACGACATCGTCCTCAAAGACGTTGAGCCCAGTCGTTTCCGTGTCAAACACTATGATGTCCTCGCTATCATAAGCACGCAAGAATCGCTTGACATAAGTGTCATCAGGCGAGCCTTTTAGCAAGTCGGTAGGCGCGATGGCAAACGTCCTCAGCTTATGCACGAAGCCACGGGCTGTGGCAGCCGTGGCACAGACTTTCATTCCTTGCAGAATCTGCGCCCAAGCAAGAGAGTTAAGCTCATTGTTGACGACGCTAAGGTGCGCAACGAGAAGTTTTATCTCTGGCGTGGAGAAAAGGTCGGTGCCCGAAATCTTGAAATGGGGGATGTCAAGCTCATGAAGACGCTCACTGATCACGTCGGCATCATGATTTGAGTTAACAACGATTGCCGTGGTCTTGTCTTCCGCAGCGAGTTTCCTAGTTAACGAAGCCACGTCATAAATCTCAGCCTTGACATCATCCGAACAACATATATGGAGGCTGGAGTTCTTGACAGCGGCAACATCGCTTGGCACAGGAAGAAGAGCAGGGTCAGATCGCAGGTTGGCTATGGCATAATGGTTGAGCATCTCCACTATGTTTTGTGGTTGTCTATGATTGATGCCCAGATGGTGCACACTGCCCTCACACTGCTCCTTGAGGGCGTTGAGCGTGGCGAGCTTGGCACCCATGAACGAGAATATGGCCTGTTGCTCATCGCCAAGATAGAGGTAGCAACCGTTGTCGGCTCGCAACTGGTTTATTATTGCGAGTTGGAGGGGATTGAGGTCTTGCACCTCGTCAACCTGAATCCACTCATACCGTTTGCAACCACTGTCCTCGCAAAGGGCATGATAAGTGAGTTGCAACAAGTCCTCAAAGTCGAGCAAGCAATGTTGCCGCTTATAAGCCACATAAGCATGGGCATATCTCGCCTTGGTGAGCAGCTGCGTGGCTTGATGCCGCATGAACTGCGGAAACACAGGTTGGCACACAAGATCAAGGTAGAAGTCGGCATGATTATAAATGTCTATCATGAGCGAGGCGTCGAAAGGCTTTTGCGTTGCCTTCGCCATTTCCTTCATGGCGGCAACATCCTCCGGCGTGACGCACTCTGGATGTACCCGCAACTCACGTGGCACGCCATTAATGATGTCGTACATGAGATGCGAGAAGAACATGATTTGCGCGTGCGCCCTTTTCTTGCTGAAATCGCGTCTTACCGCCTCTTCGTCCTCGTTGAGATATTGCGCGAGGATGCTATCGACGGTATCGTCATCAATGATGGCGCTCTCTGCCGGCACTATATTGTTGGTGAAAAGGAAACGAGAGCAAAACCTATGGACGTTTCCCACGAAAACACCCTCGGCCTTGTCTTTTCCAACCCTAAGATCCACACGCTCGCGCATGCCACGCGCCGCACGATTGGTAAACGTCAAGCACAACATGTCGTCAGCCTTCACCCCATTGGCGAGAGCCTGACGAATGCGTTCCGCGAGGATCTGCGTTTTGCCGCACCCAGGGGGCGCTAGCACGAGGTGTTGTCCACGGTCGAGGTCAAGAACCTCTTGCTGCGACTTGTCAGGTTTCCACTGTAAGATTCGCTCCATAATAGTGATTATAAAAAGCGAGGGCGACCGCCATGGCCGCCCCTCGCCTATTTAGTAACAGGAATTATCCTATCCAAAGATTGAGCCAATTAGCAGCTGCACTTCCAAGGCTTGAGCTGCTTGAAGAAGTCGTTGCCCTTGTCGTCTACGAGGATGAAGGCAGGGAAGTCCTCCACAGTGATCTTCCAGATGGCCTCCATGCCCAGCTCGGGATACTCCACGCACTCGATGCTCTTGATGCTGCTCTGCGAGAGAACGGCGGCAACGCCACCGATGGTGCCGAGGTAGAAGCCGCCGTGCTTGTGGCAAGCGTCGGTAACCACCTGGCCACGATTGCCCTTGGCTATCATCACGAGGCTGGCACCGTGATCCTGGAACTCATCCACGTAGGGATCCATACGGTTGGCTGTGGTCGGACCCATGGAGCCGCAAGGATAACCCTCTGGAGTCTTGGCAGGACCTGCGTAGAGGATAGGATGGTTCTTGAAGTAGTCGGGCATCTCCTCACCAGCGTCGAGGCGAGCCTTGAGCTTGGCGTGGGCGATGTCGCGAGCCACGATGATGGTACCCTTCAGGTTCACACGGGTGCTTACGGGGTACTTGGTCAACTCTGCGCGAACGGCGTCGATACCCTTGTCGAGGTCGATCTCGATGCCCTTGGCACCCTCGCCTGGCTTGCGAAGCTCCTCGGGAATCAACTCTGTTGGGTTCTCGTCCATCTTCTCCAACCAGATACCGTCCTTGTTGATCTTGGCCTTGATGTTGCGGTCGGCAGAGCAGCTCACGCCCATACCGATGGGGCAGCTGGCACCGTGGCGAGGCAGGCGAACCACACGGATGTCGTGGGCGAGGTACTTGCCACCAAACTGGGCGCCGAGTCCAATCTTGTGAGCCTCTTCGAGGAGCTTGTTCTCCAAGTCGATGTCGCGGAAGGCGCGACCTGTCTCGTCGCCTGTGGTAGGCAACTCATCGTAGTACTTGATGGAAGCGAGCTTCACTGTCAAGAGGTTCTTCTCAGCCGAAGTACCACCGATCACGAAGGCGATGTGGTAAGGAGGACAAGCGGCTGTGCCGAGGCTCTTCATCTTCTCCACGAGGAAGGGGAGGAGTGTGCCCTCGTTCTGGATGGTAGCCTTGGTCATGGGGTAGAAGTAGGTCTTGTTGGCGGAACCGCCACCCTTTGCCACCATCACGAAGCGATACTCGTCGCCCTCTGTTGCTTCGATGTCGATCTGTGCAGGGAGGTTGCAACGGGTATTCACCTCATCATACATGTTGAGAGGTGCGTTCTGCGAGTAGCGCAGGTTGTCCTGTGTATAGGTGTTATATACGCCGAGGCTCAGAGCCTCCTCATCCTCGAAGTCGGTCCATACACGCTGGCCCTTCTCGCCGTGGATGATGGCGGTACCTGTGTCTTGGCAGAAGGGAAGGATGCCCTTCACGGCAGTCTCTGCGTTGCGGAGGAACTGGAGAGCCACATACTTGTCGTTCTCTGATGCCTCTGGGTCGGTCAGGATCTTTGCCACTTGTGCGTTGTGCTCACGGCGGAGCATGAACTCTACGTCGTGGAAGCCTTGCTGTGCGAGCAAGGTCAAGGCTTCTTTGGAAACCTTGAGGATGGTCTTGCCCTCAAACTCTGCTGTGCTTACGCCTTCCTTGGTAAGCAAGCGATACTCAGTCTTGTCCTCTCCCAACTGGAACATGGGAGCGTACTTGAATTCCGGAGTTTTTGCCATAATGTTTTTTGTTTGTATTCTAAAAACTGTTGTTCGTTATATTTTAATAATGTGTACTGGTTCGGAAAAACTAACTGACTGCGTCAGAAAACTAGTATCCAAAAATTTGTTCTTGGCTTAATCTCTTGACAGGCGCAATCTTCTTGAGAGCCTCCATGTCGAGGTTCTTCTCGTCGCCGAGGATGATCATGCGGAAAGGTTTGCCCACGATGTTCTGCTTCTCGAAGTTGGTGATGTCCTGTAGGGTGAGGGCAGGGAGCGACTCGTAGAGTTTCTTGTTGGGGTCATAGTCGAGACCCAACTTTTGGGCATTGAGGTAAGCCCAAATTACGTTAAACTTGGTAGTGCGGTTGCTCTGGAGCGACTTCGTGAGGCTTTGCTTGGCCAAGTTGAAGGAAGCTTCGTTCTGTGGGAAATCATTGATGATTTCGTTGAACACCTTGATGCAGTCGGTCATCTTGTCGTTCTGCGAGATGATGTGGGTGAAGAATTTCTCCGTCTCGTTTTTCTCGCTTGGACGAACGTAGGCTGCCCCGGCGTTATAGGCCAGTCCGCGGGTCTCGCGCAGCTCCTGGAACACGATGGTGTTCATGCCGCCGCCGAAGTACTCGTTGAAGAGGCTCACCACGCCGATGTTGTCGGCATTGAAAGGCTTGCCCTGGTTCTGGTAGGTGCGCAGGTAGATGTTCTTGGCCTCGTAGGGGGCGATGTAAATCTCGTTTTCCTTGATCACCTGGCTCTCGTATTTCTTGCCCTGTGGCACGGCAGCGAGCTTCTTGGCTGTCTTGTGCTCCTTGGCGAGGAGCGCGCTCAGCTCCTTCTCGCTATAGGGTCCGTAGTAGAGCACGGCATGCTGCATGTCGCTCAGTCTGCCAAGGAGATTCACGAACTCCTGCGGGTCGCTTTGGCGCAACTTGTCGGTGCTGATGCTATTGAGATACGTATTGTAAGGACCGTATGTGCTGTAAGCCCAGAGGCGAGCGAAGTTCTCCTTCTGGTTTGTTTTAGCATCGGCATGGTTCTTGTCGATGAGGTCGATGTACTGGCTCCAGCTGGTCTTGTCGGCCTTGGCACGATGGAGCACCTCTTCCAGAAGCTTGAGGGCTGCGGGAAGGTTCTCGTTCAGACCGTTGAGGCTGATTTGGAGTGTCTTTTGCCCTTGGCTCACACTGTAGTTGCAAGCCAGCTTGTAGAATGCCTGCTTGATGTCGGAGACGCTCATCGAGCCAGCACCGATGTAATTGAGATAGTCGGCGGCATAACTATAGCGTATGTCGTCCTCATCGCCAAACTCATAGCGGAACACGAGGTTGAACAGTCCGTCCTGGGTATTCTGCTTGTAGATAAGGGGCAGCTTCTTGCTGGTCTTGGTGATGGTGAGGTCTTTCTTGAAGTCCAGGAACTGGGGCTGGATGGGAGCCACCTCCGAGTTCTTGATTTCCTTCACGAAGTCGCTCTCATACTCGCGGTTGGCAGGGATAGGGGTGATGATGGGCTTCTCTATCTTCTTGAGAGTGGTGTCCTCGCCCATGCGCTTGTATACGCACACAAAGTTGTCGGCGCGCAGATACTTGTTGGCGAAATCCACGATGTCCTTCTTGGTGAGTTTGCTCTGTCGGTCGAGCTGCAGTGCCACCTGGCTCCAGTCTTGGTCGTTGATGAAGGCGTCACCCATCAAGCTGGCGCGACTATCGTTGCTGTCGAGGCTCTTGTAGAAGTTGAGCTTCTTGTTGGCGATGACGGCAGGCAACAGGTCGTCGGAGAATTCGCCCTTGCGCAACTTCTCCATCTCTTCGAGGAGGAGGGCGCGCACGTCTTCGAGCTTCTGATCCTTATTTGGCACACCTTGGACGATGAAGGCGGAATAATCGTGCAGGCCGTCGGTGTATGCACCTGCCTGGTTGAGTTTCATCTTCTGCTCCAGGTCTACCTCGAAGAGGCCAGCCTTTCCATTCGCCAACATATTGGAGATGATGCCAAGCATATCGTTACTCTCGTTGTCGTTGGCACCCTTGAATTGCCAGCCAAGCATCACGTTCTCGGCATCCTTACCCACCACGGCGGTGTCTTTCACGGCAGTGATGGCTGGCTGAGCGGGGAACTCGGGGCGAACCACCTTGTCGCTCTTCTTCCATGAGCCGAAATACTTGTCGATGACGGCGATGGTCGGGTCGGGGTCGAAGTCGCCTGCCAGTACGATGGCCACATTGTTGGGCACGTAGTACTGGTGGAAGTAGTTCTGTATGTTCACGATGCTGGGGTTCTTGAGGTGCTCCTGCTCACCGATGGTGGTCTGCGTACCATAGGGGTGGGTAGGGGTGAGGAGCTTCCAGAGGGCAGCATACTCCTTGTCGCCGTCGCTGGCCATGGTGATGTTCTTCTCCTCATACACGGCCTCCAGCTCGGTGTGGAAGCCACGTATCACCATGTTCTGGAATCGGTCGCTCTGCACCTTCGCCCAGTTCTCTATCTCGTTGTTGGGGATGTTCTCCACGTAGCAGGTCACGTCGTTCGAGGTGTAGGCGTTGGTACCCTCGCTGCCGATGCTTGCCATGAGCTTGTCGTACTCGTTGGGGATGTTGTACTTGGCTGCGAGCTGCGACACGGAGTCGATCTCGTGGTAAGCCTGCTTGCGCTCGGCAGGGTCGGTGAGTTTGCGATAGGCCTCGTAGCGGCGGGTAATCTCGTCGAGGTAGGGCTTCTCCTTCGCTGCGTCAGTGGTGCCGAACTTCTTGGTGCCCTTGAACATCAGGTGCTCCAGGTAGTGGGCGAGACCGGTGGTCTCTGCGGGGTCGTTGCGCGAGCCCGTCTTCACGGCGATGTTGGCCTGCAGGCGAGGCTTTTCCTTGTTTACCGACATGTACACCTTCAGACCATTGTCGAGGGTGTAGATGCGTGTCTTCATTGCATCGCCGGGCACGGTGGTGTAATGATACTCCTTGGCGGTGGCGTTCATGGCTCCCACGAGGAGAGCTGCCATCATTACATATTTTAGTCTCATAACTACTTTTATAACGTCATCCGCAAGCCCACAAGGGGTTTGGACAACTTATTTAGTTTGTTGATATTTAATTATTAATTATAAATTGTTCATTAATTCTCGTAGTCCGCCTCATGGTCGAGACTCTCGATGAAGTTTCTGAACACCTCTTCCTCCACGTCACCCATGGCAAACTCCTTTTCCGCGTCCTTCTTGATCTCGGCTATCCAGGAGCGGCGTGCGGTGATGTAGTCATCATGGATGCGGGCGGCATCCTCCAGAGTTATCTCTGTGATGTTGTAGTAGTCGCAAATCATTCTGTAGGTCCACGCCCACTGGTATTCGCGATAATGATCGTTGATTTCCTCGAAACGGTCGATGAGCGCCTGTATGCTGTCGAAGTTGCCGTTCGTGATGTCGTCGATGATGCGTTGCTCCTCTGTAGCCGGGAGCAACAGTCCAGAGAGGTCGTTCCAGTCTCCCTCGCCCATCGTGGAGGCGGGAGGAGCCAGCGTGGGGTCTCTCTTCAGCACGCGTTTCAAAACGGCGCCCATATAGATGCGCAGTGCGATGTCGTAGTATTTGATGCCCTTACGCAGCGAAGTGGCAGGGATGATATACTCGTGGTAGAAGTAGTTGGACACGTTGTCGCCGGTCACCTCCCGGAGGCTCTCCAGGATCTTCTTGCCCTTGAGAATCTCGCCCACGGAGAAGGGTGAGAGCCAGTCGAAGTTGACGATGCTCTTGCGGTTCTCGGGGGCGCGGAGGTCACGGCGTGGCCATTTGCGGATGTCGCGGTAGAGTCCCACGGTGGTGATGTTTCTGCCGGGGATGAGGAACATCTTGTCGCCGTCGGCGATGAGGTAGGCGAAGGGCAGGTTGCGCGTATTGGGGTG
>CAVKWN010000002.1:0-82465 GCA_963660075.1 Lachnospiraceae bacterium
CGCGAGCTGGGTTCAGAACGTCGTGAGACAGTTCGGTCTCTATCTATCGTGGGCGCGGGAGTTTTGAGTGGAGCCGTCACTAGTACGAGAGGACCGTGACGGACGGACCTCCGGTCTACCTGTTGTGCCGCCAGGCGCACCGCAGGGTATCCGAGTCCGGACGGGATAAGCGCTGAAAGCATCTAAGCGCGAAGCCCACCGCGAGATGAGAGCTCCATTGAGGGTCGTCGCAGACGACGACGTTGATAGGGCGCAGGTGTAAAGACGGCGACGTCAAAGCCGAGCGCTACTAATTGCCCGAACGCTTTCCTTCAAGTTCATGATTTCAACTGTATGGCAGTTTTGCTTGGGCCTGTATGTCCCCCATACGTCTACGATTGGACGTTAAACGAACATCAGGTGGTTATCGCGGCGGGGTCCCACCTCTTCCCATTCCGAACAGAGAAGTTAAGCCCGCTTGCGCCGATGGTACTGCAATGCAATGCGGGAGAGTAGGTAGCCGCCTCCTTTCAATGAAGCCTTGAGGATAACATTATCCCCGAGGCTTTTATTGTATTATCCGAAATGATTAACTTTGACATTTAATTAAAAGCTATGAACCAAAAGCGTAACTTCTTGACAGCCTTCTTGCTACTTGTGGCATTGCAGTTCTTTGCATTTACTTCGGCTTCTGCCAAGCCTAAGCATACGTTCGAGATTAAGGGCGGCAATTTCGTTTATGACGGAAAGCCTATTCAGATTCATTCTGGAGAGATGCATTTCTCCCGTGTACCTGCACCTTATTGGCATCATCGGCTGAAGATGATGAAGGCGATGGGTTTGAATGCTGTCGCGACTTACGTGTTCTGGAATTTTCATGAGACGGCCCCGGGCAAGTGGGATTGGTCTACCGATAATCATAACCTTCGCGGTTTCCTCAAGGCTGCTGCCGAAGAGGGCATGATGGTTATTTTGCGTCCCGGTCCTTATGCTTGTGGTGAGTGGGAGTTTGGTGGCTATCCTTGGTGGTTGCAGAAAGTAAAGAGTATGCAGATTCGTGGCTATAATAAGCCTTTCCTTGACTCTTGTCGTGTTTACATCAACCAACTTGCCAAGCAAGTTTCCGACTATCAGATCACGAAGGGTGGCCCGATAATTATGGTTCAGGCAGAGAATGAGTTTGGTTCATATGTTTCCCAGCGCAAGGATATTTCTTTGGCTGACCACAAAAAATATAGCGCTGCCATTCGTCAGATGCTTTTGGACGCAGGGTTTGACATCCCTATGTTCACCTCTGATGGTTCTTGGCTTTTCGAGGGTGGCGTCATTGAAGGCGCGCTACCTACTGCCAACGGTGAGGACGACGTGAACAAGCTCCGTAAGGTGGTGGACCAATATCATGGCGGTGTAGGCCCTTATATGGTAGCCGAGTTTTATCCTGGCTGGTTGGATCATTGGAATGAGGCTTTCGTTAAGGTGACTGCCAACCAGGTGGCTAAGCAAACCAAGAAATATCTTGACGCAGGTGTTAGCTTCAACTATTATATGGTACATGGCGGAACTAATTTCGGTTTTACATCAGGTGCCAATTATAATAATGACAAGAATATACAGCCCGACATTACAAGCTACGACTATGATGCTCCTATTAGTGAGGCAGGATGGGCTACCCCCAAGTATGATGCCATTCGTGATCTCATGAAGCAATACGTAAAGTATCAAGTTCCTGATGTTCCAGAGCGTTTGCCTGTGATTACCATTCCAAGCATTAAGTTGGCGAACACCGTAGGACTTTTTGATATAATAGAGTCTACGGAGCCTGTTGAGAGCGACACGTTGTTGACTTTTGAGGACATGAACCAAGGTCATGGCTATATGCTTTACCGCCGTCGTTTCAATCAACCTATCAGTGGCGTGATGCATGTTCCTGGCATTGCTGATTTCGCTACTGTGTATGTCAATGGCGAGAAGGTTGGCGAGCTTAACCGTCTCACAGGCAAGGACAGTATAGAGGTGACGGTGCCTTTTAACTCTACACTCGACATTCTCGTTGAGAACTTGGGCCGTATAAACTATGGTGCCCGTATCAATTCCAACCTCAAGGGCATAACTCAGCCGATAACAATCAATGGCAACGAAATCACCGGAAACTGGCAGATGTATGGCGTGCCAATGGACATCATGCCTGTGATGCCTAAGATGCGCTCGCCCTATGTCAAGGGTCAGCCAACGCTCTATTTTGGCACATTCGAACTCGACAAGGTTGGCGACACGTTCCTTGACATGGAGAAATGGGGTAAGGGCATCGTCTTCGTGAATGGTGTTAACCTTGGTCGCTACTGGAAGGTCGGACCTCAGCAAACGCTCTATCTCCCAGGTTGTTATTTGCGCAAAGGCCAAAACACGGTCGTGGTGTTTGAGCAACTCAATGATGAGAAGAAGACTGAACTGGTTGGCGTAGAGACACCAGTGCTCGACCGATTGGTAAAAGAGTAATCAATCGGTGAGGAACACCATTAATTGACAATGACTAAGAGCGTAGATACATACGCTCTCAGTCATTTTGCCCATTAAATGCTCGTAATCCATATTTTTTTACTACCTTTGTAGGCATATTGTTATTGTATGGCATATGATTGACATAGATACAGAAGATGCTTTTGTGTTGTCGTCACTTTCTATGGGCAGTAAGAAGGCGTTTGATGCTTTTTTTAAGGCATATTACCCTAAGATTTTGCAGTTTGTCATGCACTTTTGCGTTGATAAGCAGGAAGCGGAAAGCCTGGTTCAAGACCTCTTTATGAATTTGTGGGTAAAGAGAGACAAGCTCGGTGAGATTAAGAATCTGGACAATTACCTTTACATTTCCGCTCGCAACGCAACCATTCGTTTTGTAAAACAATCCTTTATCTATTGCGACGACAACATTGCCAATGACCTGCCGTCGGAGACACTCAACGGCGACATGAAGCTATGCTACGAAGAATTGTATGGCTTCGTGATGCGCGAGATAAATTCGATGCCTGAGCAGCGGCGCCGCATCTTCTTGATGAGTCGTGTCGACGGCATGAGCAATTCAGAGATAGCACAACGTTTGGGAATCAGCAAACGCACTGTGGAATCTCATATATCCTTGGCATTGGCCACGCTAAGGGAATTATACCCACTGATATTATTATTAACATCGTTTAACTAGATTTGGTTGCGTGTACACGTCACTTTCTAACTCTTTTACATAGAACGATAAGAAATTCTATGAGAAAAGACGATATTGCACCTGTAGACAATCAGCCTCGCGATGAGCACTTGAGGAAGCTATGGAATGAGAACGTGACAGAAATCTCAGACCATGAGTTAAACTGTGCCCTTGACAAATTTCGGGAGAACCGTGACAAGCACGAGATGGCAATTGGGCGCAAGCGTCGGCTCTTGAAGATCTTGAAGTATGCCGCATTGTTCGTTTTGCCTGTCCTTACAGCGTGGGCGGCATGGTGCTACTCTGCAGAACATTATGCGGGGGGCAACGAGATGGAGCAGTGTTATGTGGCTAAGGGCAAGATAGACAGCTTGTGGCTTTCAGACAGCACGAAAGTGATAGTCAATGCCGGCTCCTCCATTATCTACCCGTCTACGTTCAGCAAGCGGGATGCCTTTCGCAAAGTATACGTTAATGGCAGTTGCCACTTTGACGTGACCAAGGATTCGGACCATCCTTTTGTGGTTAACATTGGCAACCTTAAGGTGAAGGTACTCGGAACCCATTTCAGCGTAGACTCGTATACCGATGAAGACAAAGTTACGGTAACGCTTGAGGAAGGTCTCGTTAGGGTGTTTGACGAGAACCATTCCATGACCTTGTATCCGAATGAACAATTGGTTTATGACCGCAATGACGGGAGAATGACCAAGAGCCGTGTAGACGCGTTGGCAATCAATTCTTGGGTTAATGGAGACATAGATTTCTTAAATCAACCGTTGTCTGAGATGTTGAAGGTTCTGGAGCGACGCTACAACGTGAAAATCCATGTGGCTTCCGGTATTGATCTAAAGAGTCACTACACGATGAACTTCAAGAAAGAAGAACCCATTGAGAACGTGATGAGAGTGCTCTCCATAGCATTGGGAAACAAGAGATACAAGAAAGACGGCAACGTCGTATTGATATATTAGAACTGAAACAACTAATCCAAATATTAACGAAAACTGGTAAACAATGAAGACCTTTGTCAACAAAAAGACTGCCGCAACGCTTGCCCTGTGCCTGTCGATGTCGGTAGCAACATTTGGACAGAATCAGGTGATTCATCTGCCTCAGACAAGTGCCACGGTGTCGTCGATCATCAAGGCCATTGAGAAGCAGACCCAGATGTCTGTCGACTTTTCGCAAAACTCTGTCAACCTGAACAAGACCATTCGCCTGAAGTCAAAAACTCAAACCCTTGGCGAACTGATGAACCAGATTTTGAAAGGTGGGGGCAATCTTACTTACAAGATAGTGGACCGGCATATCATAGTAGTAAAGGATGGCAGCGGTTCGCAAGGTCAGAGCGTACAGGCTACATCGGTAAGCAATGGCAAGTATAAAATCACAGGCCAGGTGCTTGATGATAAAGGCGAGCCAATCATAGGCGCGTCGGTGCTGGAGAAAGGAACGAGAAATGGAGCGGTGACTGATGTTGATGGCAACTTTACGATTTACTCCAGCCAGGAATCACCCGTGCTCAATATTTCGTATATTGGTTTCGACACGCAGAATATAAAGGTTCGCGCAGGACAAACCCACGCGGTCACCTTGCGCGAGAACGCGCAGAGCCTTGACGAACTCGTTGTGGTGGGCTATGGTTCACAGAAGAAAGTGGATGTCATTGGCTCAATCGCGACAGTAGACTCCAAATCGCTTGAGGCCAGGTCGGCAAGCGACGTCAGCAACATGCTTACTGGCCAAATGTCGGGTGTTACCATCACTCAAACCAGTGGTAACCCAGGACAGGACGGTGGTACCATCCGCGTGCGAGGCGTTGGCTCGTTTGGCGCGACCCCGAGTCCGCTCGTGCTTATTGATGGCATGCCAGGTTCGCTCAGCGACTTGACTCCAAACGACATTGAAAGTATATCGGTGCTGAAAGATGCCTCGTCGGCAGCCATATATGGCTCGCGTGCTGCCAACGGTGTCATACTCGTAACAACCAAGCGTGGTAAGGAAGGTCGTGCGAAAGTGACCTACAACGGTTCGGTTGGTTTCAGCAAGGCGCTCGAACTGCCAGAGATGGCTCGCTCCTATGAGTATGCCGAATACTATAATAAGGCCATGGGCACAAACACCTACACGGCGGAGGATATCCAGAAATACAAGGATGGCTCAGACCCAGACAATTATGCCGACGAGAGCTATCTTGACGACTTGTTTGGCGGACACGCTTTTCTCACAAAGCACATGGTCAACGTCAATGGCGGCAACGACAGGGTGCAATATATGGCATCGGCTGGATACCTGCGTCAAAACGGATTGTTGAAAAACAACTATTTCAACAAATACAACGCGCGAATAAACCTGAACGCTAAACTCACAAAAAAGCTCAATATGGCTTTGCAAGTGAGCGGCATGACCAGCGACCGCCACGAACCTTCCACTCCTGGTCAGCTCGACACCGGCGGATACTCGGGAATCATGCTCGCGGCTCTGCGCTACCCGGGGTTGCTGCCTTCATATATGCAGGACGGCACGCCTGGCAATGGACTCAAGGGCAGTGGCACGCCAGTGGCATGGGTGAATAGTTGCGCCTCTTTCTATCGTCAGGATTATGACAAGTTCACGGGAAATGCCGAACTGACCTATAAGCCCATCAAAGGGCTCACGATAAAGGGTATAGGCGGTTATAAATATACCCTTGAGCACGTCAGGAACTACCGTTCGGAATTCACCGTCGCCAGTGGTAACACCAATGGCCCTTCATCGCTGACGGATGGCATGTATCGTACGGTGTACAAGACATTCCAGGCCACAGCCGATTATAATACTACAATAGCCAAGAAGCATACGCTCGACGTCCTCGTGGGCTATACGTGGGAGGATGAAGGCCAACGTACCATTAGCGGCACTCGCCAGAACTTCCCCTCTAACGATGTTCCTTACCTTAGCGCGGGTGGTGCCGATGGCCAACTCAATTCGGGCGGAGGCTACGATTGGGCCATACAATCACTGTTTGGCCGTCTGACATACAACTACGACGAGCGCTACCTCTTTGAGACAACAATGCGTTATGACGGTTCCTCACGTTTCCCGACAAGCTCCAAGTATGGCTTCTTCCCGTCGGCAGCCGTGGGTTGGCGCGTATCAGAAGAAAAGTTTTGGAAAGAATGGGCAGGCTCCAAGTTGTTCTCCAACTTAAAGATTAAGGCCTCCACTGGTGTGCTTGGCAACAACAACATAGGAAACTATCCTTATCAGTCGGTCTACACGTTGGGACAAGCCCAAAACTACGTGTTTGGTGGCGTGTATACCACTGGAGCGTCGATAACCACGTATGTGGACTCTAACCTCAAGTGGGAGAAGACGCGCACCTCAGACATTGGCGTTGAGACAGGATTCTTCAACAACCGGCTCACGCTCAACGCGAGCTATTTCTATCGCAAGACAACAGATGTGCTTTACACGCCTTCGGCAAGCTATTCCTCTATCTTCGGCCTTAGCGTCTCGCAGGTCAATACCGGTGCCGTGGAGAATAAAGGTTGGGAGTTTGAGCTGGGCTATCGCGACCATGCCGGGGCGTTCAACTATTGGGTCAACGGCAACTTCTCTATTATCAAGAACAAGGTTCTCACCCTCGGTATGGGCAATGTGGAACAAGACAACGGCATGATAGGCAACGGCAGCACCTTGTTCATAGGCTATCCCATGCAGGTGTTCTATGGCTATAAGACAGATGGAGTGTTCCTCACCGATGACGAAGTGAGTGAGTGGTATGACCAAAGCTCCATCGCTCCAAAGTCGAAGGCCGGTGACATTAGGTATGTAGACCTTGACGGCGACAACAAGGTCACGACAAAAGACCGCACCTATCTTGGCTCTTCCATTCCAAAGTATACCTTCGGCTTGAGCTTTGGTGGCGAATACAAGGGCTTCGACTTAAGCGTGCTGCTCCAGGGCGTGGCTGGCGTGAAGGGCCGTCTGTCCAATTGGGCAGGTCTCGCGTTCTTCCAAGAGGGCAACATACAGAAATGGCAGATGGAGGAATGCTGGAACAACAATCCCACAAGCCGTTATCCGGGGTATCCGCGCTTGGAAGTCATGTCAAACGCAGGCAGCAACAACACCATTACCTCCGACTTCTGGATTCTCGACGCCTCGTTTGTCAAAGTGCGTAACATACAGTTCGGGTACAAGTTGCCAAAGAGCCTTATCAGCACGATTGGCATAAGCAGCATGCGTGCCTATATATCCATGGATAATCCTTTCACCTTCAAGGGCTATCGCAAGGGATGGGACCCTGAAAACACCAACAATAGCGGTTCCTACTATCCCGTCATGTCTTCATATACATTCGGTCTAACTTTAGCTTTTTAACAAATCATGAAAACCAAGACATTATATATTGGCATTGCGTTGACTTCGATGTTTTGCCTAAGCTCATGCGACTTGGAGCGTTCGCCTCTCACCGACTTACCCGACACGAGCTATTGGAGTGGGTCTGACATTGAGAAAAAGGCGAAGATGGCCATAACACCGCTCTATCGAGGAAGCATAACAAACGGAGTGGAGTATACTCCGAGCGACTTTTGGTCGTATCATGGACTACTTTTCACGGAGCATCTTACCGACAACGCCTTCGACCGCCGTGGAGAGAACAATGCCTTCTTCAAGATAACTAGCGGCCAGCTTGTCAACAACAACAACTTCATCGCCCAGTATTGGAAGTCGGCTTACTCACGCATCGGAAAATGCAACAGGTTTCTTGAGGGAATAGAGAACGGTAGTGATTTTAGCGACAGGAAGCGAATGATAGCCGAGGCCCGTTTCTTGCGTGCCACGCAATATCATTATCTGGCAAGCTACTTTCACGACGTGCCTCTTGTGACCAAGGTCCTTACAGGCGAGGAGGCCAATAATGTAGCGAAGGAGACGCAAACCAACGTGTTGGCGTTCTGTGAAAAGGAATTCAAGGAAGCCGCCGAGGACCTGCCGCGTTTCAAGGACATCGCCGCTTCGGAAACGGGGCGCGCCTGCAAACAGGCTTCGTTGGCCTTCCTCGGGCGTACATACATGTTCGAGCAGAAGTGGGACGAGGCAGCCAAGGTATACAAGGAAATAATAGACTATGGAGACAACGACATAGAGGCAAGCTATCCTAATTTGTTCTTGCCGGGGACAGGCGTTGGCAACAAGGAAAACATCTTCTACATCGCATACCTTGAGAATTATTTCGGATGCGGACTTCCGCAGCATGGCCTGTCGGCCAAGGACGGAGGCTGGAGCCTCTCCAACCCTTCGGCAGGATTGTTTGAGGCCTACGAGTTCAAGGATGGCACGCCGTTTAGTTATTCTGACCCACGATATAATAAGAACAACCTTGGCGAGAACCGTGACCCGCGTCTCGACTATACCATCTATTATAATGGCTCTACGTTCCGCGGCTCGGAGTATCGTCTTAGCCCCGACTATGAGGCTGGCAAGAAAGAGCGTCTCGACTACTCGTCGGAGGCTTCGCGCACAGGATTCATGTGGCGAAAATATTATACCGAGGATCCTATAAACGACTTGACGAGTTACTCTGCCGTAACGCCCATCGTTCGCTATGCCGAGGTCTTGCTTAGTTACCTTGAAAGCGTGATAGAGAGTGGCCAGCAGGTAAACCAAGGCTTGCTCGATGCCACAATCAACAAGGTGCGTGGCCGTGCTGATGTCCAGATGCCATCAATCACCGAAACCAACACCGATAAGTTGCGTGAGATTGTGCGCCACGAACGCCGTGTCGAACTTGCCTACGAGGGTATACGCCTTTGGGACATCTTCCGCTGGAAGGTAGCCGACAAGCTCTTGGTGGGTGAGATTTGGGGAGCTCCTTATCCCGACGCCGCGAAACTCGGCAACAGCAAGAAGCAAGACCCGACGGGCAACGGGCGTTGGTATGTGGGCCGCCGCGATTTCAGGTCGCCACAAGACTATACTTGGCCAGTGCCACTGTCTGAGCAAAACATCAATCCCAACTTGCGTGACAATTAAATCAACAGAGCAATGAAAAAATCATATTTCGCACTCGGGCTCTTGTTGCCGTTCGCGGCTCAAGCCTTCGGTGCCAAGAAGCCTAAAGTCAATACAGACCCTAAACGGCCTAACGTGATAATCATCCTCGCCGACGACCTTGGCTATGGCGATTTGGGATGCTATGGCGCCAAGAATGTGGAGACACCCAACGTGGACCGCCTGGCCCGACAGGGCATACGGTTCACCGATACCCATGCCGTGGCTGCCACGAGCACCCCGTCGAGGTATTCGCTGCTCACTGGTGAGTATGCTTGGCGGCGGCCTGGTACCGACGTTGCAGCTGGCAACGCGGGCATGATCATCCGCCCTGAGCAATACACCATGGCCGACATGTTTCGCAGTCAGGGCTATCGCACGTGCGCCATAGGCAAGTGGCATCTAGGCCTTGGCGACAAGTCGGGCACGCAAGACTGGAACGCTCCGTTGCCAGCCTCGCTTGCCGACATAGGTTTCGACTACCATTATATCATGGCAGCCACTGCCGACCGTGTGCCGTGCGTGTTTATCGAGAACGGAAGCGTGGCCAACTGGGACGCATCGGCTCCCATAGAGGTGAGCTACCGTCGCAACTTCCCCGGCGAGCCGACAGGCAAGGACAACCCTGAATTGTGCTACAACCAGAAGTCGAGCCATGGACATGACATGTCGATAGTCAACGGCATCGGGCGCATAGGCTACATGAAAGGTGGAGGCAAGGCGCTTTGGAAAGACGAGAACATAGCTGACTCCATAACCTCTCATGCCATCAACTTCATCAAGGCCAACAAGGACAATCCATTCTTCATGTATTTCGCCACCAACGACGTTCACGTGCCACGCTTCCCCAACCAGCGTTTCCGTGGAAAGAGCGGCATGGGACTTCGAGGCGACGCCATCGTGCAGTTCGATTGGTCTGTGGGACAGATAATGTCGATACTTGAGAAACTCGGCATTGCCGACAACACCCTTATCCTGCTCACGAGCGACAACGGTCCCGTTGTTGACGACGGCTATCAGGATCGTGCCGAGGAGCTGCTCAACGGCCACAAGCCCGCTGGACCATGGCGAGGCAACAAGTACAGCGCCTTCGAGGGTGGCACTTGCGTGCCGGCCATAGTATGCTGGCCCGGCAAGGTGAAGGGAGGACAAACTTCCGACGCGCTTGTGTCGCAAGTAGACTTCTTCCGTTCGTTCACGAGCCTTGTCGACGCGCGCTTGCCCCAGGGAAGTGCCCCCGACAGTGAAGACCACATGAAAGCGTTGCTTGGCGAAGACAATGTCGGTCGCGACTATGTCTTGGAGCTCGCCTCCAACCATGTGCTTTCCGCACGCACCAAGAAATGGAAATACATTGAGCCGAACGACGGCCCCAAGATGATAACGTGGGGTCCGAAGGTAGAGACGGGCAATTGCCCAACGCCACAACTCTACGACATCAGCTCAAGCCTGTGGGAAGGCGAGAATGTTGCCGACAAGAACCCACAAGTCGTGTACGACATGCAGAACATCCTGCGACACGAGCGTCAGAAATAAGAAACGCCCTTTTCCATCAATAGCAAAGCCCCCTCTTTGGGGGCTTTTTTGTTGGTGGAAAAGGGCGAGAGCCACTGGCAAAAAGCATGCCTTTCGCCTTAATGTTAGAACCGAGTTGAGATAGCACTAGAATCACGTTGAGATAGCACTGGAATCTTATCGTGATAGCACTGAAATCGTAACGAGATTCCAGTGCTATCTCGAAACCCTTTGGCAGGAGGCTTTGCGGGGGTGTTCTTCCTCTTAGTCATCGTCGTCATCAATGGTATATGACAAGAAAGCGGAGCGGTGCAGAGGCGGGTAAACGGCTTGGTTGCCTTTGATGCCATGCCATAACACTTGGTTGAATTCTACATCGGGAACATTGTCTTCGATGGAGAAATCATATCTTTCACTCATCGCCTGCCACTTGTTTTTCTCGACATTGACATCGTCGAGAGACACGTTTTCCTTTTGGCATTCAAAAGGAGTGGCATCAACCTCATGGGTGAAACACCTCCACATGCTCGTGGCAGAGGCGTCATATTGGCTCATTGGCGGAAGCCCAAGTATCAGCTCCATGGTGCGGAGCATGGAGGTTGTCGTGTAGGGAGTGTGGTCCACGTAGTTGCGCTTCACCATGCCTCCAGCCACATAGGCGGTACTGCGGTGGGCATCCACATGGTCGGGTCCGTTTTGTGCATCGTCTTCGATGATAAACACGGCAGTCTCCTTCCATATTGGCGAATGGCTCAAATGGTCAAGAAACATGCCAACTGCCAGGTCGTTGTCAGCGATATAGGCGTATGGGGTAGGGGCACCCAACCTCATTCCCTTGGTATGGTCGTTGCCCATACGTACCGTGCAGAATCGCGGCACCTCCCCTTTTACCACCAGCGTGTCGAAGTCAGCCTCCCATTGGCGATAGCGCAGGGTGTCACGGACGTCCATGTTGAACGGTTCATAGTTTTCGCAGAAATGTCCCTCCAATGATTTCAGCGTGGGGTGGACGGTGCTGCCCTTCTTTCCCTTTTTGTCGGCAACGGTAGTGCCGTTGCAGAACTCGCCGTATGTGCGATAGCTCACGCCAAACCGTTTGCACATGTCCCAGAGGAATCCACCCTTGTTGTTTCCCATCGGCAGATTTCCCTCCGCCGAGTACAGGTCTCCGCGGTTGCTGTAATTTGTCGGCCATGTCTTTTCCAGGTAGTCATTGGCATAAGCGCCCATTGTCCAGTTGTGCCCGTCGCAGCTCACCTCAGCGTTGACATAGAAGTTGTCGAGCAACACGAAGTCGTTGGCGATCTTGTGCAAGTTGGGGGTGTAATAGGCACCGAACAGGGTAAGCGTGGAGTCGCCGTTGCCTTTGGCGATGTCTCCCAACACCTGGTCATACGTCCTGTTCTCCTTGATGACATAAAAGACATGTTTTATAGGACTTGCATCACCGACCCTGAATGGTATGGGGTTGTTGTTTTCTCCTTCGGCAACAAGTTCCTTCGTCTTGTCATACGGGGTGTTGTCATACACTTGTTTTGAGTAAGCCGCAAGCTGCTTCCCGTCAGGCACGTCTATAACCGACAAGGCTCCGAGAAACAAGCCGCCGATGTATTCTGTCTTTGTATGGTTGGCATCTCCCTTATGGTGTCCGAATTTCTGGCTCTTCTCCACAGGATTTGGCCCGTTAGGGTTTGCCATAGACCGCAATCCCTTTCCGTTGGTTACCCACAGATGGTTGTCCATGCATTTCACGTTTGTGGGATACCAGCCCACGGGAATGAACCCAATTGCCCGGCTTTTGCCTTTTTCCGATACATCGAATACCGTCACGCAATTGTTGTCGGCATTGGCTATGGCCAGTTGTTTTCCCTTTTTCATCAGGCACAGTCCGTTGGTAGTGCTGCCTTGCAAGGCTCCAGGATACAAGGCGGCATTCAGAGTCTCCTCCACACGTCCGTCAGAGAGGTTGATTACCGAGACGCTGTTGTCGTTGGCATTCGCCACGAACAGGCGGTCGTGCCGCTCGTCCATGCACAGTTCGTTGGGATGGCTGCCCACCTGTATTCGTTGTTTCCATCGGCTCTCCTCGACATCCCATACTGCCACCTCGTCGCTGCCCCAACAAGAGACATACGCTTCTCCGCCGTCTTTGGAAAACACCACTTGGTATCCTTCGCCACCCAAAGGCGCCTTCTTTATCAGCCGCTTGGAAGGCAGCTCATAGATGTAGAGAGAGTTGTCCCAACGGGTCACGACAAACAGCTGCTTGTTGGCAGGGCATACGGCCATGCCCGCAGGGGAAATGCGCTGGTCATCCCATGGCTTGCCCATCACGATACTGTCGGAAAGGTTCAGTTTGCCCTCTCTGCTGACATCGTATATTTTCACTTGGTTGTCGTTGCCGGCAGAGGCATACAGATGCTTTCCGTCAAGGCCAAAGCACAGGCCGTACCAGCTCTTTGCTATCGTCTGGTCGTCGACCTCGCATTGTTTTTGCAAGTCAAACATCTTGACGCATTGTCTGCCATAGCCGTTGTTGGTTACGGCAAGCCATTTCTTGTCAGGTGATACAGCCATGTTGAGAGGCAAATCGCCAAGTGGCAAATGTTTTCCGGCAGGTGTAAGCTTCCATCCGTTGGGAAGCATTACAGTTTCTGCTACCTGTGCCTTCACCAAGGTGAAGGCCGATAGCAGAAATAGCATAAGCATGATTCTTCTTTTCATGTCTTTTAATTCCAAAGCATTTGTTTTCCGCTCAGAATCCGTATCTCAAGCCAATCTGGAACTGATAAGGGTTGCCGTTGCAAGAAGGAATGCCCGCATTGGTGTTGACAGAGTAAGTGAACTGTTTCTTCTTCGCGTCAAATCCTTTCACGTTGTACAGGTAAATCTTGCTCAGGTTACGGCCTACGCCCCAATTCTTGTTGAGGAGGTTGGCAACATTGAAGATGTCGACGGAGAGGCTCAGCTTCTGTTTCTTGTAGATTTTGAAATCCTTGCCGATATGCAGGTCGAATACGCCATAGAATCCGTTGACACCGCCGTTGCGCTCCGCTATTTTGCCGAAGCTCTTGCGAAGATAGTTTTTCATGCTTTTCGACACTTCGGGATTGTCGAGGATGGCATTGATGCCCTCGCGGAGATAATCGGGAGTGTCAGAGGCGTTGGGGTCGTATATGTATGCCAGGTCGTTGGTAGACACGAAGTCGCCGTTCACATTGCCGTTCACACAGAGAGAGTAGCGCGAACCGCCTATTCCGGAAAATCGCAGACCCACGTTGATGCCCCAGAAAGTGGGAGCCGTACCGTAAACCACCAGCTTGTGGCGGAATTGGTTGTCAGAATAAGACATCTTGCTCAAGTCGCGAGGGTCACCTGGCACATAGTAGTATAAGGTTGACGAGTTGGCCACGTTTCCATTGTAGGAGACATTGTCCTTGGTGTCATTCCACGTATAGCTTACAGACACCTCGCCGTCCTTGTAGTAGCGGTAGGCAGCGTCTATTACGAAGGCATACTGGTTGTTCTTTCCCTCGCTTATCAGTTCGAGCACGCGTCCCACCTTGTCGGTTTTGCGTCCCTTGGTCCAGTCGGTGGCGCCATTGGAAGTATTGATGCTCTCAGCCGGTACATATACGGGGCGGTTTGCCTCAGCCGCGATTGTGAAGTAAGGATTGTCCACCATGTTCCTGTCGGCATAGAAATAGTTGTGGCGTCCCCAGTTGGCATACAAGTTCACGCCCACCTTCAGGCGGTCGGAGAAGAAGTGGGTATAAGAACCGTTGAGCTTGTATACCACCGGCACGCGTGCATCCTTGCCATTGGTGTTGATGGTTGACATCTTGGAGATGTTGGGATTGTCAAACAGCTCCTTGCCCGGTGCGGTGGAAGGATGCTTACGGTAGGAGGCGAAATTCGGAGTCGGGACCTGGTCGCCCTGTATGTCGACCGAAGCCACTTTCGTGCCGTCAAAGAGCATGTTGTTGATCATCAGGTAATTGTTGATGTCGGAACCGAAGATGCCGCCGCCCAAGCGGAATATGTCGGTATGGCGGTCATCGACATCCCATGTCAGCTGAATGCGGGGTGAAGGCTGGAATGTAGAAATAGCATTGTCTGTTCGGAGCCCGAGCTCATCATATACAGTCTGGTTGAAATTGGCACGGTCGAAATAGCGTGTATAGTCGAAGCGCAGACCTGCGGTAAGGTCAAGGCCTTTGGCCAGACGGGTTGCCACTTGGCCGTATATGGCAGAACTCAACGTGTTCATGTCTACATAAGGGTCATCAGACAGCAGCACCTCGCGTGCATAGCGGTAAGGTTTCATGTTCTCGAAATTGTCGAGGCCTGTGAAGTAGAAGCGACCGTTCATCTCGCTGCCATACTTGGAGTGCATGTAGGTATACATCAAGTCGGCACCGAAGGTGAAGTTCAGCTTGCCCGTGTTGTAGTATAAGTTGTCGACCAATTGCACTACGTGGTCGGTGAATTTCTCAGGCACATAACGCTGTCCGCCAAGCTGTATGGATGTGGTCATTGTCTTGCCCGTGGTGGTGTTGGTCGACTCCACATTCTCCACGATAGCTCTTGGTATGCTTGAAGACGGAAGTTCCGAATTTGGTTTTGTGCCTTGGTATACAAGGAAATGCTGGGCTTTCAGCTCATTTGTCATCTTTGGCCCCAATACAGAGCGCAGGGAGGCCATCAGGGCATTGTTATGGCTCATGCGGTCTGGCCATACCTCGAAGATGTTGATGGACGTGTTGTCCGATTCACTCTTCTCGTTGTATTCAGAGACATAGTTGTCTTGCAAGGTAAACAAGTTGGTCGGGTTGATCTGCCAGTCGATCTTAGCGAAGACGGCATCCGTTTTTTTCTTCTTGTCGAATTCTCCAAACTGGTTGTTGTTTGAGACACCGTATTTGCTGCGTGCTATTTCCAGGAACCGATCCTCCGTGGCCTGTGTGATGTTGTAGAGGCTCTCGTCTGATGCGGTTTGTAGGTTGGCTATGGTGATAGGACGTGAGTCGGTTTGATGGTCCCATGTCACAAAGAAGTGCAGTCGGTCTTTGATGATAGGTCCGGCGAGGGAGAAACCATACTGGAAGGTGGAGTAGTCGGAACTTGTCTTGTTGCCACGGATATTGTAAGGGCTAGACAGCCAGTTTGTACGGCCGTACACGAAGGCTGAGCCCGTCAGCGTGTTGGTGCCCGACTTGGTAACGGCACTTACCGTACCACCACCGGAACGTCCCTGTGTGACATCATACAGATTGGTCAGGACCTTAAACTCGCGCAGAGCTTCCATGGAGATTGCATAGGCGCCGGATGTGGAGCCGCCGCTTACGGTGCTTTTGGCAGTCATGCCGTCGATGGTATAGTTGGTCGAGGATGCCAGCTGGCCACCGATGTTGCTGCCGTTGGCAAGTGGCGATAGATCCATCAGGGAGGTGAAGTTGCGTCCGTTCACCGGCAGCCGTTTAATGTCGTTGGCCGAAACCGATGTGCCGGAACCTTCTGTCTGGATGCCCTTTTTCAGCGAATTGGCAACCACGTCCACGGTCTTGAGCTCCATGGCCACGTCGCTCATCTTGAAGTCTACGCGCAGAGCGTCTCCCTGGTTGAGGCTATAGCCAGTCTTCTTTTGGTCGCCATATCCGATATATTGGGTGGAAACTGTGTATGGAGACCCCAAGGGAATCTCCCTTATGTTGTAAAAGCCGTCAGGCCCTGTCGTGGCATTGACCTGAAAACCTGTGGATTCATTCTTTACCAAGACAACGGCACCGATAATTGGTTCGCCTTTGTCGTCGGTTACAAGTCCGGAGATTGTTGCGCGTGTACTTTGTGCCAAGGCACCAATAGCACCGCAGACTGACAAAAAGAATATCAGGAACATTCTTTTTGTTTTCATTGTTGTCTTCATTTTTGTCTTGATTTATATAAAAACAATCTGTCGCTCATCGTCTTAGCGCACTATCAGCTTGGAGATCTCTGCCACCATTTTCCTTGTGCTCTTCAGGCTTGACTTTGTCATGTCCTTTGCGCTCTGTGGGTTGAAAGATGTGAAATAGCTCTTCCCGTTTCCAAGCTTTTTCTCGTTCGCGTCATAGAAGGAATAGTTGATGAAATGGAACATGGTGCGGAAAGGTTGCTCTTGGTATTTCAGGAAATGCTGGTCCAGCACCAGGAGGTAGGAAGCGCCCACCCGCTGCATCTCCTGTTGCAACTCCGATTTGTCCACCTTCGACATGTCGACCATCGCGTCCTCACCCTTGCCATGGATGTCTATGTCTTTCAGCAATGAATTCATGGCGTTGCCGCACCCGTTCAGCACGATGATGTTTTCCTTGTTGGCCACCTGCTGCATCACGTTTGCTATCACGTTGTTATATACATAGCTCACGCTGTCTCTGTTGATGCCAGTGTCCTCCGTAAGCATGTCTGTGACATAATAGTCGGAGTTGACATTGTTGGCAGGAACAACAACCAAAACCTTGGGCATAGCCGCCGTCTCTGCGGCATTGGTGTCCTTGCCGCCGGCCAAGGCTACATTTACACATGCAATCAAGAATACGGAAATACTGAATACAATTCTTTTCATATCGTTCACGTTTATAAAATTTCTTTGCGAGTGCAAAATAACTGTAAATATATTTCTGCGCCGTTACGACCGTTTTAAGAATCTGTTATATCCGCCCTGTCAATAAGAATAGGTTACCGTAAGCTTGGCATTCATTCCCGGCGCGTCTATACCAGAGGCATGATAACGGTAGGCTTTGTTGAATATGTTACCCCATGTGCCAGCCAACTTCACATGCCAGAACTCATAAGTGGCATTCAGGCTGAAAGCCATCCATCCCGGCGTTCCTCCTTTCGGGATGCGCGCGTCCTCCTTGTCTTGGCTCGACAATCGGGTTTGCTTGCAAGCCCATTCGCCTGTCAGGGACATGGACAACCTGTGGTGTCGGTAATTGACAGATATCGTACCAAAGAGTGGTGGGATTTTTGACAATGGGATGTTCTCCGTCTTGTTCTCGCCGTAGGTATATGTCATGTTCCCCTTCACGGAGAAATAGCGTCCCAACTGCTGTTCAACAGCCGCTTCCGCGCCCATGATGTAGGCTTCCTCTACATTAGAACGCATGCGTACAGGCGCGCCGTCTACTTCGGTTCTTCCGTCTTCAGTTTTTCCCGACACCAAAGCCATCATGTTGCTAAGCGCATTATGGTATAGGTTGACGGAGAATCTGGTGTCGCCATTGTCGAATTTCAAACTGAGCTCTTTGTTGAACCCCCTCTCCGGGCTCAGTCGGTAGTTGGGTACGAAGTACCAGCTGTCTTCTGCTCCGAGTTTGGCCAGGTCGTTGATGTTTGGCGCACGGAAAGATGTAGCCATGATATAAGCCATGGTGAAGTGGGGCAGAACTTCGTAGGCCACGTGGAAGTCGACAACGAAAGCGTGCGGCTTGAGGGTCACCTCTCCGAAATCATTGGTGGAGAGGTGGAGCTGATGCCCCGAGTATCTTGCGCCAGCCCCGGCTTTCAGCCTTCCGAATGCAGCTTCTGCCTCGGCAAAAGCCGCATACGACAACATCGACGAACCGTCTGGCAGGCTCGCTTTTGCCGTTTGTTGCGTGTTTTGGTCCAAGTCAGCTTTTTCCGCGTGGCTATATATCTTGTCTCGATAAACATCAGCACCCGCTTTGAGCGTCATCCATGTGAAAGGTTCCAGACCCACGTCGGAGACGAGCCCCGTGCTTCTCACGTCATTCGTGTTGTATGAAGCGACGTTCTTGGCATGGGGTATGCGGCACGTCACCGTGTTTAGACGCGCATACGACAAAGAAGCCTCCCAATATTTCAGCAATTTGCTTTCCGGACGGAAAGCATAGGCCAGATACCCCAAGTCTCTGGCTTGATTCATTGTCTCATACTTGTCATACTTGCCGCTTTGTATCTGCAAGAATGTCGGAATATGATATTGTCTTTTGCCTTGATAGGCAGCCGTCAATATGGAATAATCTCCTATCTTGCGTTTCACCTTCACGTCCCCTGCCCATTCAGTATAGCCCGAAGGGTGCTCTATGCCGAGTCCTTTGCCTGCGTGCACGTCGCCGAAGCGTTTGCCGTCCACCCCCACATGTATTGCCCATACCCTGTTTGATATGTTCTGTTCGATGCGCCCGGTATATTCCATGCCGCTGGTCTGGGCACGTCCGGCCACGTTGCCGTGCCATACGAACCCGGAGGTGTCGGTAAAGGGTGCCGACTGACTTTGCATGTATATCACTCCGCCCATGGCATCGCTGCCATAAGCCACGGAAGCCGCTCCAGGCACAACGTCAACTCGCTCCATCATCATTCCGTCGATAGTATTCAGATAAGGCAATGGACCCGACTGAAAGGCTGCATTGTTCAGGCGTATGCCGTCGACAAGCATAATGGTCTGGTAACCTATCATACCTCTTATTATAGGTGAACCGCCACCATGGTCGGTTTGTTGAACCCACACGCCGGTCATGCCCTGCAAGGTCTCGGGCATGGTGCGTCCTTGAATGCCAAACAAGGCCTGTTTGTCATAGCTCGTGTTTAATGGAGCATGTGATGCCACAGACCTTGCATACGCTGCATTGACTACTACATCGTCCAATTGCACCTTGTGCATTTCGGTAGTGTCGGCGGTATTGTTGTCTTCAATGGATAATCCGTTTGCCATCAATGCCAAAGATGATGTTGAGAAGCAAACAAATGACAGAAACAATCTCTTCATGTTTTTTCCCGTTTTGTTTGCAAAAGTAGATTTTCGACAATACAAAACAATTGCAAAGACATGAAATGTTGTTGTCTGGAGCCCCCAAACTATCCCTACTCACCTCTGTTCTGTGCTAGACGTGCGGCATCGTCTTTTACTGGGTACCAATATTTTTAAATGTTTTTCATGGAAAGCAATTATGTTTAGTCTGTTTTTTGTACCTTTATACCCTGAAAACAAAACATTGGTATAAACCGGACGACCTTTACAATTTACCAGATAACATGAACTGCAAGTTTTTAAGCGCGCTTACGGTCACGTCAGTTTTGGGATGTGGCAGCTCGTATGCCCAACAATTCAACCGCCCCAATATCATAGTGTTTATCGTGGACGACATGGGGTGGCAAGACACCTCGTTGCCCTTTTGGAACCAGCGGACCAAATACAACGACATGTATGAAACCCCCAACATGGAACGCTTGGCAAGCCAAGGCGTCATGTTCACCCAGGCTTATGCTTGCCCCGTGAGCTCGCCCACGCGTTGCAGCCTTATGACGGGCATGAATATGGCGCGTCACCGTGTGACCAACTGGACGTTGCAACGCGACAAGTGCACCGACGACAAGAACCCTGCTGTCGTCCTTCCAGAATGGAATTGCAATGGCATTTCGCAAGTGGCCACCGTGCCGCGCACGGCAGTGGCAAAGTCTTTCGTCCAACTGCTCAAGGACAACGGTTATCATACCATACACTGTGGCAAGGCTCATTGGGGTGCGATAGACACTCCCGGTGAGAATCCTTGCCATTTTGGTTTTGATGTCAACATCACGGGAACGGCTGCAGGCGGCTTGGCCACGTACCTTAGCGAGCTCAACTATGGCCACACGCGCGACGGCAAGCCCTACGCCCTCAATTCCATACCGGGGCTTGAGCGTTATTGGGGCACGGGAACCTTCGTGACCGAGGCCCTGACCAAAGAGGCTATCAAGGCTCTCGACAAGGCCAAGAAATACGGTCAGCCCTTCTATCTCTACATGTCCCACTATGCCGTGCATATCCCCATCGACAAGGACATGCGCTTCTTCCCCAAGTATGTGCGCAAGGGCCTTTCCGACAAGGATGCCGCTTATGCCTCCTTGGTGGAAGGCATGGACAAGAGCTTGGGCGACATCATGGACTGGCTCGACAAAAACGACGAGGCAAAGAACGCCGTCATAGTGTTCTTGGGCGACAATGGCGGCCTTGCCACCTCCGAGGAATGGCGCGACGGACCTCTCTATACGCAAAACTCCCCACTTAAATGCGGCAAGGGATCTTTGTATGAAGGCGGAATAAGGGTGCCGTTTATTGTCAAGTGGAACGGCGTGGTTGAGCCAAAGACGCGCAACAATACCGCTATCATGATAGAGGACCTGTTCCCTACCATCCTTGACATGGCGGGCATCGGTGACTACAAGGTGCCGCAGACCGTCGACGGCAAGGACATCGTGCCTTTGCTTGAGGGCAAGAATAACTCGGCGTTCAAGGACAGGAGCATAATATGGAACTTTCCCAACATCTGGGGAAATTCGGGACCTGGCATAAACCTCAACTGTGCCATACGCCGTGGCGACTGGAAGCTTATATACAATTACCAAACGCGGCAGAAGGAGCTGTACAACATACCGCACGACATTGGCGAAGCCAACGATTTGGCGGGCAAGTATCCCTCCAAGGTCAAGGAACTGTCTGCACTCCTCGGCAACGCGCTTCGAAAGATGCGGGCGCAGAGACCCATCGTGGCTGCGACGATGAAACCTTGTCCTTGGCCCGACGAATAACTTTCTTATGACTATTCTAAACCCAACACAAACTATCTCTTATATGACACTAACGAAACATTCATTGCGAATTTCGACGCTTGGCACACTTCTCTTGAGCATGCTCTCGGTAGTGGACGCTCAGACCATACACATGAGCAATGCCGACTGGGACTGCCAGATAGCCGCAAATGGGCATCTTGAGCGCATTGTGTATAAGAACAAGGCAGGCAACGACACGATACCGTTTTTCTCGGGTCGCGGCAAGCCCGGCCCGTCGTTCTACGTCAACAGCGGCTCAGAGGATGTGGTTGCCGAATGGCATCCCAATGGCAGGTTGGCGTATATTGCCGACATAGACGGCGTGAGCTGCGAGTTGCAGTATGTCAAGTGGCACAACCTGCCGGCCCTGCGTGTCACGATGCGCAACCAAGGCCACACGCCGTTCCAGCCCGTAAAGGCAGGGCTGAAGCTCGGCATCGACACCTATATGGAGAAGTATCCCGAATGGAACCACAAGTTCTTCCCCACGCTGATGCGCAACGAGCGCACCCATTTCTATGGTTATATGCAGACGCCAAGCGGCAACGTGCTCGGAATTGTCTCGCCCGATGCCGTGGCATCATGGAGTGTTGACTACAACTTGGGCTATCAAGATCCCGCGCCATATTGGTTCATGGGCCATCGCATAGAGTCGCTCAACATCGACCTCATGAACGCATTGCCATTGCCCGACCACAACCCGCACGACCTTTGGCAGCTGAAAGATGGCGAGACCCGCTCGTGGACGATAGCGTTTGTCAACGTGAAGGGCCTAGACAACTTTGAGCGCACGGTCAACGAGCGTGCCGGAATGCCGATGATAGAAATGCGCAACACGGCGTGCGGTGCCGACGGGAAGGTAGACTTCGTGGTCTATGGCTCAAAGCCCGACGTGAAAGTAGTGGGCGACGACGGCAAGCCCTTGGCGTTGACACACAAGGCTGACGGGAGGCGAAACGTCTACTCGTGCGTGTTGCCCTCGCAGGGGCTTTACAATGTCACGGTCAACGATCAAGGGCATACTGCCACAGGCGTGCTTGTGCGTCCCAAGTCGTGGCAATGGGCGCTGGAGCGAGCCCGCGAAGGAGCGTGGAAATATCATCAGAAGGCAACGTCGCATATAGAGAGCTGGTATGGCTTCCATTCATCGTTTATTGCCGCGAAGTATTTCAAGGAGCCAGGGCTCGACGCGAAGTTGCGCAATCGCTTCGACTATCTCTACACTTTGCTGCACGACACGGCGCGCGTGGAACCTAAGTATCACAAGTCGCGCATACAGAACACCTCGGGCACGATAGGCATGCTTGTCGACAAGTATGAGGCTTATGGCGACTTGGAGGACTTGAGGCATGCTTCGCGCCTTGCCGACTGGCTCATCAACAACAACCAGCGCAAGGACGGGGCATACGTCAACTACAACATTGTGTACACAAGCGTCATATACGTGGCAAAGAGCATACTCGAACTGTCGCTTGTGGAGAAACGGCTCGGGGCCAACGACCCCTTCTGGGCAAGCAAGGCCGAGGAGCATTACGCGTCGGCGAAACGTGCCATAGACCAGCTCGTAGGTGCCGACGGCAACTTCGAGACCGAGGGCGAGCTTACCTTTGAGGACGGCATGATCTCCTGTTCTGCCTTGCAGATCGGCATGCTTGGCCTCATGCAAGGCGATGCCGCCGCGAGGAAGCACTACACCGATGCCATGCTGAAGATTCTCAACAGTCACGATTGCCTTGCCCAGCTGCGTGTGCCCGACGCGCGCCGCCGTGGCGGAACGATGCGCTATTGGGAGGCTCAATACGACGTGGAGATGTTGCCCAACATGTTCAACTCGCCTCATGGATGGAGCGGTTGGCGCGCCTACGCCACATATTATGCCTACCTCCTGACAGGCAACGAGCGCTGGCTGCGCGAGAGCTACAATGCCGCGAGCGCGTTCAGCTGCATGGCAGATTACAAGACGGGCGACCTAAGGTGGGCTTTTGTCGTGGACCCCTACTTGAAAGTGACCCAGGCTTGCAGTGCCGACACTCATGTGACAGCAGACTCCTTGAGCTTCGGCAATCCGCACCCCCTGCTTTACCAGACGCGCAAGTTCACCATTGGCGAGCAGTATGTGCCGATGATAAGCGACTGGCAGACCGTGAATAGCCAAGACAACGACGTGCACGAGCTTTTCAAGTTCATCGGAGAGTCGATGCTGACCAACGCTTTCGTGGTGGAGCGTGAGGACGGACAGCTCTATGGCTACAACTGCACCGTGAGGAAGCAAGCCGACAAGTGGGTGGTGGAGCCAATGGAAAAGCAGATGACCAACCTCCATTGCAACTTGCGTCATGCGCACAAGATCGCGTTCCGTGGTGAGACGAAGCCACTGCCTGCCGGATATTTGGGTTGGGCGTTCGGAAACAATGAGTATAAATTCCACTAAACTAAACAAGAACGGAAATGAAACAGAAACGAAACCTTTTGCTTGCGCTCATGCTCGTCTTCGTGTCGCGCCTGTTTGCGGCAACACCTATAGACGCATTGCTGGAACGCATCGACAAGGGCGCGTCGCGCAAGATAGTGACGGAGACCGTGAAGTCGGACCACGACTTCTTCGAGATATCCACCAAGAACGGCAAACCCCTCGTTCGGGGCAACAGCTATGTCAGCCTGGCATCGGGCATCAACTGGTATCTGAAATATTACCTCGGGGTACATCTCGCGTGGAACTCCATGCACGCCAAACTGCCTGACGTGCTGCCGCTCGTGCGAACCACGGAGCGTCACGACACTGACATAAAGTATCGCTATTATTTGAACTATTGCACGCATTCCTACTCAATGGCGTTTTGGGATTGGAAGCGATGGGAGCAGGAACTCGACTGGATGGCTTTGCATGGCATAAACCTCTGCCTCGACATCGTGGGCACCGATGTGGTGTGGCGCAACGTACTCGTCAAGCTCGGCTACACTAAGGCTGAGGCCAATGAGTTTGTGGCTGGTCCTGCGTTCCAGGCGTGGTGGCTCATGAACAACCTGGAGGGGTGGGGCGGTCCCAACTCCGATGCCTGGTATCGCCAGCGTGAGACATTGCAGAAGCAAATCCTGAAACGCATGAAGGAACTTGGCATACACGCTTGCCTGCCTGGCTATTCGGGCATGGTGCCCCACGACGCCAAGCAGCGGCTTGGGCTCGACGTGGCAGACCCTGGCAAGTGGTGCGACTACAAGCGGCCGGCTTTTCTCTTGCCCACCGATAAGCGGTTCTCGGAGATAGCGTCGTTATACTATAAGGAGCAGGAGAGGCTTTTCGGCAAGGTCGATTTCTACAGCATGGATCCGTTCCACGAGGGAGGCAATGCGCGCGGCGTAGACCTGCAGGCGGTTGGCAAAGCCATAATGGGTGCCATGAAGGCGGTCAACCCCAACGCCGTTTGGGTGGCGCAATCGTGGGGCGACTGTCCATTCCCTGAAATGATAAAGGGACTGAACCGTGGCGATATGCTCGTGCTCGACCTCTATTCAGAAAACTGCCCGCAGTGGGGTGACCCCGCGTCGGAGTGTTCGCGCAAGGATGGTTTCAACGGTCACGACTGGTCTTTCTGCATGCTTCTCAACTTCGGTGCCAATGTTGGGCTTTACGGGAAAATACAGCACGTCATAGCCGAATACTACAAGGCGCGCGGCAGCCAGTTCGCCTCCACGCTCAAGGGTGTGGGGCTTACGATGGAAGGCATCGAGAATAATCCAATAATGTATGAGCTGGTCAGCGAACTGCCTTGGCGTTCCGCCAATTTCTCGTGGAAGGAATGGCTCGACGCGTATGTGGAGGCGCGATATGGCAACACGAACAACGCAAAACTGCACGAGGCGTGGATGTTGCTCGCCAAGTCCATTTACGGCGCTCCTGCCGAGCTCAACCAGCAGGGATGCCACGAGTCGATACTCTGCGCCCGTCCGTCTCTCGATGCCTATCAGGTGTCCACATGGTCTGCCATGAAAAACTATTACGACCCCGACGACGTGATACGTGCCGCGCGCCTCATGGTTGAGGCTTCCGCTGAGGTCAAGGCCAACGCCAATTTCGGCTACGACCTCGTGGACATCACCCGTCAGGCCATTGCCGAGCAGGCGCGCCTTGTGTACGCCGAGATAGTGGCAGCCTATAAAGCCAAAGACCGCACGATGTTCCGGCATTGCTCAAAGCGATTCCTCGACATCCTGTCTCAGCAAGACCGCCTGTTGTCGTCAATGCCCGATTTCATGGTGGGTCATCGCATAGCGCAGGCTCGCTCGCTTGGCACCACCGATGCCGAGCGCGACCACTACGAGTGGAATGTCCGCGTGCAGATAACCACTTGGGGCAACCGCAGTGCCGCCGAGCGTGGCGGACTGCGCGACTATGCCCACAAGGAGTGGCATGGCATGCTGGCAGACGTGTATTATCCTCGATGGAAGGCTTATCTCGATGCCCTTGACGCTACGTTCGACGGCAAGCCGATGAAGCAATTCGACTTCTATGCCATGGACGAGGAGTGGACGCTGCGCCACAATGCTTATCCCGGAGAAGCCCAAGGCAACCCCGTGGAGTTCTCGCAAGAGGCGTTCGTCAAGGTCTTTGGCGGTCAGTAAACATACTGTTTTTCAAGGGGTTCGGCTTTGCACTGAAATGTCGTCGGCTTTTCAGTGCAAAGCCGTTGCCTTTTCAGTGCAATGTCATCGGCTTTCCAGTGTAAAGCCGATGAGTCGTCATCGTCGAGGTGAGGCGGTTGAGGTTTAGTCTGTTTTTTCCATGTTTTGCGGGTCATGCAATATTCAACGCACGCGATACGTTATATTCATGTATGCAGTGGACTGACAAGATAAGGCGTGTGAAGATTGTCTTCGTGTTGGCGGCTATCCTGATAGCCGTCGGTTCGCTTGTTGTCTCAAAGACGCTTACCGACAACCTTAAGCGGGAGGAGCGTGGACGCATGGAGGTGTGGGCGGAGGCAATGAAGTCGATGGGCAAGGCCGATGAGAATACGGATCTCAGTCTTGTGTTGAAGGTGCTCAACGAGAACGACTACATACCCGTGGTGCTTCTCGACCGTCGCGGCAACGTCACCGACTATCGCAACGTGAGCCTGCATGCCGACAATGGCATCGACAGCTTGCGTGAGGCACGCCAGTTGGCACTTACTTGGTTTGCCGAGGGGCACGCCATCAAGGTGGCGATAGACGACACGAGCCATAACTATATTAACGTGTGCTACGACGAGTCGCTCATCCTCAAGCGGCTAACCGTTTTCCCGTTTGTGCAGCTTGCCGTGGTCCTCATCTTCGTAGTCTTGGCGGTCTTCGCCCTGCTTGCCTCGAAACGGGCAGAACAGAACAGGGTGTGGGCAGGCTTGTCGAAGGAGACGGCCCATCAGCTTGGCACGCCCATCAGTTCGCTCATGGCATGGGTGGAGGTACTAAAAGAAGAGTATCCCGACGACAGTCTCATCCCGGAGCTCGACAAGGATGTCAGCAGGTTGCGGCTCATCAGCGACCGTTTCTCAAAGATCGGCTCCAAGCCCGAACTCGCGTCGACGAGCCTATCTGAAGTGTTAGCCCACGTGGTGGACTACATCGATCGCCGCACAAGCCACAACGTGGTCATTGGTTGCCAAATGCCTGACCACGACGTGATGGCCAGCATCAACGCCGCCCTCTTCGAGTGGGTCATAGAAAACCTGTGCAAGAATGCCGTCGATGCCATGAATGGCGGTCCGGGAACAATCTCCATCGTGGTGACGGAAGCAGGGCAGGGAGTGACAATCGATGTGACCGACACGGGCAAGGGCATCAGCAAGAAGAATATCAAAAACGTGTTTAGGCCGGGATTCACCACCAAGAAGCGTGGTTGGGGGTTAGGTCTGTCGCTCGCCAAGCGCATTATAGAGGAATACCACCAAGGCCGTATTTTCGTTAAGTCGTCGGAGGTGGGAGTCGGCACGACATTCCGCATAGAACTGGGAAAATAAATTATGGATGAATATTAACCCTAAACTCACAACAATACACAACAAAGGTTAAATCACTTATTTGGTATTACTTTTTTGTTTATATTTGCGAAGTAATAATCAAAAAACATAGCCTTATGAAAAAGTATTTATTGTTATTGCTATTCGTGAGTCTATTGATTTTTGGTGGTGTGTCAGCCCAGTTGCCTCATGACTTCCGGTCTGAGCAGATATTCCTGGGTGTCGCCAAGACGGAATGGGCACCAAACGACACGATAGAGGCTAATGGCATCGTCACGTGCCTGGCGACTAAGGATCTCCATCCTTACAGCCGATACCTTTATATAGAGTTGCTCGACTCGTCCGACTCCGTGATGGTGCGGCAAAAGGTGGGTTGCGAAGAGGACGGGCGCTTTCGCGCTAGAATACCGACGTTGTCGGTCACGGGCGAGGGCGTTTATTATCTGCGCGCCTATACCAACCTCATGCGCAACTTCTCGGGTGAGAACTTCGCCTTGCAGCCAGTGCTCATAGGCAAGGCTTTCCCTAAACATGAGAAAGGCAACGGCGTGTTGAAGTGCGCGATATATCCGGAGGGTGGCTTCCTCGTGGAGAACCAGGTGCAAGGCATCGTGGTGTCTGTCACCGATTACGCCGGGAGCGGCCTTGCTGAAGTTGGCCTGTCGGTTGTCGACGACCGTGGCGATACCCTGTGCGTTGGCAAGACCCGAGCCTCGGGCTTGGCAAACCTCGCGTTCGTGCCCTTGGCGGCGAGGCATTACAAGTTGCTGGTAAGCGATGGCGGCGTGACCACCTCCTATGCCGTTCCCTCAGCACGTGGCGACAAGATGAAACTGCAATGCGCCATCAATGGCAGCAAGCTGATGTTCGAGGTGCTCAATGCCAATGCTTCCTTGCCGAGCAGCAGGTTGTACATGTACGACAAGGCGAATGGCCTGGTGTTGATAGGCGAGGGCAGACAGTCGGGCATTGTGCCGTTGGACGGCCGGCCAGGCGTCACGACAGTGCTCTTGACTGACAGTGTCGGTAACGTGCTGTCGGAATCCTCGTTGGCGTCAAGGTACCGGATGGCGGAGTTGCCGTCGGTGCCCGACACGATAGCCGCTGACAGCATAAACGCTTGGCTTGGGTGCGTGGGCTCAAGCAAGGACACGCGCGTGTTGGCCCGCCTCGCCACGAAGGACGAGCGCTGGAACCAGTTCGCGGAAAGCGAGTTGCTGTACAAGTCGGACTATGCCTCGCCGTTGCCGTTCCCCGATAACTTCTTCAAGGAGGACATTAAGGACAGGGCGGTTGACCTGCAGGCATGGCTTTCCACGGCGAGGTTCAGCAGGTTTGCCGTTCGTGACGCGATTGTCAAGGACACAGCCATGTATGTTCGCATGCCCGAGATGAACATGACCATACATGGCGAGGTGGGCACAGTCTACTCCAACACGTCTGGCGCGGCTCTTGTGGCCTACAACACGGCAAACAACAACGTTTACGACACCACTGTCGACAAGGACGGCCGCTTCCGTATTGCCGTGGACGACTTCGCCGACGGCACCTCTTTTTTCCTGCAAACATTGGACAAGCGCTCAAGGCCTGTCGACTCGAAGATAACGGTCGACGACGACAGCTATCCCGCTGTCTCTCCACATGAGAAATACGAGTTGTGGCAA
Organism: Lachnospiraceae bacterium; assembly: GCA_963660075.1. Taxonomy (GTDB): domain Bacteria; phylum Bacteroidota; class Bacteroidia; order Bacteroidales; family Bacteroidaceae; genus Prevotella. The sequence continues at coordinate 28,989 of CAVKWN010000002.1, forward strand.
CCGGAATACGCTGAGTCAAAGGCCACGGTCAGCGGCATGATGCAAGGCGGTCAGCTGCCCGATGTCGTGGTGAAAGCGCGAGTAAGGCACGACGAACACTTGTCGACCGAGAAATTCTATTCTTACAATTATGTGGGCAGAAATAGGATAGAACAATATAATTACCTACATTTGATAGATATATTGAGAGGAATACCATCTGTTAGGGTGGGGTATAATCCTGAAAGTGATAAGAACCCATGGGTGATATCTAGTAACAGGGGATATTCTACCCTTAATGTCGAAAACGAGGGTCTTGTGATATTGCTTGATGGCTCGCGCGTAGAAAATGAACAAAAGGAAGATGTCCTTCAAATGTCAGCGGAAGAGATAGAAGACGTGGAACTGTTGAGACCATGGCAAGCCCTCGCCTATACATGGGGAGCCATAGACGGCGCGATAAAAGTGACGACACGTGGGGCAGACAAGTCGAAAGTCCGCTCGAAAGGTGTTTTCTACACGCCTCTAGGGTTGTCGGTGGCAAAGGAAACGCCCAAGGCGGCAGTAGCCTCAGGCAACTACCGTCTGCTCATGGATGTGGTGTCGCCAACGGGAATAACCTCGTCGGAACGAGAAATCGTGGTCAAGGAATGAGCGAAAAACAAAAAACTTTGTGAATAATTTGTGTGTTGTTTTGTTGTATATCGGAAAATATTAGTAACTTTGCACACCAAATGTGTAGTTTAGAGGAACTTAAGATAGACTTGAAAGATTTGAAGGAGGGCGTGAGCACGTTCCGCTTCAATCTTGGCGATGCCTGGTTTGAGTCGCTCGAAGAGGGCGAGATCAAGCAAGGCAATGTGTGCGTGTCTATAGACGTGGATCGCACGGAAGACTATTTTGACCTCGACTTTCACGTTGAAGGCTCTGTCACGGTGCCTTGCGACCGTTGTCTCGACGACATGGACCAACCCATCGTCAACGACCAGCACATCGTGGCAAAGTTTGGAGAGAGATACTCAGAGGACGATGATACCATCACGGTGCCGGAGAAAGAAGGAATGCTCGACACCTCGTGGCTCATCTATCAGTTTGTAGAGCTCGCCGTACCACTCAGGCATGTGCATGCACCTGGAAAATGCAATCCTGCCATGATGAAGATTCTTGACGAACATTCTGCCGCCCGAAGCGGTGCTGGTGAAGACGAGAAACCTATGGACTCGCGATGGGCTGCCCTCTCGCAAATAAAAATCAATAATTAAAATTAATACTCAAAATGGCACATCCAAAAAGAAGACAGTCAAAGACTCGTACACTTAAGCGTAGAACTCACGATAAGGCCGTAGCTCCCACGCTGGCCGTATGCCCTAACTGTGGCGCTTACTATGTTTATCACACGGTATGCCCAACTTGCGGCTACTATCGTGGCAAGGTCGCTATCGTCAAAGAGGCCGCTGAGTAATGGCTAAGGTCAACGCAGTGATCACAGGCGTCGGTGGCTACGTGCCCGACTACATCCTCACCAACGAGGAGCTGTCGCGCATGGTGGACACCAGTGACGAGTGGATCAAAACGCGTGTGGGCATCAGGGAGCGTCGCATCCTTACCGAGGAGGGTCTCGGCGCGAGCTACATGGCTCGCAAGGCTTGCAAGCAGTTGCTGAAAAAGACTGGCGCGGACCCCGATTCCATTGATGCCCTTATCGTATCTACTACGACTCCAGACTATCCTTTCCCGTCCACGGCAAGCATCGTCGTGGGCAAGCTCGGGCTGAAAAACGCGTTCGCGTTTGACATGTCGTGCGCTTGCTGCGGTTTCATCTATGCCCTCGACACGGCATCGTCGATGATACAGTCGGGACGCTACAAGAAGGTGATAGTTTGCTCGGCGGAGAAGATGTCGTCGGTTGTCGACTGGACTGACCGCCAGACGTGCGTGCTCTTCGGTGACGGCGCTGGCGCGGTGCTCGTTGAGGCCACGGAGGAAGAAGGCGTTGGCTTCCAAGACTCCATGCTCTTGACCGATGGCAAGGGGCTGCCTTTCCTCCACATGAAAGCTGGAGGCTCGGTTTGTCCCGCCTCCCATTTCACCATCGACAACCGTCTGCACTACGTCTATCAAGAAGGTCGCACGGTGTTCCGCCATGCGGTGACCTACATGAGCGATGACGTGGGCGAGGTGATGCAACGCAACGGGCTGGACAACAACAACCTCGATTGGATTATTCCGCACGAGGCCAACCTGCGCATCATAGACGCGGTGGCGAAGAGGGCAAACTTGCCTCTCGACAAGGTGGTCATAAACATCGACCACTATGGCAACACTTCGTCGGCCACGATACCATTGGCGCTATGGGACAATGAGGCCAACTTCAAGAAAGGTGACAACATCATCTTCACCGCTTTCGGAGCAGGTTTCGTCCATGGAGCCATCTATTACAAGTGGGGCTACGACGGCGCCACGGCTGGAGCAGATGCAAAGTAAGATTTTTAATCAATTCTTGAATATCAAGCGCGTTCTTCTTGTCGTTACGGCAGAAGAACGCGCTTGCTTTTGATGCGGACAACATATTTTCGGGCGTTTTGGAGAGTTTGTGATGAAAAATGATTAACTTTGCAACTGTGTTACACTCAATGAAATAGAATTCTTTTCAATGCATAAGGCCGGTTTCGTAAATATTGTAGGCAATCCTAACGTGGGCAAGTCTACGCTGATGAACCAACTTGTAGGCGAGCGCATCAGCATCGCCACGTTCAAGGCGCAGACCACTCGTCATCGCATCATGGGCATCGTCAATACCGACGATTGCCAAATAGTGTTTTCTGACACTCCGGGCGTGTTGAAGCCCAATTACAAGATGCAGGAATACATGTTGCAGTTTTCTGAGTCCGCGCTTGCGGATGCCGACATTCTGCTCTATGTCACCGATGTCGTAGAGAACCCGGAAAAGAACCTCGACTTCGTGGAGAAGGTGCGAGGGATGAAGATCCCGGTCTTGGTGCTTGTGAACAAGATAGACGAGTTGCAGGGCGCGAAGTCGACGGAGCGTCTTGGCGAGATAGTGGAGAAGTGGCACTCGCTGCTTCCTAACGCCGAGATACTGCCTCTGTCTGCCTCCAACAAGTTTGGCGTGGACATGCTCATGAAGCGCATCAAGGAACTTCTCCCTGAGAGTCCCGCCTATTTCTCCAAAGACCAGCTCACAGACAAGCCCGCGAGGTTTTTCGTGTCGGAGATTATCCGCGAGAAGATATTGCGCTATTATGACAAGGAGATACCTTATTCGGCGGAGGTGGTGGTTGAGCGTTTCAAGGAAGACGACCACCGCATCCATATCAACGCGGTGATCTACGTGGAGCGCGACTCGCAGAAAGGCATCATCATCGGTCATCAAGGCGTGGCATTGAAGAAAGTGTCTTCGGAGGCTCGCAAGAGCCTTGAGAAGTTCTTCGACAAGTCGATTTATCTCGACATCTTCGTCAAGGTGGACAAGGACTGGCGCAACTCGGAGCGTGAGCTCGGCAATTTCGGATATAATCCGCAATAAGGTTATATATAATCCAACATTTTTATTTTTCCCCCTGACTGCAAGGCAGGGCGCACTCTCGCAAGTGGCGAGGGCCGAAGAATGTTAAACTTCAGAAATCAAACAAATCAGAATGGCAAATTTAGTAGCTATCGTCGGACGCCCCAACGTGGGCAAGTCAACCCTTTTCAATCGTCTTACGCAAAGTCGTCGCGCTATAGTGAGCGACGTGGCGGGCACCACTCGTGACCGCCAGTATGGCAAATGCTCATGGAACGGGCGCGAGTTCTCCGTGGTGGATACCGGCGGATGGGTAGTCAAGTCGGATGACATATTCGAGGATGCCATACGCAAGCAGGTGCTCGTGGCATCAGATGAGGCTGACCTCGTGCTTTTTCTCGTCGACGTGGAAACGGGCGTTACCGACTGGGACGAAGACGTGGCAAAGATTCTGCGTCGCGCAAAGCTGCCTGTGATATTGGTAGCCAACAAGGTTGACAATAGCGGCATGGCTTATGCTTCCGCCGAATTCTACAAGCTCGGCTTGGGCGATCCCCAATCCATCAGTGCCGCAACGGGTGGCGGAACGGGCGACTTGCTCGACCTCATAATAAAGACGCTGCCTGCCGATGAGAAAGACTCTCTCGACGATGATCTCCCACGTTTTGCCGTCGTGGGGCGTCCCAATGCCGGCAAGTCGAGCATCGTAAACGCTTTTCTTGGCGAAGACCGTAACATCGTGACGGAGATAGCCGGAACCACACGCGACAGCATATATACGCGATTCAACAAGTTTGGCTTTGATTTCTATCTTGTCGACACTGCCGGCATACGCCGCAAGAACAAGGTTTCGGAAGACTTGGAGTTTTATAGCGTGATGCGCTCTATTCGCGCCATAGAGAACAGCGACGTGTGCATTCTCATGATCGACGCCACACGTGGCATCGAGGCGCAAGACATGAACATCTTCCAGCTCATACAGAGAAACAACAAGAGCCTCGTGGTCGTGGTAAACAAGTGGGACTTGGTGGAGGACAAGAGCCAGCAATCCATCGACACCTTCAAGAACGCCATATACAATCGCATGGCACCGTTTACCGACTTCCCCATCATCTTTGCCTCGGCATTGACGAAGCAGCGCATTTTCAAGGTGCTGCAGACGGCTGTGGATGTGTATAAGAACCGCACGGCACACGTGGGCACAAACAAGCTCAACGAGGTGATGTTGCCAATCATAGAGCAAACGCCACCACCATCGACGAAGGGAAAGTTTATCAAGATAAAATATTGCTCGCAGTTGCCCAACACCCAGATACCGTCGTTCGTGTTCTATGCCAATCTGCCACAGTATATCAAGGAGCCGTACCGCCGCTTCTTGGAGAACAAGATACGTGACAATTGGTCGATGCACGGTTGTCCTATAAACGTGTTCATCCGTCAGAAGTGATGCGCAAGTTTTTCTTTTTCTTGTTGTTCCCGCTTCTTGCCGCTTGTTCAGGCAAGCCTTCGGAACCCGATGCGGCGTCGTTGGCTGCGCAGGCTGCGAAGGTGTATTATGACCAGTTGCTGAAAGGCGACTATGGCAGTTTTGTCGATGGTCGTTTCCAACCCACCCAAATGCCCGAAAGTCTACGGCAGCAGCTCATTGCCAATGCCAAGATGTTCGTGGCGCAGCAGGAGAAAGACCATAAGGGAATAAAGTCGGTGTCGGTCGCTGATGGCAGGGCCGACACCGCCAAGCATGTAGCCAACGCTTTCCTCACGTTCACCTATGGCGATGGCACGAAAGAGCAAGTTGTCGTGCCCATGGTGGAGGTGAAGGACGTGTGGTACATGAGGTGATCATGTTCGAGAACAAGAAAAGGCACCGTGAGTTTGAGCAGTTGTATAAAGCCAACTATTCAAAACTGTTCTTTTGCTCTTTTGACATCATTGGGGATGAAGAATGGGCAAAAGACATTGTAGGAGAAGTCTTTTCCCGGGCATGGGACGATTATAGCCGTTTGCGGAATACCAACATGCCCAACTACCTTTATGTTACCGTAAGAAACCAAAGTATAGATTGCATCAGGCGTCAGGCGCGGCTGCAAAAGATCAACAAGCATCTGATAGACCTTGAAGTGGAATGGTATGAGCATTACGCGGATGAGGAGAAGGAGGACAGGTTGCGACGTGTCAACCATGCGATACAAAAGTTGCCAGAGAAGGTTGGAATGATTTTCCGTCGTTGCTGTTTAGACGGTCTTACTTATCGTCAAGTGGCGGAAGAGATGCATCTCAGTGAGGCTTCCATTCATAAATACATGGTCAAGGCTTTTGCGGAATTAAGAAATAACATTTAGTGGCTATGGCAGATAAAATGAACGATATCGATATCGCGGCCTTCATTGATACCGGGAAACGACTTACTGATGACGAGGTGCGCCATTTCCTCTCAAAAGCAGAGAACCGCGCTGATTATCAGCATCTGAGAGAGGCGTTGATGTGCCATAGGCGCGAAACCGTGACCGAGCCCGATGTCGATGAGGAATGGGACCGTTTCGTGGCTTCAAAAGAAGGCCGGCGACAGAAGTTCGTCTCTATCCAGACGTTCACGGCAGCGCTCGCAGGTGCCGCGGCAATGTTGATTGCCATCATTACCTATCAACATCTTACCTCCCGTGAAGAACCTCAACGACAACTCGTTGCCGCCATGCAATACGACGCAAGGCCACAGAAGGTTGAGTTGTCTGTCGACGGAGAGGCGGAGCCCGTGGCCGTTTCAGGCAATGCCATGTCGTTTCGTCCTTCCTCTGCGGTACCCTCCCGTCCGGCTTCCTCCAGTGCGTCTATATGGTCTCGAATCAAGGGCAAGTTTTCGGGCAGCGGTTCTTCTGAAGGTTTAAGTCGCACACTGTCAACCCCACGTGGCGTTGACTTTAAGGTGACTCTTCCTGATGGTACCGAAGTATGGCTCAATGCAGAAAGCAGTTTGCGGTTCCCCGAGCAATTCGGAGACACAAGAAAGGTGGTCTTGACGGGCGAGGCGTTCTTCAAGGTGGCGCACGACGCAAGCCATCCGTTTATCGTGCAAACGGATAAGATGAATGTTAAAGTACTGGGAACGGAGTTCGACTTCCGCAATTATGAGGCGGAGACGCCTCGTGTGGCCTTACTACGGGGGTCTGTGGAAATACTCAATACGGACAACAGCTCAACCAATATCGTTCTTAAACCAGGACAGGGAGCCAGCGTTGGCGAAAATGGGATGGTAAGCGTCTCTCCCGTGGATGTCTATGCGGTAAGGCAATGGGTTGACGGCTTTTTCTATTTTCAGGACCAAACATTGTTGTCTGTGTTAAAAGAGCTGTCGAGATGGTACAACGTTGGCATTGTGGTTAAAGACAAGAGGCTTGTAAACGAGAAGATCCATTTCTCGGCTTTACGTCGTGATGACCTGCAGAAGACATTAGACAGCCTCAATCAGCTGCTTCATTCGCATCTGAGCCTTGTCGGGCATCAGGTGTTTGTCAAGTAATAGGAAAAGTGCTAGGGGACTATGATAAATTAAAGGAAAAACGCTGCCTAAATTGAAAATTATATCGATTTAGGTAACCGTTACTTTCTTTTGTTCGTTTTTAAGATATACGTATAAACAAAAGTAGATTTAAAAGTTGTATTAACAAACAAAAGAGAGATGTATAAACAACGTTTTTCCCGCCTTGGTGGAATCTTCGTATTGGCATTGTTTTTGTGTAGTTTAAGACTGTCAGCGCAGACAGCTTCAAAACTTATCACTTACAAGTGCAAGAACGCGGAGCTCTCGAAGGCTTTCAATGAGATTGAGCGCCTTTCCGGTTATTATCACATTCAGTTCTCTTATAACAATGTTGACGGGGTGAAGTCAACAGTTGATATCAGCAACGCAACAGTGCCCACTGTTGTTAAGTTGCTTGTCTCTGGCAAGGGATTGGAAAGTACGGTAAATGGTCAATTCATCTATATCACGAAGGTGAAAGCCAATACTAAGCGCAAGACAGTCTCTGGCTATGTTCTTGATCTTCACAACGCTCCCCTTCGCGGCGCGGTGGTGAGGAATTTGACAAGCGGCAGAAACGCCGTGACAGACGCCAATGGACAGTTTGCAATAGACTATGGCTCGGCTATGGACGACATGGTTGTTACCTACCTGGGCAAGAAAGACGTCTCGTTTCGCCCGCGTGACGGAAAGACGCAAAGCATCTATATGGATGATGACGACCTGTCGCTCAATGATGTCGTAGTGACAGGCTATCAGACCTTGAAGAAACAAAATGTGACAGGAGCTTACGGGTTCGTGAATGAGAAGAAACTCACGGAACAGATGCACAAAGATCTGACATCATCCCTTGAAGGGCAAATCGCGGGTTTGCGTATGGATGTCAATCCCTATACCGGCGAGATGAGCCCCATCTTGCGTGGTGTGGGTACGTTTTCAAGCGATGTGGGTACGCAGCCGCTTATCGTGATAGACAACATCCCGACGGAGATGTCGCTCTCGGATATCAATCCTTATAATGTAGAGAGTGTTACGGTGCTGAAAGATGCCGCTGCCGCTTCCATTTACGGCGCGTTGGCTGCCAATGGTGTCATCGTGATAAAGACGAAGGAAGGAAAGGATAACGGTGTAAAGGTCAATGTGAATGCCGACTGGTATGTGACCAGCAAACCCAACTTTGAAAGTCTGGATCTCGCCTCGACCAGTGATATCATAGATTATCAAACAACAGTTTACCAACGTCAGGCGGAAAGCGCGGGGAGTGGCGCCAATTGGCTGGGCGGCTTCAAGTCGAACTATTATTATCCATTGTATCAACTCCTGTTGGATAAGGACAACGGGAAGCTGACGGAGGGCGATTTGAATGCTACGCTTCAGAAATGGCGTGGCAACGATTACTATGAAGAGTTCCGCAAGAATGCTTGGAGGCAGGCTTTCACCCAGACCTATAATGTCAGCATTTCACAACGCACGTCCAAGGCCAACCACTTTGCCTCTGTCAATTTCTCAGCAGACAAGCCTCGCCAGATAAACGACAAGAGCAATAGCTTCAAGTTATATTATAAGTCGGGCTATAACCTTACGTCTTGGCTTCATGCCACCGTTGGTGTCGACGCCCGCCTCGGTCACTCCACGTCTTATAATAGCTACGATTACAACCTTCAGCAGCGTTACGAGTGCATCCTCAACGAAGACGGCACGCGCTATACGTCACCTTATGTAAACGTAGGAGGTTATGCCGGCAGTGCGTATAATGGAAGCGTGGTGAGCTCTTATGAAGGCAAGAGCGGATATGAATCCTTTGGTTTTAATGTCTTGGACGCGCTTGGGCAAGGCGCGGAGCGTACCCGTAACGTTGCGTTGCGACCTTTCGCGAGTATTGAGGCAAATTTCTTGAATGCTTTTAAATTGTCGGCTTTGTATCAATATGAGTGGGGAGAGACAAAGCGGGAACGGTATGATGCTCCCGACGATTACATTATGCGGATGACGCACAACGCCATGATAGATGAGGCTGGAAAGAGTTTGTTGCCCGATGGTGGCAGGTATAGGCAAATAGTTGCTAATACGAGCAGGTACACCTTCCGCACCCAGCTTGATTTCAACAAGACTTTCGCACAGGAACATGCCGTGACCGCCATGATGGGAATGGAGTTCAGACAGAACAAGACCCCAAAGGTCGTTGACCAGTTGTTGTATGGCTATAACCCCCAGACGCTCACTTCAGAGCGCATGAACTGGGAAGATTATTACACGGGCGTTGGAACGAGTGTATTGTCAGGCTCTGCCATCACGCTTAGCGGCCCGTTAACAACCCTTCAGGAGACCCGTCACCGTTACGCTTCCCTATATGGCTCTGCAAGCTACACATATCAGTACCGTTATAATGTCGCAGGTTCGATACGTTGGGACGAGGCTGACCTCTTCGGTCTCGACACGCGTAACCAGCACACGCCACTGTGGTCTATTGGCGCTGGATGGACTGTAAGCGAGGAGCCGTTCATGCAACAGGCCAAGTTGTGGCTCGACTATTTGAAACTGCGTATGACCTATGGCGTGAACGGCAACGTGGACCAGACCAGCACGACTTATTTTGTCGTTTCGAAGAAGAACAACTCAAATCCCGTCCGTACGACATATCTCAATTACACTGACGATGACCTGCCTAATCCACATCTGCGCTGGGAGAAGACCGCTACCTATAATGTGGGACTTGATTTCCGTCTTTGGAACGGTGTACTGTCGGGTACTGTGGACTATTACAACCGTCATGCCTCTGACCTGCTGGTACGCCGCTATATGGATTCGACCCTGGGTGCCAAGTCGCGCGTGGTCAACAATGGTGAGATGCGCAACCGTGGCGTTGAACTCTCTCTTACGGGGAATGTCATAAGAAACAACGACTGGACATTCTCCGCGACATTGACCTATGCCCACAACAACAACAAGATGCTGAAGGTTGACCATAGCGATACCGATATTGCCAGTTCTTTTATTCTGAGTCCTGCCAATTATTTCATTGAGGGAACAAGCTACAACACGCTTTGGGCATATAGAATACGTGGCATAGAGAACGGTTATCCCATTGCCGTGGATAAGGATGGCAATGACCTTGTGACATTCAAGGAAGACGGGACGATAGACAAGATCACGTCATCCTCACAACTCAAAGGCACCGACGATTTGGTGAACATGGGTACGCTCACTCCAACTTACAACGGTTCTCTCTCATTGAACTTGCGTTACAAGCAATTCGAATTGAATGCCATGTTCGTCTATTCGGGCGGCAACAAGCTTCGCATGAGTACGGTGTCGCTTAGTGATGCCATAGGCTCCGAGACGCTTAGTGGCATAGCCGACAGATGGTCGTCGTCCAATCCTGCTGGCGTGAGAATGTATATCGACATGCCTGCTTTGGTTCAGGGGCATGCCTCAACGTTTGACGAGTGGTATCAATATGGAGACGTCAACGTGAAATCAGCCGGTTACGTGAAACTGCGCAGCGTAAACCTTGCCTATAACCTCCCTGCCAATGTCTGCAAGATGTTGGGACTTGGCGCTACGAGGTTCACGCTTCAGGTGAACAACCTTTTCTGTATCAGCAAGGCTGGCCACCATATAGACCCTGAGAGCTATGGGCTCAATAGCGGTACTCGGGGCATGACGGTTCCGCGGACACTGTCATTGGGTGTCTCTACAACATTTTAACCATAATATCAGAATAAGAAAATATAATGAAGCACAATAATATATTTGTTTTCGTCGTCTTGGCTTTCGTGTCTCTGTTTGCGGCCTGTGACGATTATGTGGATATCACCCCCACAGGACGCGAGACCGTGGACTCTGCCTCTGTTTATCTCGATCTCATTGAACTGCCAGGCCGATGCTATTATCCTTCAGCTTTTGCCATGCTCACAGACAACTGTTGGGTCTTGGAGTCGAATGTCCTGGGACATGAGAACACAAGCTGGGATGGCATCAACGCGACATTCAACACATCTGCCAGTCGCACACAGCTCTCAGACAATAACCTCTATGAGAACCCTTATACCTACATCCTTCGCTCAAACATCATTCTGAGCGAGGTGGACAACTCCAAAGGTGCCGATTCCATTAAGCAGGTAGCTAAGGCAGAGGCGAAGATTCTGCGTGCATGGGATCATTTCGTGGTGGTCAATACTTTCGCGAAAGCCTACAACCCGGAGACTGCGGCAACAGACGGCGGCGTGCCTATCGTCAACTATTATAACCTTGAGGCAACCCCGAAGAAGTCGTCGGTAGAGGAAGTCTATAGTTTCATTATCAAGGATATCGACGAGGCATTGCCTTATCTTCAGGTAAAACCCAAGACCGTGTACCATCCATCTCTTGCTTTCGGCTTTGCGCTTAAAGCCTTGGTACATCTTTTCCATCACGATTGGTCAACCGCGGAAGAAGCGGCACGGAAAAGCTTGGCGCTCAACAGCGAGTTGGCCGATTATGTAAAACTCAATGCCGCGGGAGGCCCGACAAAAGACAGCGAGTACGGTCAAGGCAACAACCCCGAGGTGCTCAACTATGCGGCGCAAGGCAGCCTCACGGAAAATCCTGCGTATGCTTACGGCATGATCAGTCCTGAGCTCGTGAAAGAGTTCTCAAACGATGATCTTCGTTTCAAACTCTTTTTCAAGACGACGGGTTCCAAGTATCAGCTCGACGAGGGCTCGGGAGCGGCTTTGTGGAACACGAGCGTCACCTACAAGAAGTTCTTCTATAGCACGGTAGGTCTTCGCACGGCCGAAGTCTATCTTATCCTCGCTGAGTGTCAGGCACGTCAGGGAGACAACAATGGAGCTATGGCGACACTTAATAAACTGCGTACGAAGCGTTATCTCGATTTTGATGCCTCGAAGTATGCGGCTTCCAATACCAAAGAGATGATGCGACAGGTTCTCTCAGAGCGTCGCAAGGAGTTGCTTTTCGGCTTCCATCGCTTTTGGGATTTGAAGCGTCTGTCGGTAGAGCCCGACTACGCCAAGACCATTGTCCGCACATTCCCTGTGGTGTCTACGGAGGCTGAGCACAAGACCTGTACGCTTCAGCCAGACTCGCGTCTTTACGTCATACCTTTCCCACAGTCGGCACGCGAGAAGAATCCGAACCTTACGCTCAATACGGATGAAGAATAATACTATCATTATAATAAAGCATTAAGAGAAAAACAATGATGAAGAAGAGAAACGTCATGTTGTTATCCTCAGCGTTCTTTGCGCTTGCTGTATCAGCGCAGGAATGCCACGTGCCCTTGATGAACGACACGGTCAGCACAGAGGCCAAGGTCAAGAAGGAAACGGCGGACACGGCCAAAGCAAAGAAAGAGAAGCCGTCGGCTTATGAAACGCTCATAGCCAAAGGAGGATCTTTCCGCGAGGGCATGTTCAATGTTAGGCACATTGAAGACAAGTGGTACCTTGAGGTTCCAGATAAGCTCGTTGGCAGACTGATGCTTGCCGTGACGCGATTCATGTCGGTGCCTCAAGGCTTCACGTATAATCTCGGCGAGGAAGTCAACGAGAATACGATTTACTTCGAGCACCCCGACGCTAAGACCTTGTTGCTTCGCGCGTTTGTCAAGACGCAATACGCAAGTGGCAAGGATAACTTCTCGCAAGCTGTGGAGAAGGCTGCCGTTGACCCGATCATCGCCAAGTTTGACGTGATAGAGAATAAAAAGTGCAAGGACACGCTTCTCATCGATGTCACTAAGATGTTGCAGACAGACAACGGTCTCTTCTCTTTCTCTTCCGGAGACCGCAAGCAGTTGAAAATAGGGGCGCTTCAAGCCGACCGCACTTTTATCGATTCCATCAAGACTTATCCGATGAACGTCGAGGTGCAGACCACGCGCACTTATGCCGTGGAGCCAGGGAAGATTAACGCAGCGCAGTCTGGCTTCGTGACGTTGGCGCTCAACACGAGTATCGTCTTGTTGCCGGAGAAACCGATGCAAGCGCGCTTGGAAGACGGGCGAGTGGGTTATTTTGTCAAGAAGATAACCATGTTCAACGATTACGCCAAGACTGACCACGATGCCATAGTCTCGCGCTACAGGCTGGAGCCCAAGGACGAGAAGGCTTATCTTGCAGGCAAGCTCGTTGAGCCGAAGAAGCAGATAGTTTATTATATCGACCCTGCCACGCCAAAGAAATGGGTGCCATATCTCAAAGCAGGCATCAACGACTGGAACACGGCCTTTGAGGCAGCTGGCTTCAAAAACGCGATCGTGGCAAAGGACTGGCCCAACGACTCAACGATGAGCGTGGATGACGCGCGTTTCAGCGTGCTGCGCTATCTTCCTTCTGAGAAAGCCAACGCCTATGGCCCTCGTATCGTAGACCCGCGCAGTGGCGAGATATTGGAGAGTCACATCTGTTGGTATCACAACGTCACCGACATCTTGCGCAGTTGGTATATGGTTCAGTGCGGACCTCTCGACAAGCGTGCGCAGACCATGCATTTCAGCGACGAGCTGATGGGGCAGCTCATACGCTTTGTCTCGTCTCACGAGGTGGGCCATACGCTGGGATTGCGCCACAACATGATAGCTTCGTCGGCAACACCAGTGGAGAAACTGCGCGACCGCCAGTGGGTGAAGGAGCATGGGCACACGGCGTCTATCATGGACTATGCGCGATTCAACTATGTGGCACAACCTGGTGACGGCATGACGGAGCGTGAACTCTTTCCTCGTATCAACGATTATGATAAGTGGGCAATAAAATGGGGCTATCAGTGGCGGCCTGAATTTAAAGGTGCCATTTATAAGGAAAAAGCCGCGTTGAGATCAGAGGTGACAAAGGTGCTGAAAGCCAACCCACGGCTTCGTTACCTTGGCGATGAGGGAAGAGGATGGAACCCAAACTCCCAGACAGAAGATTTGGGAGACGACAACATGAAGGCCAATGAGTATGGAATGAAGAATCTCAAAGTCGTCATGGCAAACATCGAAAAATGGACTGCTCAGCCGGATGGCCAGTACGACGATTTGAAGGAGATATACAATGCCGTGCTCGGTCAATATCAGCGCTATTGCAATCATGTGCAGAAGTGGATCGTGGGTAAGTTCAATGCCAACTGGCCTACCGACAAGCCACTCGACTATGCGTCGAAGGAGAAGCAGAAAGAGGCCTTGCAATGGATGGATCGCAATATGCTCACCGTGCCGCAGTGGCTTTATCCCGCCAGCGTGACGGGAAAGGCACAGTTTGAACCCGACACGCGTATTAGCTCGCAAATCAATACCTTCATCTGGTATGTCACCCAGCCCAACCTCCTCAACAACCTGATTAAGGAAGGCAAGTACCCGGTCGATGAATGGTTGGATGATGTCAAGGCTATAGTGTGGAAACCCATGAGCAGCACGGATGAGTTCCAAAACCGTTATCGCCGCGGCATGGAGAGGGCTTATGTCAACGCGCTTGAGAACAGCCTCACTTCAAAAGATGACAAACTGGCTCCCGTGCAAGCCGACACGAAGGTGTCTGATGTCTACATATATCTTGTTCAGAACATGAATAAGGTGGAGAGCTTCATCAACAGCCAGCTTTCCTCAACAAAAGACGGCGATTTGGACAATCTGCACTATAAAGACCTCTTGGTGAGAATCAAGAAGATTAGAAAAGCGTATATGGGAGATAAATAAAGCGTATATAGGTTATAAATAAAAAGGAGTTGGGTGTTAATGGCTTTTTTAAGCTTACGTTCAGAGCGTGAGCTTAAAAAAGCCATTAACACCCAACTTTTATTTTCCCTCCGCTTCTTTCACTTTCCTGAACAGGTCGGAAGCAAAGACGAGGTCGTTGAGTTGCTTGTTGGTAGAGCTCATGACATCGTCCTTGGTGCCCTGCCATTCCTTGTGTCCCTTGTAAATAAAGGCGATGTTCTCGCCAATACCCATCACCGAGTTCATGTCGTGGGTATTGATGATAGTGGTTATCCCAAACTCTTTTGTTATGCTGGACAGAAGCCCGTCTATCACGAGCGAGGTCTTTGGGTCGAGTCCGGAGTTGGGCTCGTCGCAAAACAGGTATTTCGGGTTGAGCACGATGGCGCGGGCTATAGCCACGCGTTTCTGCATGCCACCGGAGATCTCGGCTGGATACTTGTTTTGCGCGTCAAGCAGGTTGACACGGTCCAGACACTCTTGCGCCCTCTTGTCGCGCTCGCGGGAGTTCATTTGCGAGAACATGTCGAGCGGGAACCTAACGTTCTCCAAGACCGTTAGCGAGTCGAACAGCGCCGAGCCTTGAAACACCATTCCCATTTCGCGCCTTAGCTCCACCTTGGCCTTCTTGGTCATCGTCACGATGTTTCTTCCGTCGAAGAGCACCTCGCCACTTGTAGGCACGAGCAGTCCCACGAGGTTCTTCATCAGCACAGTCTTTCCTGAGCCGCTCTGGCCGATGATGAGGTTTGTCTTGCCAGTCTCGAATGTTGTGTTAATATCGTAGAGCACCGTCTTGTCGCCGAAGCTCTTGGTCAAGTGTTTTATTTCTATCATGACAGTAATTCAGTTAGGAAGACATCCGAGAAGAGAATCAGCACGCTGGAGCTCACCACGGCATTGGTCGAAGCCGTGCCCACTTCCACGGAGCCGCCCTCCACGTTATAGCCGAAAAACGACGACACGCTTGAGATGATGAACGCGAAGAAGAGGCTCTTGAGGATACTCATCCACACAAACCACTGGTTGAAAGCGTGGTGCATACCGGCGGTGAGATCTTCTGGCGACATCATGTGGCCTACGTATGCCGTGGCGTAAGCGCCGACGATACCAAGCGCCGATGAGAAGATCACGAGGAAAGGCATGATGGTGACCAGTCCCAAGATCTTTGGCAGGATGAGGTAAGAAGCTGAGTTGACACCCATTATGTCGAGGGCGTCTATCTGCTGTGTAACCCTCATGGTGCCAAGCTCGGAGGCGATGTTGGAGCCAACCTTTCCCGAGAGAATCAAGCACATGATGGAAGACGAGAATTCGAGCAACATGATTTCTCGCGTCACGTAACCCGTCACCCAATGAGGCATCCACGGACTCTGGATGTTTACCTTCATCTGGATGCAGATGACGGCTCCGATGAAGAAACTTATAAGCAGCACTATGCCTATGGAGTCGATGCCGAGTTGGGACATCTCCTTGACGTAGCGCTTGGCAAACATTCGCATGCGCTCAGGTATGGAGAACGTGCGTCCCATGAGCATGAGATAGCTGCCGAAAGTGGAGAGGTAATGGTGGGCTAAACGTATGATGAACATGCTTTTCCTAAATTATATGTGTGAGAAAGTACCCAATTATGTGTGCAAAAGTACCCAAAATCCATTTAAAAACTGCAATTTAGCCGATAGTTTTTCCCTTTGGCATAGTTATTATTCCTTTTTTTATTAATTTTGTGGCAAAAATATACAGCACAAGCTACAGATATGCCAGAAGATATTATTCAGCAACAGCAAGATAACTTACAAGAACAAGCTCCTGCCAATGTACAAGACGCTGGTCTGGAACAAGATGCGGCTCAAGGGCAAGCCGGCGCGGAGGAAAATGCGGATCTGCTCGACGAGAAGCTCATGGAGCGGTTGCCGCGTCAGGAACTTCACACTCAAGGATTGGTGAAGCGTTACGGGCGCCGCACTGTTGCCGACCATGTGTCGTTCAACGTCAAGCAAGGCGAGATCGTAGGGTTGCTTGGACCTAACGGCGCGGGCAAGACCACTTCGTTCTACATGACGACCGGGCTTGTAATCCCAAACGAGGGCCACGTGTATATCGACGACAAGGAGATAACCGACTTCCCCGTCTACAAGCGCGCTCGCGCCGGCATTGGCTATTTGCCTCAGGAGGCGAGCGTCTTCCGCAAGATGTCGGTAGAAGACAACATCATGTCGGTGTTGGAGATGACCAAGCTCACCCATCAGCAGCAACTCGACAAGCTTGAGAGTCTCATAGCCGAGTTCCGCTTGCAGAAAGTGCGCAAGAACATGGGCGACCGTCTGTCGGGCGGTGAGCGTCGCCGCACAGAGATAGCGCGCTGTCTTGCCATCGACCCGAAGTTCATTATGCTTGACGAGCCGTTCGCCGGAGTGGACCCCATTGCCGTGGAGGATATCCAGCACATAGTCTGGCGACTGAAATACCGCAACATAGGCATCCTCATCACCGACCACAACGTGCAGGAGACGTTGTCCATCACCGACCGCGCGTATCTGCTTTTCGAGGGACGAATCCTCTTCCAGGGACTTCCCGAGGAATTGTCGAAAAACAAGATCGTGCGCAAGAACTACCTTTCCGACAACTTCGTCTACCGCAAGTTCCAGTCAAACGAGGACGACCGCGCTTTTGCCGCTCAGGCACGCCGGCAGCTGCTCAAGGAGATTGGCGAGTGATGCCTGCCGGAGGGGTTTCGGCTTAACAGTGAAAAGACGTCGGCTTTTCACTAGAATCCAATCGCCTTGCCAGTGAAAAGCCATTGACATTTCACTGGCAAGGCGATTCCGTTAAATACAACCGCCGCGGACTTGAGGCTTGCAGTAGCCGTTACTCGTTGATATACAGCAAATTCATGCGTGATCTTTTCCACTTCTTTTTTTTAAATATACAATAACTATGAAGAAAACGCTCTTGTTGATCTTTCTCACGCTCACGTTATCCGCGTGGGCTCAAGTGAAGCCTACTGTCGCCATCTTGGGCGACTCCTATTCCACCTATGAGGGTTTCATCCCCAAGGGGAACGCGGCATGGTATACGGTGGCGCCACAGAAGCTCACCGACGTGACAAAAGTTGAGCAGACATGGTGGTGGCAGGTAATAAAGGAGGGTGGCTATAAGCTTGGCGTCAACGACGCGTGGTCGGGCTCCACGATATGCAACACAGGTTACGACGACAAGGACTATACCGACGAGAGTTTCGTCACGCGATCCGCGATGCTGGGCAGGCTGGGCAACCCCGACATCATCCTTGTATGTGGCGGCACAAACGACAACTGGGCTGGCGTGCAGATGGGAGAATACAAATACGAGGATTGGAAGCGCGGAGACCTTTATTTTTTCCGCCCTGCCATGGCAAAGATGCTCGACAACTTGCTCAAGCACTACCCTAATGCCCAGCTTTACTTCATTCTCAACAGTGAGCTCAAGGACTCGGTCAACGAGAGCGTCGCCACCATCTGCAAGCATTATGGCGTGAAGCTCATCAAGCTGCACGACATCGACAAGAAGAACGGGCACCCGACGGTGAAAGGCATGAAGAGCTTTGCGGGGCAAGTGCTATACGGTATTAGATAAAATAGCGCCATTCCCGTTAAAAAAACAAATTTTATTACTTATATATTAGGCGCTTTCGTTAATTAGCACTAACTTTGCACTCCGTTGTGTGCCAGCCTGTATTGGCGCACAGTCTATAAGAGACAAAAAATAACAATAAAACAAGAAATATAAATGAAAGTATCATTCGATTGCCCCGATAAGATCAATGGTCTCCTGACCGTCACTATCGAGGAGGACGACTTCAAGAACGATGTTGAGAAAGAGTTGAAAAACTACCGCAAGCGCGCCAACGTGCCAGGCTTCCGTCCAGGCATGGTGCCAATGGGCCTTATCCGCCGTCAGTATGGCAACGCCGTGAAGATGGACGTGGTTAACAACAAGCTTTCCGAGGAGGTAAACAAGTATATCCAGGACAACAAGATCAACATGCTTGGCATGCCTATGGGCTCAGAGAAGCAGGAGCCAGTTGACCTTGAGAAGGACGCTCCTTACACTTTCATGTTCGACATTGCCGTTGCCCCCGAGTTTGAGATTGAACTCAACGACAATGACACTATCGACTATTATGACATCACCGTCGACGACAAGCTCATTGACCAGCAGGTCGATGGCTTCGCCTCTCGCTTCGGTGGTTACCAGCAGGCTGAGGAGTATAAGGAGGGCGACGTGCTCAAGGGCGACCTCCGCGAGCTCGACGCCGAGGGCAACACCAAGGAAGACGGCTTGGAGGTTGAGGCCGCTACAGTGATGCCTCAGTATCTCAAGGACGAGGATCAGAAGAAGCTCTTCGAGGGTGCCAAGGCTGGCGACATCATCACCTTCAATCCTTACAAGGCTTATGCCGGCGGCGCAGAGGTGGCTGCCATCCTCAAGGTGGAGCGTGACCAAAAGGACCTCTATCAGGGCGACTTCAGCTACCAGATCACGGAGGTGCAGCACTTCGAGAAGCACGCCGTAGACCAGGAGCTGTTCGACCAGGTGTTTGGCAAGGATGAGGTGAAGGACGAGAAAGCCTTCCGCGAGAAGATTGCCGAGGGCGTGAAGCAGCAGCTCGCTACCGACGAGGACTTCCGTTTCTTGCAGGATCTTCGCAAGTATGCCGAGGAGAAGGTTGGCCAGCTGACATATCCTGACGCATTGCTCAAGCGCGTGCTCAAGGAGAACAACAAGGACAAGGACGACGAGTTCATCAACAAGAACTATGAGGCAAGCCTCAAGGATCTCACTTGGAGCCTTGTCAAGAACAAGCTCGCCGAGAAGACCCAGGTTAAGGTGGACGACGAGGATGTGAAGAACGTTGCCCGTGAGGTAGCCCGCGCCCAGTTCGCCCAGTATGGCATGCAGAACGTTGGCGAGGAATACGTGAACAACTACGCTGAGGAGCTGCTCAAGCAGCGCGACACCGTGAACCAGTTTGCCGAGCGTGCCGTCGACGAGAAGATCGTGGCAGCAATCAAGCCTGTGGTTAAGCTGAACCACAAGGAGATTTCGCTTGAGGACTTCAACAAGCTGGTTACTGCCGAGCAGGCATAACATTTTTATAAATACGACCCATTGGCGGAACGTCTTTGGTTCCGCCGACAGGTTTACGGTTAGTGTACTTTCCATATAATGTTATGGTAAGTACACTATTTTTTTGTGCGATTTGACGACAACCTTGGTCGTAATTGAAAAATATTTCATACATTTGCAATTGACCTCACTAAAAACGCTAAGTTTATGACTCCGTACACATTATAAAATATATGTACGGGGTTTTTTCGTTGTATGAAAGAGGTTTTTTGGTTCTTTAAATAAAAATATTATCGAATTAATTTGTTTTTTATAAGGAAATGGTTATCTTTGTAAAACGAATGATTTGACAAATAACGTGCAAGGTTGTTATCCTTGGCACGAAGTTTGCCTTTAATGAACCTTTGTGGGGGAGTCCCCCCTGGTTCGTTAATATAAATTAGAAGGAAAAACATGAACAACGATTTCAGAAAATTCGCCACGCGAAAGCTTGGAATGAATGGCTTGGTGCTCGATGACGTAGTTAAGGCACAACAGCAGTATCTCAATCCGTATATCCTAGAGGAGCGTCAGCTCAATGTCACTCAGATGGACGTGTTCTCGCGTCTGATGATGGACCGCATCATCTTCCTTGGCACCGAGATAGACGATTACACCGCAAACACCCTTCAGGCACAGTTGCTGTATCTCGACTCCGTGGACAACGGTAAAGACATCTCCATTTATGTCAATTCGCCAGGCGGATCAGTCACCGCTGGTCTTGGCATCTACGACACCATGCAGTTTATCACCTCCGACGTGGCCACCATATGCACGGGCATGGCAGCGTCTATGGCAGCCGTGCTCCTCGTGTCGGGTCAGGAAGGCAAGCGCAGCGCGCTCCCACACAGCCGTGTGATGATCCACCAGCCCCTTGGCGGCGTGCAGGGTCAGGCTTCCGACATAGAGATTGAGGCAAAGGAGATACTCAAGTTCAAGAAAGAACTCTACACCATTATCTCGGAGCATTCGCACCAGCCTTACGACAAGGTGTACAAGGATTCCGACCGCAACTACTGGATGACAGCGGAGGAAGCTAAAGAGTATGGCATGATAGATCAGGTATTGAAGAAGAAATAAATGAAAAAGAAGACTTGCAGCTTTTGTGGCCGTGGCGAGGATCAGGTGAGATTGCTTATCACGGGCATCAACGGCTTTATTTGCGAGGATTGCGCGAAACAGGCTTTCCAGATAGCCGAGCAGTCGGGTGTCTTCGGCAATGGACAGCATGAGAATGAGCCTTACCGTCCTAAGAAGAATGTGCCAAAGCCTGTGGAGATAAAGAAATATCTTGACGAGTATGTCATAGGCCAGGATGAGGCAAAGCGCTTTCTTTCGGTGGCTGTGTACAACCACTACAAGCGACTTCAGCAGCCAGAGACCGACGACGGCGTTGAGATAGAGAAGAGCAACATCATCATGGTGGGTTCTACCGGTACGGGTAAGACGCTTTTGGCGCGCACCATAGCACGTCTTCTCGACGTGCCTTTCACCATTGTCGATGCCACCGTGTTCACCGAGGCGGGATACGTGGGCGAGGACGTGGAGAGCATCCTGTCGCGCTTGTTGCAGGTTGCCAACTATAACGTGCCGGCGGCGGAGCGGGGCATCGTCTTCATCGACGAGATTGACAAGATCGCCCGCAAGGCCGACAACCCTTCGATAACGCGCGACGTGAGCGGCGAGGGCGTGCAGCAGTCGATGCTCAAGCTCCTAGAGGGCACCATGGTCAACGTGCCGCCACAGGGCGGACGCAAGCACCCTGACCAGGAGTACATCCACGTTGACACCAAGAATATATTGTTCATTTGCGGTGGTGCCTTCGACGGCATTGAGCGCAAGATAGCACAACGGCTCAACACCCACGTGGTGGGCTACAACTCTGTGCAAAACACACGCAACGTGGACAAGAACGATCTCATGAAGTATATAGTGCCGCAGGACCTCAAGTCGTTTGGACTTATCCCCGAGCTTATCGGTCGTCTGCCTGTGCTCACATATCTCAACCCTCTCGACAAGGAGGCGTTGCGCCGCATCCTCGTGGAGCCGAAAAACTCTATCGTGAAGCAGTATACGAAGCTCTTCGCCATGGATGGCATCACACTCACGTTTGACGACGCAAGCCTCGACTACATCGTGGACAAGGCGTTGGAATATAAACTTGGCGCTCGTGGCCTGCGCTCCATCGTCGAGGCCATCATCATGGATGCCATGTATGAGATACCGTCGAAGCGCGTGAAGTCGTTCAACGTGACGCTCGATTATGCCCAAAAACAGCTCGACAAGGCGCACCTGCAGAAGTTGGAGTCTGCATGACGCCTGTGACCATCCCTAATATGTGATTGTATGAAATTTGATCTTACAGAAGCGCTGAAGAAACATTTTGGCTTCGATGCCTTCAAGGGCGACCAAGAAGCCATAATCACCAACCTCTTGGAGGGCAACGACACGTTTGTGCTCATGCCCACCGGGGGAGGCAAGAGCCTCTGCTACCAGTTGCCATCCTTGCTCATGGAGGGCACTGCCATCGTGGTGTCTCCACTTATCGCCTTGATGAAGAATCAGGTGGATGTCATCAATGGTTACAGCGAGGACGACTCGGTTGCCCATTACCTCAACTCTTCGCTCAACCGCGCGGCGATAAACCGTGTGGAGAGCGACGTGAAGAGCGGCAAGACGAAATTGCTCTATGTGGCTCCGGAGTCGCTCAACAAGGAGGACAACCTGCCTTTCTTCCAGTCGTTCAAGATCTCTTTCATAGCCGTGGACGAGGCTCACTGCATTTCGGAGTGGGGACACGACTTCCGTCCGGAATACCGCAACATCAATCCAACATTAGAGAAAATAGCCGCGGCGCGTAACGTGTCGCACATCCCCGTGATAGCTCTCACGGCTACCGCCACCGACAAGGTGCGGATAGACATCAAGACCAACCTCGGCATGCCAGATGCCAAGGAGTTCAAGAGTTCGTTCAACCGACCCAACCTTTATTATGAGGTCAGGCAGAAGGTGAGCGACGAAGATACCGACAGCCAAATCATCAAGTTTATAAAAACGCATGAGGGCAAGAGCGGAATAATCTATTGCCTCTCACGTAAGAAGGTGGAGGAGCTTGCCAAGAAGTTGACACTTAACGGATTCCGCGCGGCACCTTATCACGCCGGTCTCGACAATGAGGTCAGGGCCAAGACGCAAGACGACTTCTTGAAGGAGAACATCGACATAATAGTGGCGACAATAGCCTTCGGAATGGGTATCGACAAGCCCGACGTGCGCTTTGTCATCCACTACGACATACCCAAGAGCCTTGAGGGTTACTATCAAGAGACCGGCCGCGCCGGGCGTGATGGGGGCGAGGGCATTTGCCTGGCTTTTTATTCCCCAAAAGACTTGAAGAAGCTCAGCAAGTTCATGGACACCAAGAGTGAGATGGAAAAAGAGATTGGCCGTCAGCTCTTGGACGAGACGAAAGCCTATGCGGAGACTTCCGTGTGCCGCAGGAAGGTGCTGCTCAACTACTTTGGAGAGTCATACCCAAAGGACAATTGTGGCAACTGCGACAACTGCAAGCATCCAAAGAAGCTCATAGAGGCTACCGAGGCCTTGGAGTGTGTTCTCTCGGCAATAAAGGCACTCAAGGGACAATATGAGCAGAACTATGTCGTCGACTTCGTGCGTGGTCGTGCCACTGACCACATCGTCAGGGACGGCAACGACAAGCTGCCAGAGTTCGGCAACGGAAAGGAAATCAACAACGATATAACCACCATTTGGAATCCTGTCATCCGGCAAGGCATGATAGCCGGGTACATAAGGAAGGACATTGAGCACTACGGACTTCTGAAGATTACATCCCCAGGAAAAGAATGGCTCAAGGATCCGAGCCCATTCTCTGTTGTCCCCGACCGCGAGTTCGTTGACAGCGATGACGGTGGAGAAGGCGGTACGTCCGCGCTTGACTTGCCTTTGTACCAACAACTCAAAGGCTTGCGACATGACGTGGCGAGAAAGCATAACCTTCCGCCCTATGTCATCTTCCAAGACATCTCGCTCACCCAGATGGCAACCACGTTCCCTCAGACCATGGAGGAACTGCAACAAATCCAGGGCGTTGGGCAGGGCAAGGCGCGGAAGTTTGGCAAACCTTTCATAGAGTTCATCAAGAAGTATTGCGAGGAGAACGATATCGAGCGATCCGACATCATGAGGGTCATAACCTTGCCAAACAAGTCGAAGCGGAAACTCAAGGTCATAGAGATGATAGACCGTCGTATTCCTTTGGACGACATAGCTGATACACAAGGAGTTGATTTCGACGATTTGCTCGACGACATAGAGTCGATAGTGAATAGCGGCACGAAGGTCAATATCGATTATTACCTTACCGATGAAGATGTTTTCGACCAAGACGAGATGCAAGACATCCTCGACTATTTCCGCCATTCCGATACCGACGACATAGACACTGCCATCGACACGGTGGACATATATGATGACGAAGAAGGCCTGACTGCAGAGGAAAAGGCACGGCTCGTGCTCATAAAATTCCTTTCTGACGCTGGCAACTGATATGTTGGTTGCGATAGGGCGGTTTTTCCAACAGATATCAAACATTTTGCATTATAAGCGTTAAGAGGCAGACTAAGGTGGCCTCTTAACGCTTTTTATAGTATTATTTGTTCGTTATTGCCGAATTATTGCTAATTTTGCATGCAATAAATTTATAAGGTCACTTTCTATGTCATCATTTGTTGCAGATAAAATTGTCATGGACGGTCTTACTTTTGACGACGTCCTCCTTATTCCTGCGTATTCCAATGTATTGCCAAAACAAGTAAGCCTTCAGGCCCGCTTCTCCCGACACATTCAGCTAAACATCCCATTCGTGACGGCTGCTATGGACACTGTCACGGAGTCGTCGATGGCTATTGCCATCGCTCGCGAGGGTGGTATTGGCGTTATTCATAAGAATATGTCGATTGACGAGCAGGCTCGGCAGGTGGCTATCGTAAAGCGCGCCGAGAACGGCATGATTTATGACCCCGTGACCATCCGCCGCGGAAAGACCGTGCGCGACGCTCTCAGGATGATGGCTGAGTACCATATTGGAGGCATTCCGGTGGTGGATGGCGAGAATCATCTCGTGGGCATTGTCACCAACCGTGACTTGCGTTTCGAGCGTCACATGGATCGCCTCGTGGACGAGGTGATGACCAAGGAAAACCTTGTCACCACTCACCAACAGACCGACCTCTCCAATGCAGCGCAGACTCTGCAAGAGAACAAGATCGAGAAGCTTCCCGTCGTTGACGGCGAGAACCACCTCATAGGCTTGATAACATACAAGGACATTACCAAGGCAAAGAACAAGCCAAACGCCTGCAAGGACGACAAGGGTCGCCTTCGTGTCGCTGCTGGCGTGGGCGTGACGGTAGACACCTTGGAGCGTGCTCAGGCTCTTGTCGACTCTGGCGTTGATGCCATAGTCATCGACACCGCTCATGGCCATTCCGCTGGCGTGGTGGGCAAGCTCCATGAGGTGAAGAACTCATTCCCTGACATTGACGTGGTAGTGGGTAACGTTGCCACAGGCGCTGCTGCCAAGTATCTGTGCGACAATGGTGCCGATGGCGTGAAGGTGGGCATAGGCCCTGGCTCTATCTGCACTACACGTGTGGTGGCTGGCGTTGGCGTGCCACAGCTCTCTGCTGTCTATGACGTGTTCAGCGCGTTGAAAGATGTTGACGTGCCACTTATCGCTGATGGTGGCTTGCGCTACTCTGGCGACATCGTTAAGGCTCTCGCAGCCGGCGGCAGTTGTTGCATGATTGGCTCGCTGGTGGCAGGTACGGAGGAAAGCCCTGGCGACACTATCATCTATAATGGCCGTAAGTTCAAGACATATCGTGGCATGGGCTCGATGGAGGCCATGGGTCAAAAGAACGGTTCGAAGGATCGCTATTTCCAGAGCGATACCACCGATGTGAAGAAACTTGTGCCAGAGGGCATCGCAGGTCGCGTGCCTTACAAGGGCACCGTCCAGGAGGTACTCTACCAGTTGACAGGCGGCTTGCGTTCAGGCATGGGATATTGTGGGGCACACACTATCGACGAGCTGCACAACGCCAAGTTCACTCGCATCACGAATGCAGGTGTCATGGAGAGTCATCCACACGACATCACCATAACCTCGGAAGCTCCTAACTATTCGCGTCCGGGTGAAGAATAAAGCATGAAAATAAGAAACACAATATTATCAGCTATGGCGGCCATTGCCACGATAGGGGCAATGGCTGTGCCGTCAGGAAGGGTGTCGTCTTCCATTGCCATGGACGACGATACGTCTAAAGTGTTGGCCGACACCGCGAGGGAGGCAGAGATCGTCGTCCCACAACAGTCGGTTATCGATGAGGTGATTTGGGTAGTGGGTGATGAGCCTATACTTAAATCGGACGTAGAGGAAATGCGTATGCAGGGTCTTGCCGAGGGAATCAATTTCGGTAGCGACCCCGACTTCTCCATTCCTGAGCAAATAGCCGTGCAGAAGCTTTTCTTGCACCAAGCTGAGATAGACTCTATCGAAGTCACCGAGTCGGAGGTCGCCACGGGCGTGAACCAGCAAATCAATCGTTGGATTGAGATGGCTGGCTCTAAGGAGAAACTGGAGGAATATCGCAAACAGAGCGTAAGCGATATGCGTTCTGAGTTGCACGACCAGTTTCGCGACCAGCAGCTAATCCAGAAGATGAAAGAGAACCTGGTGAAGGATGTCAAGGTCACGCCTGCCGACGTGCGTGCCTATTTCCGCAACCTTCCAGAGGATAGCATTCCCTTTGTGCCAACCGAGGTAGAAGTTGAGATCCTCGTTGGCGCCCCTCGCATCAAGCAGAGCGAGATTAATAGGGTCAAGGAAGAACTGCGCAATTTCACAGACCGTGTCAACAAGGGTGAGACCACGTTCTCCACACTTGCTCGCCTCTATTCTGAGGATCCGGGTTCGGCTCGTCAGGGCGGAGAGTTGGGCTATACCGGTCGTGGTGTTCTTGATCAGAATTTCGCTGCCGTGGCTTTCAACCTCACCGACCCAAAGAAGGTATCGAAGATCGTGGAGTCGGAGTTTGGTTATCATATCATTCAGCTTATCGACAAGCGTGGCGACAAGATTAACGCGCGCCATATTCTGTTGAAACCGAAAGTGTCGCCCGATGAAGTGGAGGGCGCTATGCATAGGCTCGACTCCATCTCCAACGACATCCGAGCCGGCAAGTTCTCATTTGAGGAGGCCGCGTCTTTCCTTTCTGACGACAAGGACACTCGTAACAATGAGGGTCTCATGTCCAACAGCACGGCAAACGGTATGACTTCCCGCTTCCAGATGAAGGACCTTCCGACAGAGGTGGCGAGAGTAGTAGACACGTTGAAAGTCAACGAGATATCCAAACCCTTTGAGATGATCAATTCTAAAGGCAAGACCGTTGCTGCGGTGGTTAAACTCAAGAGTCGCGTTCTTGGTCACAAGGCAACCATCACCGAGGACTTCCAGGTGATGAAAGAAGTGGTGCTCAGCAAGGAGCGCGAGAAGGCCATACGCGATTGGGTGGTCGACAAGATAAAGCACACCTACGTACGCATGTTGCCGCAGTATCGTGTGTCTGGGAAATATGAATACCAGGGATGGGTGAAATCTTAAGAAACAGGGGAAGGGTGTTGGCACTCTTCCTTTTTATGGTGCTGGTAGTTTGCGGAATGACTCCTTCGCGTAAAAGGCAGAAGGAGCTTAGCAAAGTTGACAAGCGAGTATACCTTAAACATGCCGACGAGTTGAAGTATGATCAATTCGGACCAAACCCCGACGCGCAGATAGCGACGGGGCACGTGCATTTTATCAATCGAGGTGCCACGTTGTTGTGCGACAGCGCTTACTACTATCAAGCAACCAATTCTTTCCGTGCTTTCGGTCATGTGCGTTTCCGTCAGGGCGACACCTTGTCGCTCACGTGCGACAACGCTTGGTACGACGGCGAGGGGCAGATGATGCAGGCACGAAAGAATGTGGTGTTGCATCATCGTGGACAAGTGCTTTACACGGACAGTCTCAATTATGACCGTCTGTACGAAAATGCTTATTTTTTCAAGGGCGGACGACTCGTTGACGGGAAAAGCAAGCTCTCTTCAGACTGGGGAGAGTATAATACCAATACCCGTCAGGCGGTGTTCTATTATGACGTGCAGTTGCACACGCCAAAGAATCGTGTCTCCACCGATACCTTGTACTATGACACCAAGACCTCGATTGCTCATATTGTTGGCATGTATACACCTAACCGTGGTCAGGGACGTCCGGAGCCGTCGGTCATCCACAATCAAGGTGGCGTGGTGAAGACTACCGATGCTTTCTTCAATACCAAGACCGACAAGGCGCGTCTCTATGGACGCTCAACGGTGGTAGACCAGGAGAAGACCATTACGGGTGATACATTGTTTTATAACAGCACCACGGGCAACAATCATGGTTATGGCAATGTTGTTTATGTTGATACGAAAAACAAGAACAAGTTGACGGCAGATGAGGTGGCTTACAACGAGAAGACAGGCAAGGGATATGCCACGAAGAAGGCACTCGTGGTAGATTTCTCGCAGAAGGACACGCTCTATATGCACGCCGACACGCTGCGCATAGAGACTTTCAACATCAATACGGACAGCGTTTATCGTCGCGTGCACGGATATGACCACGTAAGAGCATATAGAGTTGACTTCCAGGCCATGTGCGACTCGCTCGTGTACGACACGCGCGACTCATGTCTGACAATGTATAAGGATCCTATAACGTGGAGCGATGGCAGGCAACTCACGGGAGAGAAAATCCTGGTTTACACCAACGATTCCACCGTTAGGTTGGCGCACGTCATAGGGCAGGCCCTCTCCATAGAGCAGATGAAGGACAGCGTGCATTATGGCCAGGTTTCCTCCAAGGAGATATTCGCTTATTTCAATAGTGGCAATATCCGCCGGAGCGATGCCGTGGGCAATGTGCGTGCCATTTTCTACCCAACCGACAAGGGAGACTCCACGCTTATAGGTCTCAACTATGTGGAGTCGGACACCATGAGGATGTTCATCTCCCCGATGAAACAACTTGAGCGCATTTGGATGCCAAAGGCTCAAGGCACGCTTTACCCGATGACGCAGATACCGCCTGGCAAAGACAAACTTGACGTGTTTCAATGGTTTGCCGACTTGCGCCCCACTGGTCCCGACGACGTGTTCGTGTGGCGCGGCAAGCCAAGCGGCTCTTCATTGAAGGTGTTGACGCGACATGCGCCTCCTTTACAGAAACTGCCTGGTGGCGAGGCTAAGGCACCACGAAAAGAAGAGGCACCCGACAATAAACCCACGACAGGGAGCAATCCAACAAATAAAGCTCAAAAGTAAACAAATGTCTGATGTAATCCAACTCTTGCCCGATTCCGTGGCCAACCAGATTGCAGCCGGCGAGGTGATACAGCGCCCCGCCAGTGTCATAAAGGAACTGGTGGAGAACGCAGTGGACGCAGGCGCGCGCCATATCGACGTGTCGGTGGTGGATGCCGGACGCACTTCGATACAGGTAATCGACGATGGCAAGGGAATGTCGGAGACCGATGCCAGATTGGCTTTTGAGCGGCATGCCACATCCAAGATACGTCAGGCGGAAGACCTTTTCAATCTCCACACCATGGGATTCCGTGGCGAGGCGTTGCCTTCCATCGTGGCAGTGTCGCAAGTTGAGCTCAAGACTCGCACTGCTGACGATACCCTCGGCACCGACATTTGCTTCTCTGGTTCCAAGGTGCTCTCGCAGGAACCCTGCGCTTGTCAGCAAGGAGCCAACTTCAAGGTTGAGAACCTTTTCTTCAATGTCCCGGCGCGCAGGAAGTTCCTCAAGTCAAACGCAACAGAACTCAACCACGTCATCACGGCGTTTGAACGCATAGCGTTGGTCTATCCAGACATTGCCTTCACCCTCCGTTCCAATGGCACCGAACTTTACAACTTGCGCGCCGGCACGTTGAGACAGCGCATAGTGGAAGTATTCGGCAAGCGCATCAATGCCGACCTTCTGCCTTTAGGCGTGGAAACCTCGGTGTGCGGACTGTCGGGTTTCGTTGGCAAGCCAGAGTCGGCAAAGAAGAAAGGCGTGAGACAATTTTTCTTCGTCAACGGACGTTATATGCGCCATCCTTATTTCCACAAGGCCGTGCAGAGCGTATACGACCGTATGATACCGCAAGGCGACCAAGTGCCTTATTTCATATATTTCGATATCAACCCCCACGATATTGACGTAAATATCCATCCCACAAAGACGGAGATAAAGTTTGAGAACGAGCAAACCGTCTATCAGATTCTTCTTGCTGCCGTGCGCGACGCGGTGGGCACTTTCAGTGGTGCCTCGGCCATAGAGTTCGACGTTGAGGGCAAGCCCGAGATTCCGATGTTCCAGCCGGAAGGACAATTCACTGACTTTGCCATGCCGAAAGTCGACTTTGATCCCCAATACAATCCATTCACGGCAGCCAAACCACATTCATCGCCAAAGTCTGACTTTGGTGGGGGCGTGACAGGCGCGTCTGGCTTGGATGCTGGCATCGATTCGTCTGCATTGTTCTTTGGTCAGGATGACGCTCCTGCTGTACCCGACTCACTCTTCTCGGGTCCTGTCGAAGAAAAGTCAGCGCCCGAACAGGAAGATAAGGCACCTGCCCACTACCAGTACAAGGGCAAGTACATCATGACTGCGGTGAAGTCGGGATTGATGGTCGTCGACCAGCATCGTGCCCACGTGCGTGTACTCTACGAGGATTACCTCCGCAGGTTGTCAAACCATAAGATGGCATCGCAAAAGGTGCTGTTCCCACAACAAGTGGAGCTCTCGCCCAAAGAGATGGTCACTTTGACAACCGTGAAGGATGTCTTCTCAGAGTTCGGCTTTGAGCTTTCGCCCTTGGGAGCATCGTCTTATTGCATCAACGCCATTCCTGAGGGCTTGGAGGGAATGGATGTCGCGAGCCTGTTGCACGACTTGCTTGCCGATACTGACGCCGAGTCTCCGTTGGCAAAGATTCACGAGAGCATGGCATCGTCGCTTGCCTCTGCAGCTGCTATCCCTTATGGTCAGGTGTTGTCGAATGACGAGATGGAAGACCTGACCAATCGGCTTTTCCAGTGCTCCAATGTCAACTACACCCCCAAAGGCCATGCCACGCTGTGCATAATAAAGCAAAAAGACATAGAATCTATGCTCGGTTGATAATCGGATAGTTACAACCGATTGCCAAATAGGCGTTGGCTTTGCAGTGATAAGACGTTGTCTTTCCACTGTAAAGCCGATGCGTTATTTTTAAGTATGCCCATACCATGAATGCCTTTTACCCTATTATGCGATTTTTTTGAAAAAACTTTGCAAAAAATTTGGTGCGTTCAAAAAACCTTAGTACCTTTGCACTCGCAAACAAGAAACGAGGGCGTTTAGCTCAGTTGGTTTAGAGCATCTGCCTTACAAGCAGAGGGTCGGCGGTTCGAATCCGTCAACGCCCACTTTTCAAAACAATCATCCGATTGATCGGGCGTTTAGCTCAGCTGGTTCAGAGCATCTGCCTTACAAGCAGAGGGTCGGCGGTTCGAATCCGTCAACGCCCACAGGGGTGGTTCCCGCGGTTAATCCAGTTTATTCTGGCAACTGCGGGATTTTTTTATGTTGTCATTTCTAAAAAAATCATTATTTTGTGGTTGTTTCATAAGGATTTTGTAATTTTGCAAACACGTGAATTGCAAGTCGCATTTACAGTCAGCATAGAAAACACAGTCAGGTAATACGTATTATAATAATTAGTCAAATGAATCTTGATGTATTGACGGCAATCTCGCCTATTGACGGTCGTTACAGAGGCAAGACGGAAGCCCTTGCCGGTTATTATTCAGAGTACGCGCTCATTCGTTATCGCATACGTGTGGAGATAGAGTATTTCATTACTCTGTGCGAGCTTCCTCTTCCGCAGTTGGCGTCGTTCGACCACAGCCTCTTCCCACGCCTTCGTGACTTGTACCTCAATTTCAATGAGGAGGGCGCGCGCCGTGTGAAGGACATCGAGAAGGTCACCAACCACGATGTCAAGGCGGTTGAGTATTATATCAAGGAGCAGTTTGACGCCATTGGCGGCTTGGACAGCTACAAGGAGTTTATCCATTTCGGCCTCACGTCGCAAGACATCAACAACACTTCGGTGCCATTGGCCTTGAAGGAGTCGCTTCTTGAGGTTTTCTATCCTCAGGTAGAGGAACTCATAGCCCAACTCCAGACTTATGCCGATGAGTGGAAAGATGTGCCCATGCTCGCCAAGACCCACGGTCAGCCCGCCTCCCCGACGCGTCTCGGCAAGGAGATAATGGTGTATGTGTATAGGCTTACCGAACAGCTCAACCTCCTCAAATCATCGAAGATAACCGCTAAGTTCGGCGGTGCCACGGGCAATTTCAACGCCCACCATGTGGCTTATCCCACTTACGACTGGCGCGCTTTCGGCAACAAGTTCGTCTGCGAGAAGCTTGGCTTGGAGCGCGAACAGTACACCACCCAGATTTCCAACTATGATTATCTTGCCGCCATTTTCGATGGCATCCGTCGCATCAACACCATAATCATTGATCTCGACCGCGACTTCTGGATGTACATCTCGATGGATTATTTCAAGCAGAAAATCAAGGCTGGCGAGGTTGGCTCTTCGGCCATGCCTCACAAGGTCAACCCCATTGACTACGAAAACAGCGAGGGCAACCTTGGCATGGCAAACGCCGTGCTGACATTCCTCGCCACCAAGTTGCCAGTCAGCCGTTTGCAGAGAGACTTGACCGACTCTACCGTGCTGCGCAACATCGGCGTGCCTGTCGGCCATTCCGTCATTGCCATCCAGTCTACGCTCAAGGGCTTGCGCAAGCTCATCCTTCACGAGGAGAAGCTCGTTGCCGACCTTGAAAACACGTGGGCAGTTGTGGCAGAGGCGATACAGACCATCCTCCGTCGCGAGGGCTATCCTCATCCTTACGAGGCTTTGAAGCAACTCACCCGTACCAACACGGCGATGACGGAAGGAACCATTCGCGATTTCATAAATAGTTTAAATGTCAAGCCGGAGGTGAAGCAAGAGCTCCTTGCCATCACTCCGCATAATTACACAGGTGTTTAGTTTTTAGATAATTATGTCTGTGAAGACCTATAGTGATATAGTCTTCACGGATTAAGCAAATTACTACTATGTCAGAAGAACAGGAAAAGACGCAGGCGGCTCAAGAGCCGCAGAAAGATGCCCGTGACGGGTATTCACACGTAGGTGGACATCAGAATCAGAGAGATTTCAATCCCGGAACAGGACGCACTCAGCGCCCACGCATTCATTCCGCGGTATCGCGCCCGCAGTATGGCGCCAATCGCGTGTCTGCAGGCAAACCGGCAGACGGAGGATTCCGTCCTGAAGGCTTCGGTGCGGCCTTGGACGGTGACCAGCCACGCCAGCAGGGCGGCTACCAGCCACGCCAAGGTGGTTATCAGCCTCGTCAGCAGGGCGGCTACCAGTCACGTCAAGGCGGTTATCAGCCCCGTCCACGCTACAACGCCGAGGGTGGTTACCAGCCCCGTCAGCAGGGCGAATACAAGCCTCGTCCGCGCTACAATGCCGAGGGTGGTTACCAGCCTCGTCAGCAGGGCGACTATCAGCCACGTCCGCGCTACAATGCCGAGGGTGGTTACCAGCCCCGTCAGCAGGGCGATTATCAGCCCCGTCCACGCTACAATGCCGAGGGCGGCTATCAGCCACGCAGACAAGGCGGCTACGGCAATCGTCAGCAAGGTGGATATAACAACCACCGCCAGGGAGGCTACAACAATAACCGCCAGGGTGGTTATGGCAACAACGCTTATCGTGGCTTCAACAACGGACCTCGCCCGGGCTATGACCCGAATGCAAAGTACAGCATGAAGAAGCGCATCGAGTACAAGGAAGCGAATATAGACCCGGACGAGCCCATACGCTTGAACAAATATCTCGCAAACGCCGGCGTGTGCTCGCGTCGTGAGGCAGACGAGTTCATCACGTCTGGAGCAGTGACGGTGAATGGCGAGGTCGTTACAGAGCTCGGCACAAAGGTCAAGCGCTCCGATGAAGTGATGTTCCGCGAGAATCCAGTGACGATAGAGAAGAAGGTCTATATCCTGCTCAATAAGCCAAAGGACTATGTCACCACTTCCGACGATCCTCAGCAGCGCAAGACCGTGATGGATCTCGTGAAAGACGCTTGCCCAGAGCGCATCTATCCTGTAGGTCGCCTCGACCGCAACACCACGGGCGTGCTCCTGCTTACCAACGATGGTGAGTTGGCTTCCAAGCTGACGCATCCTAAGTTCCTCAAGAAGAAGGTGTATCACGTCTACCTCGACAAGAATGTCACAACGGAGGATCTCCAGAAGATTGCCGATGGCATAGACCTTGAGGATGGCGAGGTGCATGCAGATGCCATTGAGTATGCCGATGACCGCGACCATTCACAGGTGGGCATCGAGATACACAGCGGCCGCAACCGTATCGTGCGCCGTATATTCGAGTCGCTTGGCTATCGTGTTGTAAAGCTCGACCGTGTGCAGTTCGCTGGCCTCACAAAGAAGAATCTCCGTCGTGGCGACTGGCGTTTCCTCACCGAGAAAGAAGTCGACATGCTGCGTAGCGGAATGTTCGAATAAGGCAGCGTAAGCAAGGTGCGTGATATATAAAGCACAAATATAAACACAAGATTAACCATTAAATAAATTCCTCTCTAAGCAACAGCGTGGCTTCACGAGTCGCTACGTTCCTGCAATCAGGTGGCTTGGGGAGGCTTTTAATAATATGAGAACAAAAGTCATTGATGCTCTCAAGAGCACCGATTATAACAAGGAAATCACCGTAAAGGGTTGGGTGCGCTCACACAGGAGCAGCAAGGCGGTAGACTTCATTGCCTTGAACGACGGCTCTACAATCAATAACATCCAGGTGGTCGTGGCTCCCGACAAGTTCGATGCCGAGATGCTGAAGAGCATCACCACCGGCGCGTGCATCCGTGCCACTGGTATCCTCGTGGAGAGCCAAGGCAAGGGCCAGACCGTGGAGGTGCAGGCTTCCGACATTGAGGTCTATGGTCTTTGCCCGTCCGATTATCCCATGCAGAAGAAGGGACAGTCGTTTGAGTACATGCGCCAGTATGCCCACATGCGTCTTCGTACCAACACGTTCGGAGCCGTGTTCCGCATCCGCCACAACATGGCAATCGCCATCCATAAATATTTCCACGACCACGGATTCTATTATTTCAACACACCGCTGATTACCGCCAGCGACTGTGAGGGCGCGGGCGAGATGTTCCAGGTGACCACGCTCGACCTCGACCGTGTGGCGAAGAGCGGTAACGTGGAATACGACAAGGATTTCTTCGGCAAGAAGTGCAACCTCACCGTCTCCGGTCAGCTTGAGGGTGAGCTTGGAGCCACGGCGCTTGGCGCTATCTATACCTTCGGCCCGACCTTCCGCGCCGAGAACAGCAACACCCCGCGTCACCTAGCCGAGTTCTGGATGATTGAGCCGGAGGTGGCTTTCATGGACAAGACCGAGCTGATGGACCTTGAGGAAGACTTCATCAAGTATTGCGTGCGTTGGGCACTCGACAATTGCCGCGACGACCTTGAGTTCCTCAACAAGATGATAGACAAGACCTTGATACAGACATTGGAGAACGTCGTCAAGGAAGACTTCGTGCGCTTGCCTTACACCGAGGGCATCAACATCCTCCAGCAAGCCGTGAAGGATGGCCACAAGTTTGAGTTCCCAATCACGGGATGGGGCATGGACCTCGCCTCAGAGCATGAGCGTTATCTCGTGGAGGAGCATTTCAAGCGCCCTGTCATCATGACCGACTACCCTGCGGAGATAAAGGCGTTCTACATGAAGAAGAACCCCGACGGCAAGACCATGCAGGGCACCGACGTGCTCTTCCCACGCATCGGCGAGATCATCGGTGGCTCAGTACGTGAGGAGAACTATAACAAACTTATAGACGAAATCAACGGTCGTGGCATGAAGGAAGAAATCTACAGCTGGTATCTCGACACCCGCAAGTATGGATCTTGCCCACACGCTGGTTTCGGCCTTGGCTTCGAGAGACTTATCCTCTTCGTTACAGGAATGCAAAACATTCGCGACGTCATTCCTTTCCCACGTACACCGAAAAACGCGGAATTCTAAGAAATTAGAAAAAAAACTGTAAAAAAATGGTCACCTATTAAATTATTTGCTAACTTTGCAAAAGGATTTAGTGTGACTTTTATATTTGAGAGAAATAAACAAGAGAATATTAACTAAATTAATCGCTTTATGAAGTGCATTAAGACTTTATTGGTTGCGGCGTTGGTCCTTGGCGGATCTTCTGCTGCCATGGCTCAAGCCACTTATACAGATAAGGAGGGCAATGAGTACACGTTCAAGAAGCACGCATTCCTCGATTTGCAGGGTGGTGCTCAGTATACGCTCGGTGAGGCTAAGTTCGGTGATCTCATCTCACCTAACGTTCAGCTTGGCATCGGCTATCAGTTCAATCCTTGGTTCGGCGCTCGCGTGGCTGTAAACGCTTGGCAGAGCAAGGGTGGTTACAATGGCGTTTTGGAGACTGGCAAGACCGCTCCTTCCAACGTGACTTATAAGTGGAAGTATGTTGCTCCTGGCATCGACTTCATCTTCAACCTCAGCAACGCTATCTGTGGTTGGAATCCTAACCGCGTATTCAACCTCAGCGCGTTCATCGGTGGTGGCGCTAACATCGCTTTCGACAACGATGAGGCTAACGCATTGGCCAAGAACTATGAGATGCGTTACGACTGGGAAGGCACAAAGGTGCGTCCTGTTGGTCGTGGCGGCATTGAGCTGAACTTCCGCGTTAGCAAGGCTGTCAGCATCATGCTCGAAGGCAATGCCAACATCTTGACCGACAAGTACAACTCAAAGAAGGCAGGCAATCCCGACTGGTATTTCAATGCCCTCGCAGGTCTGCGCATCAACCTCGGAAAGAGCTACACAAAGAAGGCTCCAGAACCAGTTGCACCAGCTCCAGCTCCTGTGAATGAAGAGTATGTTGAGCCAACACCAGCTCCAGCTCCAGCTCCTGTGAAGGTTGAGCCTATCCGTCGCGACGTGTTCTTCACAATCAACAAGACTGCCGTTACAGCACAAGAGCAGCCTAAGGTTGATGACATCGTGGCTTACATGAACGAGCACCCAGAGGCTAAGGTTACAGTTACTGGTTACGCTGACGCAGGCACAGGTAACAACAAGATTAACGATCGTCTTGCCGCACAGCGTGCTGCAACAGTGGTGAAAGCCCTCAAGGACAAGGGTATCGCTGAGAGCCGCATCACTTCAGACAGCAAGGGCTCACGTGTACAGCCGTTCTCTGAGAACGACAAGAACCGTGTCTCTATCATGATCGCTGAGCCTTAATAGCATCTATTCCTTAAAGGGAAAAACATAAAAAAAATCCCCGGTTTGCATCGCAAGCCGGGGATTATCGTTTAGGTTTATACTGTCTTGGAACAAGATTGCACAACTGCTATACAGGGCATGCCCCTGCACGTCGTTGTTTTGCCATGCTATTTCTCAAGCCTTATGGTTAATATTCTCTTTGTGTTTTCATCTATCTTCTTGCTGTCGTCTATAGTCCGCCCTACAAGCCATATAATGTCGTTTGTGGCAGAGGCTACCACGAGTTGCTGGTGCCGCTCTATCGGCTCTGCTTTCTTGTCTTTCAGGTAGTCGGCGACGAGTTTTGAGCCTTTCATTCCATAAGGCGAGAGGCGGTCGCCTTCATTTGTAGGCCTGATGGTCAATGGGAAAGCAATGCCGTCGGCGTCTAATGTGGCAGTATGCCTGTCTTTTGAAGGTTGTGGACAGTTGTCTGCCTCCTCTATGGAAATGCGGAGTTTTTGGTCGCCTAAGCCGTACAGCCCCTCTTCGGGAATGCGCAACGTAGGCAATGGCTTGTTCCAATCTTCAGTTGAATAAATGAACAACTTATCGTTGCTTATCACTGCCACATGGTTCTTTGCCGCCCATGTCTTTCCTCCTTGCGTAGATGAGAGAATCTCCTCTGTTTGCGCACGGTTGAAGCCAAAAGGAGAGAGAATGGTCCAGAGAAGCAGTCGAGGACTGGCGTAGCTTCTAATGGCTTTCATGGAATAAGCTACGCCAAGCATACAGTTCGCTTGGCTTTTTTCCAATGCCTCGCCGAGGCTTTGTTCTACCACTTTCTCTATGTCTCCAAGGTTGTCGGCCATGCGCAGGATGTTTTGTCTTGCCGCTGGCGTCACTGTCTCAAGCATTGGTATGACATCGAGCCGCAACTTGTTGCGTTGAACATCGTCCTCAAGGTTCGTGCTATCGGTGACGTAGTCTTGTCCGATGCGTTTTAGGTAATCGAGGATGTCGTTTCTTGACATATTGAGCAATGGACGCAAGAAAATACCGTTCTGGAGTCTCATTCCTAGCAGTCCTTTAAGCCCTGTGCCACGAAGCAAGTTAAGGAGTATGGTCTCCACTTGGTCGTCACTGTGGTGGGCAACGCATACTCCGGCAGCATTTGTGTCATGCGCGAGTTGCGAGAACCATCGATAGCGCAAGTCCCTTGCTGCCATTTCTATGGAGATGCCCCGTAGCTTGGCGAATTCCTTGGTGTCGAAATGCGCGATGTGCAACTTTATTCCCAACTTCTCGCAGAGAGCCTTGCAAAACGCCTCGTCGCGGTCGCTTTCCTCGCCACGAAGATGGAAGTTGCAGTGTGCCGCCTCCACCTTTTTACCTTTGTCGATGAGCATGCGTAGCAATGCCACGCTGTCTGGGCCTCCGCTGAGGGCAACGAGAAATACGCCATTAGGCTTTCCGCAAGCAGTTCCCCACCCATCCTCGATATTAGGATGTGCTTCTGCCTGGAAATCACCAATAGCCGAGGACGTGGTTGCGTGTTTGCTCATATTGTCTCAGGTGCGTTTTCTCCCCCCTCAATTCGGGATGCCGGTGTCGGTTTTTCTTCTTCCACGATTTGGGATGGTAGGGTAGAAGTTCCCTCGTCGGTTGTGGAAGGTTTTGCAGATGCTTGGCAATCGGCTTCCAGAAGTCCGTCTTTCATGTGTATGGTGCGGTCGGTCAACTTGGCAAGACTCTCGTCATGGGTTACGATGACGAAAGTTTGTCCAAACTTGTCCCTGAGGTCGAAGAAAAGCCGATGAAGTTCCGACTTGTTTTTTGAGTCGAGACTTCCCGATGGCTCATCGGCAAGCACCACTGCGGGATTGTTTACAAGCGCGCGAGCCACGGCCACACGTTGCTTCTCACCGCCCGACAACTCGTTGGGCTTGTGTGCCGCCCTCTCGCTGAGTCCCATGAAGTCGAGCAGCTCCTCTGCGCGCTTTCGAGCCTCTTGCCGACTCTTGCCGGCGATGAAAGCAGGGATCATGATATTCTCCAATGCCGTGAACTCAGGCAGCAACTGGTGAAACTGGAACACGAATCCTACGTGCTGGTTGCGAAAGTCGGCAAGCTTCTTTGCCGACAGGCCCCCTACGTCGACGCCGTCAACCACTACCGTGCCGCCATCAGGTTTGTCGAGAGTGCCTATAATCTGCAAGAGCGTGGTCTTGCCGGCTCCCGACGGGCCTACAATGCTTACCACCTCGCCCTTGTCGATATGCAGGTCGATGCCTTTGAGCACCTGTAGTTTTCCAAACGATTTGGTTATTCCTTTAATGTCTATCATTATTAGCTAATATTTTTGAGGCTATACGTTTGTATAGTCTGTCCAACCATTTTGCCATTGTGTCGTAGGCTGAAGTATCTTCCGTGTGCTGCGACTGTGCGAACGTCATGGTCTGTTTGTCGTCGCCATACTGGTCTGGGAACACTATCATGAGGTTTTTCCCCTTGAACCATCGTGTCAGCTCCTCGGGCAGGCGTTCCATTGCCGACTTAAACGACACGGTGCCTTGTCGTGCCGTCACCACAACGAAGAGATTGTCGTTGGCTATCGTCGAGGCGAGTCGGGGCAACTCGTTCCAGTGAGTCATCTCCACGCACGAGGCGCGAAGGTTTGGGTGGCGGTTTGTGATGAATTGGTTGACCATCTGCAGTGTGTCCGTCCTGCCATGAAACTGTATGCGGCATTCGAGGTTCTCGGCTATGCGCGACAACCGTTCCATCCAGCGAAAGAACCCTGGCTCATATTGAGCGCGCGAAGGCACGGCTACGACGATGCGCCTTAGCGTGGCGAGGGGATGGTAGAGGCGCGCCATCATGATCTGCCGGTTAACGCCGTTGAAAAGGCTTCGATGGAACTGACCCCAGAAAGCGGTTGTCTCCAGGTCGTGCATGTGCATGCCGATAAGAATCTCAGAGGCTTGAAACTCCTTGAAGGCGTGCTTGATGCCATTGGCTATGTTGGCGGCAATCCTCACTTGTGTGTCAACCTTTACGTCTGATCCTGCGGCATATTGTTGTATTTGCTCAAGCAGATGCTGCCCGTCTTTCTGGTTGCGCCGCATGTTGGAATCGTCGTATACCACGTTGATGGCAACTATCGAACGGTTGAGCTTTTGGTTGCGTGCCATTATCGCCAAGTTGACCAGGCGGTTGGCATACTCCTTGTATTTCACGGGCACGAGTATGCGCTCGTCGTCATCGGACACGTCTTCCGAAGGTAGCTCGCGCTCTCGCAACACGGTCTTTCTTGATGCCCATTCGGTGATGATGGAAGAGATGACGCACGTGAAGAGTATCATGATGACTATGCCGTTGAGCATCACCTCGTCTATTAGTGGCTTGCCGTTGGTTGTGGTCATGTTCATGCCCACCATGACCATGGCAATGGCACCGGCGGCATGTGCGGAGGTCAAGCCAAACATCATGTGGCCTGCCAATGTGGGCAAGCGGAAGAAAAAGGCTGCCACGTAAGCGGCGAGAGCCTTGCCCACCGTGCCGAAGACCACTATGCATGCCACCACGAAAAGGATGTTCCCTCCCTGGAAGAGGAGGCGCACGTTGATGAGCATGCCTACGCCAATGAGGAAATAGGGTATGAAAAGGGCGTTGCCTATGAACTCAATGCGGTTCATAAGGGGTGAGAGTTGCGGAATGTAGCGGTTCAACACCAGCCCGGCGAAGAACGCGCCGAAGATGCCTTCCAAGCCGACGAGCTCCGACAGCGCGGCGCAGAGGAAGAGCATGGCCATGACAAATATGAACTGCATCACGGCATCGCTGTATCGGCGGAGAAACCATCTCGTTATACGCGGAATGGTGAGAAGTATGCCCCCCACGTATATGGCAAGCTTGCCAACGAACCACAGCCAGAACAGCACGTCGCTCTTGCCCTCATTCGAGGCCACCAACGCGGCGAGCACAACGAGGGCAATGAAGAGGCTCACCATGGTGGAGCCTACCGACAACGTGACGCTCTTCTGTTGCTGAATGCCATAACGAGAGACGATGGGGTAGGAGACAAGCGTGTTCGACGCCATGACGCAAGCCAACAGCAGTGCGGCTATAGGAGTGTAGCCGAGAATGTTGATGCCCATCAGCCATGTCAGGAAGAAGGGACACCCGAAGGTGAGCAGGCCAAATGCCAAGGTTCGCCACTTGTTCTTGCGAAGGTCCTCCATG
Source organism: Lachnospiraceae bacterium (assembly GCA_963660075.1). GTDB lineage: Bacteria > Bacteroidota > Bacteroidia > Bacteroidales > Bacteroidaceae > Prevotella. The sequence goes on from CAVKWN010000002.1 coordinate 70,622, forward strand.
TCCATCTCCAGGGAGGCGAGGAACATGATGTAGTAGAGTCCTACCCTGCCGAAGAGCTCGAAACTGGAGTCTCTCACGAGGATGTTGAGACCATACTTGCCTATTGCGACACCGGCGAGAACCATGCCAATGAGGTGGGGAATGCGCAGCTTGCCCATGATGACAGGAGCAAGAAGAATGATAATGAGCACCACGAAGAATATCAACGTGGGGTCAGTGATGGGGAAATATGAGGCAAAAGTTGCCATTTGTTATCTTTGTTTCCTATTTTAGTGGCAAAGTTACTCATATTTTCGCATATTTGTTGTAATTTTGCCCCAAAGGTTTCAATTATTATAATTATGAGAGTAGCTATTGTAGGCGCAAGTGGTGCCGTGGGGCAAGAGTTCTTGCGCATCCTTGCTGAAAGAGAGTTTCCTATTGACGACCTTTTGCTTTTCGGGTCGAAACGCAGTGCCGGCAGCCAATACACCTTTCGCGGCAAGGCTTATACCGTGAAGGAGCTGCAGCACAACGATGACTTCAAGGACGTGGACATCGCCTTCGTGTCCGCTGGTGGCGGAACGTCGGCAGAGTATGCGGAGACCATAACAAAATATGGTGCCGTGATGATCGACAACAGCTCGCAGTGGCGCATGGATCCGCAAGTGCCCCTCGTGGTGCCGGAGATTAACCCCGAGGATGCCTTGGACCGCCCGAAGGGAATCATCGCCAACCCTAACTGCACGACCATAATGATGGTTGTGGTGCTGAACCCCATCGACAAGCTCAGCCATATCAAGAAAATCCACGTCTCTTCTTATCAGAGCGCGTCAGGTGCCGGAGCGGCTGCAATGAAGGAACTGGAGCAGCAATACAAGGAGATGCTTGAGACGGGGCAGGTGAGCACCGTGGAGAAGTTCCCTCATCAGTTGGCTTATAACGTCATTCCGCAAATCGACAAGATGACACCCAACGACTATACCAAGGAGGAGATGAAGATGTTCAACGAGACTCGGAAGATAATGCATTCCGACGTCCGCACCTCAGCCACCTGCGTTCGCGTGTCTTCCCTTCGCTCCCATTCGGAGAGCGTGTGGTTTGAGACCGAGGAGCCATTGGAGGTGAAGGCCATCCAGGAGGCGTTGAAAGATGCCCCGGGCGTGACCCTCGTCCAGGACCCCGACGACCAATATGTCTACCCGATGCCATTGGAGAGCGCGGGCAAGGACGATGTCTACGTTGGACGCGTGCGCAAGGACTTGGCCGACGACAACGGTTGCACGTTGTGGCTCACAGGCGACCAAATTCGCAAGGGCGCAGCACTCAATGCGGTGCAGATAGCCGAATACCTTATCAAGGTGGGCAACGTGAAGTAAATCATCATATCTTAGACGACGCAAATCTCATCCCGCGCATGGCAATGTGCGTGGTGGGGTTTGTGTCTTTTTTTAATATAATATCAAAATGAAAAAGACTTTTCTTTTTGGATTCTTGCTGTGCGCCACGGGCGCGTTCGCGCAGGGCAACCTTTCTTCAGGCATAGACCTGAAGAGCCTTGACACCTCAGTGAAGCCTGGCGACGATTTCTACCATTATGCCGCGGGCGGATGGCTCAAGTCGCACCCTCTCGACGCTGAGCATGTGCAGAACGGTGCCTTCACCGACTTGCAGGAGCTGAGCCAGAAGCGCATCCAAGACATCATCCTCGGCTTTGCCTCAAAGCCACAAGAGCAAGGCACATTGGGGCAGAAGATAGGCTCGCTCTACAATCTCTTGATGGACTCAGTGCGCCTGAACCGTGAGGGATGGACACCCCTCAAACCCACGCTCGACAAGATAGCGGCAATAAAGAACCGCAAGGAATACCAATTGGTTTGTGCCCAGCTTGACCGTCGCGGTGAGTCGACGATGATGTTCGGCATAGGCGCGGGGGCGGACCAGAAAGACTCCCAGTGGAACATCGTCGCTGTGGCGCAGGGCGGACTTGGCCTCGGCGAACGCGACTATTATCTCTCCGACGACGCTCAAAACAAGCGCGTGCTGGAGGCATACAAGCAATACCTGAAAAAGCTGTTCACGCTGACCGGGGCCGACGAGGCCACGGCAGAGAAGAAGATGAAGGCTGTCGTCGCCATAGAGACGGAGATTGCCAAGGCAAGCTACGACAAGGTGAAACAGCGCGACATAGATGCCAACTACCACAAGATGTCGTACCTGCAGCTCGTCAACGACTTCCCCGGCATCGATTGGGGCAACGTGTTCCTCGCCTCGGGCTTCCCTGCTTTCGATTATGTTGACGTCGCGCAGCCTGAGCCTATACACGCGGTTGAGAAGATTCTCGCCGACACTCCTCTCGAAGACCTGAAGACGTATGCCGAGGCAAAGGTCATCAGCGGTGCCACAAGCGAGTTGAGCGACGACTTCCGCGCGGCCTCGTTTGAGCTTCGCAAGGCGATGGTTGGCTCAAGGCAGGACCAGCCACGATGGAAGCGCGCCGTTGCCGTGGTGAGCGGCAGGATGGGAGAGGCGATAGGCAAGATGTATGTGGAGAAGTATTTCCCGGAGTCGAGCAAGAAACGCATGCTTGAACTTGTGCACAACCTCCAGACCGCCCTCGCGCAGCGTATAGACGAGGCCACGTGGATGGGCGAGGATACGAAGGCGCAGGCAAAGGACAAACTGTCCAACTTCATCGTAAAGATTGGCTATCCCGACAAGTGGAAGAGCTACGACGGCTTGCAGGTCAATGATAGCCTCTCGCTCTACGAGAACCTGGGCAACATCTCTCGCTGGGCCACCGACGACTACATCGCAAAGCGTGTGAACAAGAAGGTGGACAAGTCGTTGTGGCAGATGACACCGCAAACCATCAATGCCTACTATGACCCGTCAACAAACGAGATTTGCTTCCCTGCAGCCATCCTGCAGCCGCCATTCTTTGACCCCGAGGCCGACGATGCTGTCAACTACGGTGCCATTGGTGGCGTGATAGGCCATGAGATGAGTCACGGCTTCGACGACCAGGGCTCCCAATTCGACAAGTACGGAAACCAGCGCAACTGGTGGACGGCACAAGACAAGAAAAACTTTGACGCGCGCACGAAGGTGCTTGCCGATTGGTTCTCTTCGTTCGAGGTCCTGCCAGGCGCGAAGGTCAACGGCAAGCAGACCCTTGGCGAGAACATAGGCGACAACGGCGGACTGAACATAGCCTTCCGCGCCTTGCAGAACTCCATGAAGGAGCATCCGTTGGCATCGAAAGACGGTTTCACGCCCGAGCAGCGCTTCTTCCTCGCCTGGGGACGCGTGTGGGCTTCAAACATGACCGACGAGGTGGTGAAATATCTTCTCACCGCCGATGTCCACTCTCCTAACTACGCCCGCGTGAACGCCGCCCTGCCTATGATAGACGCATGGTACAAGGCTTTCAACGTGAAGAAGGGCAACAAGATGTTCGTGCCCAAAAACAAGCGTGCGCAAGTTTGGTGATATATTCATGCCGGCATGACATTGTGAATGCCACTCGTGGCATTCACGTATACATTTCTGGAGAGGCAAGCCTTGGCTTTGTCTCTCTTTTTGTTGATGCCAATAGCCTGAATTTGGCGCTTTTACCTTTTCACTGCAAAGGCAATGCGATTCCACTGCAAAGCCGATGCGATTCCACTGCAAAGCCGTCGACATTGCACTGCAAAGCCGACAACGTTCCAAAACAGAAAGAAAACGGTGGAAATCAGCGAAAAACTTTCTTGGAACGAATAAAATCATTAACTTTGCGGAAAACACCACTACTATGGGAAAATATCTCGATCCACGCGCCGATTTGACATTCAAGAGGGTCTTTGCCGACCACAAGGACCTGATGATTAGTTTTCTCAATGCCATGTTGCCATTGCCCGAAGACGGGCAGGTGACAAGCATCGAGTATCTGCCCTTTGAGCTTATACCGAGCATGCCGATGAAGAAAGACACCGTCGTCGACGTGCGTTGCGAGGACCAGCAGAGGCGACAGTTCATCGTGGAGATGCAGATGATATGGACAGCCGACTTCTTCAAGCGCGTGCTTTTCAACTCATCGAAGGCATACGTCAGGCAACTCAAGAGAGGTGACGACTATTCCGACCTTCAGCCGGTCTATTCCCTTAACCTCATCAATGAGGCGTTCCTCCACGACACCGAGGAGTGGTATCACGACTATGGACTCGTGGAGTTCAAATACCCCGACCATGTCATCGAGGACATGCACGTGATATTCATCGAGCTGCCTAAGTTCAAACCGCATTCTTTCAAGGACAAGAAGATGACCGCCCTGTGGCTCCGCTTCCTGACGGAGATCGACGAGGACACGAAGATCGCTCCAAGGGAACTCATGGAGAACCCGGAGACCCGCAAGGCGCTCGACATAGTGGAGGAGTCGGCCTACAGCGACGCGCAGATGGCTGGCTACGACCACTTCTGGGACATGGTTCGTGTTGAGCGCACCCTTCACTCTGCCGCAAGAAGGGAACGGGAGAAAGGCTTGGCGGAAGGCAAGGCTGAAGGTTTGAAAGAAGGTTTGAAAGAAGGTTTGAAAGAAGGCATGAAGCAAGGCATGGCACAAGGCATGGCACAAGGCGCTCTTGACAACGCTATCGCAAGTGCCAGGGCAATGAGAGCCGACGGCATGCCAGTGGCCTTGATAGCCAAATACACCGGTCTTAGCGAGGAACAGGTGACTGGGCTTTAGGGGTTCGCAGTGTAAATACGGTAATACAAGTAAGGAAAGATAAAAAATGCCGCACGACCCATGGACGGTCGTGCGGCATTTGCTTATATTGTTGATGCGTCCCCACTGATATCACGATCGCGATATCAGTGGGGACGCGAATGCCCATTTTCAATGCTACCTAATGGTTACTTTCGTATCACGGTTTTCTTGCCGTTCACGATGTAGATTCCTGTATTGGTAACACGATCCACACGGCGTCCTTGCAGGTCGTAGATGACCTTCTTGCCGTCGGTGTCAGCCTCTATGCTGTCGATGGCGGTTGGGTTGGTATTGTCTACGGAGAAATACCAATGATCCGCTTTGTTTACATAGCAATCGCTTTTCTTTACAGAAGAAGGATTTGTGATGTACTTTCCGAAGTTCTCGTCGCCGAATGCCGCGTCCGGATACGTTATGGCATAGACGGACTTGCCGAGCGAGTTTTCCTCTATCTCATTGTCCCAAACGAGCCTCAGAGCATAGACAGAAGCGTCAGACGTGGTATACTTCTCAAAATGACCAGAAGTGACAAGAGTTGACGACATTTGATTCTTGACCTTGTACAAATTCACCTTGACAGTCTCGTCGGGCACAAGCCCCGTGATGTCATCCTTGTCAAAGGTAAAGACGATGTTGTTCAGCTGCGAGTCTTTTATGGCATAATTCTCATCAAATTCTGATCCGCTGTTAAGCACGTTGAGTTGAGGATATTTACTTATGTAGTTGAAGTCGCTGGTGTCATCCGGCTGCGAAGAAGAGACAACCTCGAACTTTAACGTATAGGTCTTGTTCTTGACCTCCTTGCCATTGAGAGTGTATGTGAATAACCCCTCTGGCAGTACGAGGTAATAGGTGCCATTTGTTTTGCAATCAGTGGGAACAACGATGAACGTGTTCTCTTTTGTCGCTTGGTAAATAGTGGCACTGTTCATGAACAAATCCTTGTTTTGGTCAAGCACTTGTGGGTAGATGGTCGCGTCTCTTGTAACATCATTGCCATTCAACAGGGTAACGACGAGTTGGTTTGTGCCTTGCTGGATAGTCTCCTGCTCCAACTTGAATTCCGTGTCAACGGCTGGAATGTCAGAATCGCCATCTTGTTTCGTGGTCTCGTCAAACCCGAAGGCTGTCGACACCTTTTCTTCAAAAGTCGCCTTTTCCGCAAGTGAGGCAGGAATGGATAAATTGTCGTAGCGTATCTGGGAGTAAGACGACTTTGAATCGTCAATGCCATTGCCCAGATTGCCAAACATGGTGACAAGACCAAAAACGACAGTGGAGTCAACATTCTCGACTTCAAGTTTTGATAACTCTAGAACATTTGATGTCGTATAACTGTCAGAGACATGCTCCGAAGTTATTTCGTCGTAATCGGTGTTCGAATTCAGCACTTGTAGGTACTTGCCGTCAGATGTCTTGAACGCGATGCCGTTGTCTTTGGATTCCACCTCGAAAGCTGCCGCCGATGTAGCGTCTAGTGTTACCTTGACAGAACCGTCTGAATAACAAAGGTATGCTTTCTTTCCAGCCGTGTTTTGGCCGAATATTTTATAATATTTGCCGGGCTCCGGAAGAACGATATCGTGTGTCTTGTAAAGTCTACCCATGGCAACTGTCAAATCAGCGTCAACTTTCAGCGTGTCAGCCTGAGTGGTGCCAATTGGGTCTGTGGTAAGCTTTAAGATGGCTTTATACTCTTCGCTTTCCTTGGAAGGATAGCCTGCCTTGCCCATGCGCTGGTCTGCAAGTAGGGTCTTGGCAGCCTTCATGGTTGGTGTGTCTTGAACGATGGGCTCAGGTTGTGGCTTGTCATCCTTGTTTGGGTTTTTCTCACCTCCTACATAGTAGGTCAGTGTCAAGGCAGGGTTGTGATGAGAGCCTGTACCATCGGTGATAGCTCCTTCCGGAATTTGGATTACGAAAACGCCTTTGTCAGAGATGCTGTCTACAATCGTTTCAGAACTGATGATTACGCTATTGTTGCCGGATTTTGTGAAAGACAAGTCGTTGGCCCAAGGATCAGACTCTCCAACCTTTGTAAGTGTGCCTTTTAAGCCTGTCACCTTAACGGGACGGCTGAAGCTGATGGTGGGGAAACCTAGCTTTGCTACTTCGGAACTGTCAGCCGGCGTGATGCTTGTTGGCAAAAATGTGTTCTTCGGAGTGCTTATGTTAAACGTGAATGTCAGTGCGGCATTTTCGTAACCATCCGAAGCTTTGAAACATTTTGCTGGCACGGTGACGGTGTAGCTGCCATCGGTCTTGATAGTGTCTGGCACGGAAAGGGTGACCACGCTCCCGTTAACACTGGCTGACACGTTCGCATCATTGGAAATGGTTATGCCTGTTGACGACTGCAATGACATTGTGCGGTCAAAGGTCATTTTAAGCTCCTTGAAATAAGGCACATTACCCCCTTCGCTGATGCTGTATGCAGGTTTGAGAATGTCCGACGGGGTGGAATATTCCACGGTTATGCTATGGAAACTTGGGTCGCTGCCTCCTGAGCTTTGGAAGATTACCTTAGATACGTCATCAGAACCACTTGCCCAACAATGCGCGGATGCGTCAAACTCGCCGGGCTTGTTGTCAACAAGATATAAATCACCTGAAATGTCTGTCTCAGGATACGTGATCTTTTTCAACTTCGCGTCATTCAATCCTGATACGACAAAATGAGTGCGGTCGCCTATTGTCAAATTATAAATGGTGGAGTAGTTGTTTATCTCCGTGTAGAATTGCGCGCCAATTTGGCCGCCTACATACTCAAAGCTTAACTGTATGTCGTCAATCGTGAAGACTGTGCCCGTAACGTTAACCGAGCCACCATTCGAAGTGTTCGGAACAAGTATTGGGGAAGAGTTGAAGGATGAAAGGTCGTTAAAGTCGAAGGTGACCGTCTTGTTTACTTGCGCGGAAACGGTCAGGCTTGTAACGAGAAATAATAAGGATAAATATTTTTTCATAAGGGCAATAGTAAAAGGCTTTGGCAGATTATAGTCCGCCAAAAGCCTACATTGTTATCTCAGAGTTTTGTCTATCTCTTCGTTGGATGTCTTGACACAAAGCTTCCATGTGCCGTCAACCTTTACGGGGTTGAACATGAAAGCCGTGGTCGCGGGTTCTTTGGTTCCGGCTTGCTCCGCGGTAGCCCATGTCACCTTGTATTTCACGTCATTGCAACCTTCAAGTTGGAAGCTGTAGTAAAGGCGGTGATAGTCAATGACCGGGAACATGCGAAACATCGTCGTATATTTCTTGGCGGTGGCGTTGCTCAATGGCTTTACCTCATTGGTAGAGTCGTTGTATTCGTACAGGGCTGAAAGCACGGCGTTGTAATTGCGATGTTTAAGCTGTTCCATGGCATCGTCGCAAAGCTTTAGCATCTGCGTGGTGTCCTCTTGGTTCAAGGTGCTGCGAAACTCTGCCACTCGCTCTTCCCGAGACTCCTTGTCCTTCTTGCCGCCACAGGAGCTGCAAGAGGAAAAGCCAAGGGTCACGACAAGCAAAGACAACAAGAGAAAAATATTCTTATTCATCATTCTCACGTGTATGGGTTATTGTGAAAAAAGGGTGCACCGTTATGTGCGGCACACCCTTCATGGTATTTTCTTAAATCAGAATTGTGTTCTGATTAGTTGTTCTTGGTACGGTCGATAGCAATGACAACGTAAGTCTTGAAATCACCCCAAGTGTAGCTTACAGTGACAGGAACCTTGACGTTGAACTTCTCCACGTTCTCACCATTGTTCTCGTAGTAGATGTAACCAAACTCGGCCTTGTTGTCGGCGATGTACTGCTTGGCTGCGTCGTTCTGAGAAGAAGAGTTCAGCTTGGTGAAGTCAGACTTGAACGTGAACTTGTGAGAACCAGCGGCCTTGCCTGAAGCGCTCTCCGTGTAAAGGCGAGCCTTTGTCGTTATGCTTCCAAGTGTGGTCTTGGTGATGTCGCCACCGTTCATGTCGGTGTAAACCTTACCAGGTGTCACGTCAACAGTAATGGCGTTGATGCCATAGAAGTTCATGAACCAAGTGTTGTTGCCCTCCATGTCGAAAGCCTCGTTACGCCAGTCGAAGAACTTCAAGAGGTCTGCAAGGTAAATGTAGTTACCGTTTGTCTCGGCATCGATAAATGCCTGGTTTGCAACATTGTCGAGGTTGATAGGACGCTGCCAGCTTGCGAGGAATGGAGCCTCTGCCACCTGGGTAGCCAATCCGCAGCCATTGTCACCTACGAAACCAATCCATGCGCGAAGTTCCTTGTTGATGTTTGCGTGGTTAGCTTCATAACCAACGGCGTTGAGCACGATCTTTGTGGTTTCATTGTTCACGAGAGTGAGCTCGCCAGTGGTCTGGTTGAGAGAAGCAATCTCGACAGGTGTGCCGCCAGCAGGTGTGGCATAGATAGCGTTATTAGCGAACACGCCCTTCGTTACGTCGATAGCATATGTGTTGACAGTGCCATTGCATGTAGCGTCTGTGTATGTCAACTGCTTAGCGTTGTCATACTTGTCGATGAGGAGGTTGCTACTACCGCTGATAGTGTATACTACATCATCCTGGCCAGTTACGGTAGTTGTGGTAGGAGTGACAAAGTACTTGCCTGCCTGCTTAGGAGCGTTGCCCACGAGCGTGTGGTTGATGACACGGCTGAATGAGTTGATATTGCCACCGTCGCGAGGCTCGAGCACGTCGAGGATAATAGCTGTCGTGCCATCGTCAGCACCAGTAGTAGCATCGAACCAGTAGTTGTTGTTCTTCTCAGCGAAAGTGATAGAACCCATGGCCTGACGTGTCAGGGTCGTTACAAGCTTGATGTAGAGATAAGGATACTTGGCGCTAGCCACGTATGAACCATCCTCGTTCTGTGTAGCGAAGAAGCGCACGTATCTCACGACATCCTTTGTCTCGCCTGGCTCCATGCCCATGGTCAGCTTCTCGGCTTCCTCCTTGGAAATCAGCCAATAGAACACGTGGTTGGTCGTACCGTCATTCTCGCCGTAGTAGTAAATCTCACCCACCTTGTCAGGATATGACGTTGCCTGTGTGCCGTCGCCCTTTACGGTAGCTTCCTTGAACTGCTTCATCTCTGTGCCGGTAGCTCCGGAAACAGGATTTGCCAAAGTCTTGGTCAAGAGGTCTGCGGTGTACTGCTTGTCGAAATTCTCCTTCTCGAGGTTGCCAAGACCCTTCTTCAGCACGATGTCGTTGAATTGACCCCATGTTGTCAGCAGACCGTCAACATCCTCACAGAGAGTGAACGTCTGGTTGTGGTCAATAGACTCGTAAGAGATGGTCTTGTTGTCTGGAGCCTCAGGAGGTGTGGATGTGATGTGGATAAGGATATAACCGTCGAGAATGACCTCGCCAGCCTTGTTGGTCACAGTCACCTGAACCAATGGCTCACGGCCGATAGCGGTCTGTGCTGTAGCCGACTCGTCAGGAGTCTTACCGTCCTCCTTCAAGTTCTGGGCCACGAGAACGCCGTCCTCTGTAGTGACGCCAGCTTGGCTTCCGTCAGACCACTTCGCGAAACGGCTGTCGCGTGTGGCGTTTCCGTCAACGGCATAGTCAACGAGCTTGAACTTATAAGTCAGGCCAAACTCCTTCTCATCGCCATTGGCTGCAAGCCAGTTCTCTGACACGAACTTGTGGTCTGGGTCAGAAGTGACGTTCTGGCGAAGAGCATGGATACCAAGGTAGTTCTTGATGTTGAGCGTTGAGCCATTCTCATAGTAGAGCTCAAGTGCTGCACCGTTCTTGTTCTGTAAAGCCTGCTCTGGAGTGCTGTAGACATCAAGCTTTTTCGTATGTGTGCTGCAGATAGCGGTGTCGCCCTCGATGGTGTTGTTTTTGACAGCCGCATACATAGGCTTCACGGCCCAGTAGATAGCCTGAACCTTTGCCTTCTGAGGCTGCAAGAGAGCATAGTCGGAGGTGATTGTAGCGTCTGCACCCTGCATATCCTTGGAGCTGACCTGCAATGCTACAGTGTTAGCCTTTTGGTCGTTAAGGCTTGTAGGATACTCCTTGAGGAGGTTAGGATGTTCAATCTGCATACCAGCATGCAAGATACCATTCTCGTTGCTGAACACATACTTGTCTTCGCTCTCCTTCTTCACGACCGTTACGCCGAGCTCGCTAGCAGTCGCGCGTGTATTGGTATAGACTACCTCTGGCTCAAGCACGTTGAAGCCAATAAGGTCTGAAACCTTCACGTTGCTGTTCGAAGGATTCATGTGATAGTCGTAACCTACGGCAGGGCCATAGTTGAACGCGTCCTTCACGTCCTTGTAGTCGTCGAGGCCTGTGACTTTCTTGCCCTGACGGTTAGTCGTGGCTGAAACGGTCGCGTTCTTCAAGGTGTTACCAGTCAAGAAAGGATAGATGATGGTCTCGATACCGTCGAGGTAGTTCTTAGGCATGAATACCAAGCTCTTCAGCATGCCATTCAGGGATATTGTGACGGTGCCGCCATCAACACCTGTTACGCCTGTAAGGATAAGGTTCTCCTTGTCCATGGCAGCGGTGATAACGTTTGCCTTGGCAGACTTCCAGCTGATATTTGTCTCCTGGATTTTCTCGCCATCCTCATAGAGGTCGAAGCAACCTGTTTCGGCGTTAGGCACATAGTAACGAATGTTGGATGTTGAGCTTGAACCATCAGCGCCTGTGTCGCCCTTGTCGCCCTTGTCGCCCTTGTCGCCTTTATCGCCTTTATCGCCCTTGTCGCCTTTGGTTCCAAGCGCATAGTAGTTCGTCTTTTTACCATTCTCGACCCAATAGCCGTCCTCGCCTATAGTCCATACCGAACCAGGCGTGCCATCCTGACCATTGGCTCCGTTCTTGATAGTGAAAGACTTGCCATCGCTCAATGTGACGGTGACACCGTCTGTGGCCTCAGTGACGGTCTTGATGACCGAGCCGCTCTTGATCAATTCCTCAATGTTCTTGATCGCGTTGGCATTTGCAGTAATCTGCTCTTGCAGGCGGTTGATGTCCTCGTCGTAGTCCTTACACGAAGTCATCGTACCTGTTGCGCCCGCTGCGAGCAGGCCCAAGAACAGATAACCGAAAATCTTCTTTTTGTTCATACGATTAAAAGATTAATTAAAC
>CAVKWN010000003.1:0-71338 GCA_963660075.1 Lachnospiraceae bacterium
TTTTGTTTTACCATTTAGGGTATAAATAAACTTAACAAAATTAAAATGTTTGGCGAAAATTTGTGGGTTAGAAAATAATACCTTATCTTTGCATTTAGAAAACAAAAAAACGCAATAAGTATGACAAAAGAAATGTTAAGAATTTCACAAGACGAGCTTTATAAATATTTAAAAGAGCACGATGTGAAAATGTCAAGAGTCGCAGAGGAAATGGGTATGGCTCCTGCTACTGTTACGTCATGCTTTCAGCATCGTAACAATCGTCATGGCAATCCACGCTGTTTTACGGTTGAGAATGTTAAAAAGTTGAACAGATCCCTTTGTGCGTTATCCGAGAAACTGCGTTCATGTATATTGAAGTTTGGTACTGACAAAATGTACACAAATAAGCATGGTCGCACGTATGATCCAGGAATGATAGAGCCAATCAACCGTCTGGGTGAGTACTTAAACATGACTGCTGTCATGGAGCGGTTGCTTGGATGGAGTAAGTCGAAGAAGGCGAATGTATTTACGTCTCCGTCAATCAAGAACTTTGGGAACATTAGTGAGGAAGATGTAAACGTAATCAATGTGGAGATAATATCCGTGGCTTCTTTCTTCGAAAGCGTGGAGGTCGTTCCCAACGATAACGCTTTTAACGGAGACGAATCGGCGAAAACGTTGACAGACTAAGACCCACTTCTTGTTTTGCAACTTATAGCGGCATTCTGCGTATGTGCGGAACGCCGCTTTCTTTTTTTGTTTTCACCCTATAAAAACCGCACACGTAAACCCGTTTTTGTTTCTTTTTTTTGATTTCGCTTATTTGACCCCGCGCCTCGCTCCATGGGGCTCGCGCGCACGTACATTATAGTGCGCAAATATGCACACATACGCACGTATAAGTAATAACACGCACGTATAAGTAATAACACGCACGTATAAGTAATAACACGCACGTATAAAGTAATGTAGAGCAAAGAACTGGTGCCGTCTAAACTGTCAACGTTTGTGAATGACATTAAATAGCCGTTAAGAGCATAAGGTAAAAAAAGAATTACTTACCTTTTTTCTTAAAAAGTGTAAATTCTTTTGGAGGGTATAAAGATTCTACTTACCTTTGCACTCGCAAACAAGAAACAAATAAGTTTCAAAATTGCAAACGTTCATTGACTTGGTTACATACGAACATCAGGCTGCAGTTGAAAAGTGCGAGGGAGTGCTCTCTTTGTTAGTGGTCGCCTTTTTAGGTCAAATCGTACTCTGTGGTTTGTGTGTTTAGAAAAGTTCACAAAATCGAGAACTCTAATACTGTCTTCGTGTGCGTAATAGCAACGTATAGGGGAGGTATGCTATAATAATAGGGTTGTCGTGGGGGTGAGGTACTAATTGCAAGTGATTGCGCCCAGGGGGTTACTATCCCTTCAAGGTTGTTATCATAGTTTGCAAGGAATACGGGTGTATATACGTGTGTTATGTGGTTAACCGTTTCCGTATTGGGGGGCGGCTGCGAGTATGCCGGCCCTGTAGAGTTGCATTGCAATACGGAACAAACTACGTGCGTATCGCCGTGGTTTGTTATCTATATGAATGCCGTGTATCCGTATTCCGTGTGCGTATAGCCGAAGATGTGCGCACACTAATTCCGTGTGCTTCTGCGACTGTGTCTATACGGTCGCAAAGGGGTTCGAGTCCCCTTCACGGAACAATGTTGAATTTTAAATCGAAAAAAAATGGAAGTATTAAACAACAAGAAGTCGGTTAACAAGGGTGTGAAGTCTATGACAGCTAAAGCTATGTCATGGAATCAAGTGTGCAAGCAGCTCAGCGGCATGGGCGGCTACGTGGAGATTGGCGACGGGGAAAAAGTGCGCCCACTCGTAATGATGCAGTCGCTTGGCGTCGATGTCACTAAGAATAGCTACAAAGTGACAGACATATTCGCTGCATGGAGCGAGCGCATGAAGGACGGTAAGCAGGTGCTTATGTCTAAAGGCGTGCCTTATACTATCGAGTTCAATGGCATAACCTATCGTCTGCACGTGAAGTCCACGAAGGAAGAAGGCGTGTATTATTGAAATTCGTAATGAGCAGTAAGACACTATTCGTAAAGCTCGCGCCAAAGTATCAGCGCATCAGGGACGAGCGAATATATTCAAAATGAGTTGAATCGGCAGCTGATATTTGTTTGATACAATTGCAAAGATATTACCACATTGCACATAAAAAAAGTGCCGTTTAATAATAAACGACACCATAATCTCTACAGAGCATTTAGCCCTGCGCCACTATATTTGAATAATTCTACACTCGATAGTGCTTTGTAGCCCTATCCATTTCACGACGGTCCTCCTTTTCCTTAAGCGTTTGACGCTTGTCATATTCCTTTTTACCACGCGACAAGGCTATGTCAACCTTTGCCCTACCCTTGTCGTCGATGAAAACCAACGTTGGGACTATTGTCAGACCAGGAGTCTTGGTGTCTTCAGAAAGATGACGTATCTCACTCTTTTTGAGAAGCAACTTGCGATCACGACGCGATGGCACATTCGAACGGGAACCATAGAAATATGGTGAGACATTCATGCCCTTTAGCCAAATCTCGCCATTATTGATAAAGCAAAACGAATCCACAAGCGATGCCTTGCCCAACCGGATAGACTTTATTTCCGTGCCAGTGAGCACGATTCCAGCTGTATAGGTATCTATAAAATTGTATAGAAACGAAGCTTTCTTATTGCGTATCTGCACCGGACTCTTACGGCGCAACTCTTGTTCGGTCTTGTTCATTATGAAATCTTACAAAAGTCATCCAGATGATCATCTACGTAGAGAGCAATTTCCCTAGTGAATTCCTCCTCATGTTCTACGAAAGAATCGTCATAATCATCAAACTCAGGAAATTTCTCATACAAGGCATCAAACTCCTCCTGCGTACAGTCCACCTCTATCTCTGATCTGTATTTACCGAAAAAGCGGTGCGATTCACTGACAATCTTGTAGAGGTCGCGTAATCCCCAGTTTCGTACTGCCTTTGCAAATGGATTGAGATAGATGAATGGACCATAACCATTGTGTATCAACTCAACGAAGCCACCGTCCATCACCGTGTCGCGAAGAATGACATAAGCCAAAAGCGTTATTTGGTCAGAATTGAGTTCCTGCAAAGTGTCCGTTGTCAGTTCTCCACCAATGGCATTGTAAATGGCATCTATGATCACCTGTAGGAAGTCGTCCATTCCTTTCTGCGCCGCTTCTTTCAAAACGGCATCCTTGACTGTCACTTCTATCATTTGGATGCTAATCTATTTTATATGGAACGTCCTTAAGGTTCTTTTCTATCTCAGCGTCGGTGACACGATAGTTCATCAAGTCACCATCGATATAACTCATATACGATGGCATATCAATGAGTCCGTGACCTGAAAGATTGAAGAGAATCACTGGTGCCTTTCCTTCCTCGTTGGCACGCAAAGCCTCACGAACGGTGGCGGCTATGGCATGACAACTTTCAGGCGCGGGGACAATACCTTCTGTTTGCGCAAAAAGCATTCCAGCCTTAAAACTATCCAATTGCGGAATATCAACACCGTGCATGTAACCATCTTTTACCAATTGCGAGATTATGACTCCAGCACCATGGTAACGCAATCCTCCAGCATGGATATTAGCAGGTTTAAAATCATGTCCAAGCGTGAACATTGGCAACAACGGTGTATACCCTGCCTCATCACCAAAGTCGTACTCAAACTTACCCCTTGTAAGCTTAGGACAGCTCTCTGGCTCAGCTGCAATAAACTCGGTGTCTTTATGAGTTCCGTCAAAGACGTGGCGCATGAATGGGAAAGCTATGCCACCAAAGTTGCTGCCACCGCCAAAACAAGCTATTACCTTATCTGGATATTCACCCGCCATCTCCATCTGTTTCTCAGCCTCTAAACCAATGATGGTCTGATGCAGAGCTACATGATTAAGTACGGAGCCAAGAGTGTATTTACAACCTGGTGTGGTTGTGGCGAGCTCAATGGCCTCTGAAATGGCCGTGCCCAAAGAACCCGGATGATTAGGATCACGCGTGATAATATCTTTTCCCGCACGTGTCGACATTGAAGGCGAGCCTTGCACAGCCGCACCGAATGTACGCATAAGGTAAGAGCGGTATGGCTTCTGCTGCATAGTGATTTTCACTTGATATACAGCTGCATCGAGACCATAAAGTTTCGCCGCATAAGAAAGTGCGGCACCCCATTGTCCTGCTCCTGTCTCAGTTGTGACATTTGTGTCGCCTTCCTCCTTGCAATAATAGCATTGTGGGAGAGCTGAGTTAATTTTATGAGAGCCCAATGGATTCGTGCTTTCATTCTTGAAATATATGTGAGCGCGTGTGCCAATGGCTTGCTCAAACGCATAGGCACGCACCAGTGGAGTTGCGCGATAGTAAGCGTATTTTTCCTGTACTTCTCCTGGGATGTCAATCCAAGGATGAGTTTGGTCAAGCTCTTGCTTTGAGCATTCTGTATTGAATATGTGGGAAAGATCCTCTACAGTCAATGGCTCATGCGTCTTTGGATTCAATGGAGGCATTGGCTTATTTGGCATCTCAGCCTGGATATTATACCATTGTGTGGGTAAATCCTGCTCAGACAGGAGAAATTTCTTTTGATGCTTCATGATTGCCTAATATTTAATTATATTGCAAAGATAGGTTATTTCATATTAAATCGCAAAGAAATTGAAGACAATTTGCACTAATTGTTGCAATTTTGAATTCAAAACACACCAGCCTTGATCAATACGTAAGCAATGATAAACAATGCTATGACACCTATCGTGGTCTTGAGAAGACAAGTTGTAACCTTCTTGATAACGACAATAGCAACAATAACGACTATTAAGGCAATAATATAATCAGTCATGACATTAAGATATTCAGTCTGTATAACTTAGGATAAAATTTATTTAAACAAGCTCTTGAATGCTTGAGGGAAGTCGGTCTCAAACTCCATAGGACGATGGGTGACAGGATGGTAAAAACACAAACGGAAAGCATGTAGGCAAAGACGTCCCACAGGGTCGTCGCCGTTGCCATATTTTACATCTCCACAAACCGGATGTCCCAAGTCGGCGGCATGTACGCGAATTTGGTTCTTACGTCCTGTCTCCAATTTGAACTCAACGAGAGAGTGCTCCTCGCTACGATTCAATACATAATAATGTGTAATGGCAAGTTTGCCCCCATTGTCATATGGTGAACTATATGTGAAATAGGCGCGATTGTCTTTAAGCCAACTCTCAATAGTGCCGTTTTCTTGTTCCATAACTCCAGAAAGAACGGCAACATAGCGACGATCAAAGACTATGTTGTGCCAGTCTGATTCAAGGGCAAGTTCCACGTTTTTGTCTTTTGCGTAAACCATCAATCCACTCGTGTCTCTGTCAAGTCGATGCACCACATGAGCAGTACACCGCTGATGACTCTGACGGAAATATTCGTCGAGCACGGATTTGACGTTCAAGGTGCTGTGGCCAGCAGCCATGGAGAGTATTCCTGGCTTTTTTTCAACAACCACAAGATAACGATCTTCGAAGACAATGCGTAAGTAATGGTTTTTGAACTCTACGTTTTGTTTCGACTTGCTGACCTCTATCTTCATCCCGGGAAGCAACTCATAATCAAACTGAGTAATTACCTTGCCATTGACCCTGACACCACGGCCTGAAAGAGTGGCCTTAATCTTTGATCGGCTCTCTTGCAAATTTGCAAGAAGCCAATCAAGAAGTTTTGAAGGCTCTTCTACGACATGGCTATTAAAATTGCGCGTTGTTTTGGATTGTGACAATCGTCTCACTCTTTTCTCTTCCATATCGCTGATATTTTATGGTGAATGGCTAAAATGTTGCAAACGCTAACCAAGACAAGAAGCATGATGCCAAGGATTATAGACGGAAGCATTGAAGCTGTGTCAATATTGGGGAACAATGTGGAAATAACCCCAACATAATAATCTCTTACGAAGAATACGACGGCAAGAGCCACAACAAGTACGCCAAGATTCAAGAATATGGTCAACAACTGATAGGGTCGTGCAACCTGTCGTGGACTATAACCAATAAACAACAGGTTTTCAAGTTTTGAAGAGTTCTTCTGAACCAATAGGTAAATGCTAAGCATGAGGATATAGAAACTGAGGACAGAGATAACAAGACCAACCATCATAACCATTGTTACCATGAAGCGCAAAAAGTATGTTGTCTTTTCTGCGTCAAGTTTGTCATCCTCAACCTCAAAACCATGTCGGTCTAAATAACTTGTCATCTGCTCAGTCTTGCTGTTGTCGGGTTCAAGAATAAGACGTGTCGGGGCTTGATTCTTCCCTGGTGCAAATGTATGGTTACTCCAATCCATAAACGCTTGAGGCACGAGAATGCTACTAACACGCGAAGAGAAACCAATAACCTTTCCCTTGAAAGAGCCGTTGCCGTTAGTACCCTGAACAAAAAGGTCAAAGTCGATCATCCCTACAAGTCCATCACTAATTTTAGGAAGGGATCGGCTTTGTGCAAAGCCAAAGTTGTACATGGCAATGTAACTTCGTGGCAAGATTACCGGCACAATTTTATCACCAGGTTTATAACTCCACGTCCCCTTGGGAGCATCCACGAAGTCATCCGGTATACTCTCAAGAAATATTTCAGAATTAAGGATGTTAGTTCCGCTAATGCCCATACGGGCTGTCACGGTATATTGAGTAGAAGTGAAAGCCCCCAAATTATTAGCGAAATTGGCGACATTGATATTGTCAACATCCTGTTTAGTGAAGGCGTTTGAACGACCAGACAGAGTATTTCCGGCTCCGACCTTTTTCTCTACTATGATATAATTCGATTTCATAAAGGAGTCTTCCCCTGTGAACACAGGTGAGACATCTTTATAAAATTGATAGCCTAGCAACACTATCAGTAAGCCAAAAAGATTAGCAAAAGCAAAACCAGCGAACTGGGAGATGCTAATATGTTGGCGTAAAAGTTTCCATACAAGATTCATAGCTTCACCGTCCTTTCATAGTTTAGATTCATGTGTTTGCCGATACTTGTCACAATCACACCTGCGCCTTGTCGGTTTGCTTCGTCCATCATTATGTTTGCCATAATCTCGGCATTGCGGTCGTCAAGATGCGAGATTGGCTCATCGGCAAGAATGAAGTCGAATGGTTGCACGAGTGACCTCATCATTGCCACCCTCTGTTGCTGACCAAACGACATCCTGCCCACTTTAGCGTCGACCTTGTCGGCAATGCCGAGCATGTCGAACCATTCAAGAATTTGTTTTTCAGACTTAAACCCCGTCAGCTTGTTCTTGATTTGAACGTTCTCCAGCGCCGTGAGTTCTGGGAAGAGCCTTAATTCCTGAAAGAGGTGGCTTATGTTTAGACGGCGAGCGTCAACCCATTGCGACACGCTAAAATTAATTGTATCTGCGTCATCAAAAAACACATGTCCCGTATAATCGTGACGATAGCCAACTACATAGCTACAAAATGTACTTTTTCCCTTGCCAGAGTCAGCCTCAACAAGGTAGAGTTTACCTTTCTCAAACGTGATGTCGTTTGCCCAAACGTCTGAACACAAGTCCTTGCGCTCAGAAAAAACATTTGGCACGACATTATTGAAATATATCCTGTTCATCAGTCCATTGTATATACAATCGTATTGATATTTCCAAACATTGGCATGAGAAGCGAGGTCACAGCCGCAGCCTTGCTATTGTCCAAAGCCTTAAAGTTAACAACCATTGCGAACTTCTTGCCCTTTATAATGCCTTGTAAATCGGAAGGGAGAGGTTTTGTAGAGGTAGTTATGCTATGTCTTGCCTCTTCTGGCGATGCACCGCTCATATATTGCATGTCAGGTGTGACTCCAAAGAAATATGTGGTGCCATTGCCTGAATAGTAATAACAATTCTTTCCCCAATCACCAATGCGCCCACCCGCCGGGACACTCTTTTTCCAATAGTCAATATCTGCCAGCCATGGAGCTCCAGAGAGGCGAGCAGCCATCATCATGTGAAGGTTGCTACTTCCGAGTGAAGACGTTACAAGCGTGAGGTCTCCATCTACGCTCTTTATGATGTTGTCCATGTCTATTGCAGTGTTAATGCCTGCAAGCATGGCTGTCGCTGGCCTATTCTGAATCAACAAATTATGGAATTGTTTACCATCAACATTCAAAAAAAGTCCAAGCACGTCGTCCTGCGACATCGCCTTTACATAATCACCCTTAATGGGACGGTATACAGTAGCGGCTTTTTCAATCGCGGAATTAATGCTTTTCTTATACGATAATGTCTTGCCATGCATGAGCAAACGACCTTTTTTAACCTCCATTGCCGCGGCAAGAATAACATCGGCAGGGTCAGCATCCTTTGGGGCGCCCATTGTGAACGGCGCGACAAACTGTTCTGGCAATGCTCTTGTTTGACTTACTATCGACATTGGCGCGTCAATAGAATCGGACGTGGCATACATAGGCGAAGACTTTATGCCTTGTTCCTCGTCGGAGCCAAGATAGCGAGCCATCAGCGTGATAAGATCATCTTGCGCAGCAGGAACTACGGGACCCATCAACAAGACGGCGTTGTCTGAAAAACCGATTACCCAGCCCGACGACAATGCTGCAAATTTATAGTCACGACGTTTTGTAAGCGACAAGCCGGCATCCTGCAACGACTTTGCAAGCTTGCTGTCGCTATTAACCTTTGCGCAAATACCGAAATTGCCTTGACCATCCTCAAAAAAGAAAACGTCTTGTGAAAGGTCGATGCCAGAACTGTCTAAATTTTTCAGGTGAAGCAGAGTTTTCAATATCAATGGACTTTTCGCTCCACTTAGTTTGGCAGGGCTGACTCGAATAAGCATCTGACTCTCAGACGGAATAGCGTTTATATAATCACTAGCCGAACAAGACGACAAAACGCCAACGGTTGCAAGAATACAAAATGTCCATAGGACAAGCGTTATCCTAATGTGATTAAGCATCTTCATTGTTTCTTTCTATCTATTAATTGCTTGAATGTCAATTTCGTTTTTGTATCTGAGCCATGCTTACAGCCATCAAGCCTGCTGTCTCGGTTCGTAAACGGCTATTCCCCAACGTAATCGGCTCAAAACCGTTAGCAAGAGCCAAGTCTACCTCATCGGAAGAGAAGTCGCCTTCAGGACCAACTAGCACACATACTGAAGCATCAGCGGGAAGAGTTTCCAACTTATCGAACAGGTCTATACGCTCACGGTCGTTATAACAATGGGCTATAAACTTGTAATCTGCATCACATGATGCCACAAACTCTTTGAAAGCTGTAAGCCCATTTACCACAGGCATATAAGCCTTACGACTTTGCTTCATAGCCGACACCACAATCCTCTCGACACGATCTACTCTTATTACGTGACGCTCGGAAAACTTACAGTCAAGAAATGTCAACTCATCAAAGCCTATCTCTGTTGCCTTCTCTGCCATCCATTCAATGCGCTCCATCATCTTTGTCGGCGCAATGGCAAGATGAATTTTTCCAGACCATGTCTTTTGTTGGGGTAAGGTCTCGACAATATTGTATAGGCAACGCTTTTTTGTAACGATGCCAACGTCAGCACGATAGAAATTACCCACTCCATCCATTAACCATATAGAGTCGCCTTCGCTCAAGCGCAACACCCTAACTGCATGTGTGGCTTCCTCTTCAGGCAACTCTTTGCCCGCAAGGGCGTTGGGAACATAAAAATACCTTTCCTCTTTCAAGACTCTGAATATTTTTTATAATCTAAATGCATCGTCTCATTCCACGACATCATCAGCTTTTGAATCACCTGCTTTCCTTCTTCTGTTTAATTCATCCCTCAACTGCGACGCGAGTTCATAATTTTCTGCCGCAACTGCCTTGCCAAGGGTTTTCTCAAGCATAGACACCGGCAAGGCATTTACAGGAAGAGCTACCCCTTCTGCCTTCATGTCAAATTTAGAGCTTTGCCTAAGAAACAGCTCCTCGTCTATGTAGAGTGGTATCTTATCCTTGCTAATGACGTTTAGCAATACAGCCTCCACTCCACCAATGCTTATTTGTTTCTGTATGTCCTCGTTATTGAGTATAGCACTGTAAGCTCCGTCCTCTACGTTGTTTATAAGAAGCGAAAGAGACAACGATGTTTGATTGTCTATAACGTCTAATAATATGTCAATAATCCCGGAATGATTCTCATGTTTATCAAGACGAAACTTGAACTCCTCCAGCAAACGACCTTGACAAGGCACAACAAGTTGACGCTCTTGATAAGAGTCGGTAAGGACAAGCAAGCCATCTTTATTATCCCCAACAACTTCTGATGCTTGCTGAAGAAACAATCTTATTCTTGACATCTTTAATTATGCGAACATTGAAAACCATATAGCGGGCTTGACTTTCATCCAAGCCCTTAGCGTATATAAAGCAACTATTTTTTCTTAACAGGCTTAAACACCAAAGCGAACGCCAAGCCTACAGCTAATGCGAAACCTGCAAATATGAACCAGCATGATTGCCAATCTCCCATAAGGTAAGAACTCTCACCTTTTTGCGTCCATGAACAGAAGTTGTTTACAATAGCTCCTGCCGACAATGTGCCTATCGTCGCGCCTATGCCATTTGTCATAAGCATGAACAACCCTTGCGCAGAAGCCTTAATGGATGGATCACACTCTTGGTCAACAAATATACCTCCAGAAACATTGAAAAAGTCGAATGCCACTCCATAGACAATGCAAGAAAGAATGAAGCAAATCACACCAGGCATTGTCGGGTTGCCAACTCCAAAGAAGGCAAAGCGCGCTACCCAAGCAAACATCGCTATCAGCATTACGCTCTTAATGCCATACCGCTTGAGAAAGAATGGTATCAACAAAATACAGAAAGCCTCGCTAACCTGTGATATTGATGTAAGCAATGTGGCGTTGCTAGCGGCAAATGAAGTTGCGATGGCAGGATCCGAACTGCCTTGAAAACTGGAAATGAAAGGTCCGGCAAAACTATTAGTGACCTGAAGGGACATTCCCAACAATGCCGAGAAGATAAAGAACAAAGCCATGCGACGCTCTTTAAACAACTTGAATGCATCAAGACCAAGCAACTGAGCCAAAGACTTTTTCTCTGAGCATACACTTCGCACGATCTTACATTGGGGAAGTGTGAACACGTACAAGAACATAACAAGGCTCAACAAGCCAGAAACGAGAAACTGGTTATAGGTATATTGGAACTTGTGAGCGTTCTGTGAAAGTGTCATTGAGAACACGCCGTTGTCCCACGTAGCGCAATTAACAAACCACATGACAACGATGAAACCTACCGTTCCACAAGAACGAATCGGAGGGAAATCTGTAACAGTATCTCCCCCGTTATTCTTCAATACGGTAAAGGCCGTAGTGTTAGACAATGCCAATGTTGGCATATAGAACGCCACGCTTAACGTATACAGAGCTATAAAAAGTGATTTGTCAGCCACTTGATTTCCAAAGCCAGCGTTCATTCCTATGCCCCAAAGCGATAACATGAATACGCCTGCAACTAAATGACACAAGCCCAAAAGACGTTGTGGTTGAATCCATTTGTCGGCGACTATGCCTATCAACGTTGGCATGAAAATGGAGACAATGCCTTGAATGGCGTAGAACCATGAAATCTCGGCTCCCATGCCTGCTACGCCAAGATAATTACCCATGCAAGTAAGGTAGGCTCCCCAAACGCCAAACTCAAGGAATGTCAACACCGACAAGCGTATTTTCAAGTTCATAAATGTATTCTATTTATAAGTTCGTTATTATTCTGCAAAAATACACATAATAATTGATATACAAAAATCAAGTTGAAAAAGTTTACCATAATTATATTGCTAAATATTTGGCAAGAAGAATAAAAAGTCTTATTTTTGCAATCGGTATATATTAATGCATAACAATTTGGCCTATAGGATAGATTTTTACTTCATTAATACACATTAATTCATGGAGAATTACACAAAGTCACTTATGGAAATGAGTGATGAAGAACTTGCGGTTTGCTATATGAGGGGCGAAGACAAGGCTTTTAACCTTTTATTGGAACACAACAAGTCAAAGCTTTTTTCATATATATATTATGTGGTGCATGATGAAGATCTAGCCAACGATTTGTTTCAGGATACATTCATCAAGATTATCACCAAGTTGCGTAATAGCATGTACACGCCGACAGGCAAATTCCATTCATGGTGTTTGCGTATCGCGCATAATGTCATTATGGATAACTTCCGCACTGCCAAGAACTGCAATATCGTTGAACCAACCGAAGACAACGATCTAACCAACATTCACAACAGCAATGTTGAGGAAATGAACATCGAGCGGATGTTTATAAACAGGCAGATATTGGAAGACGCCAAAAACATAATGAACAATCTTCCCGCATCACAGCGCGAGGTTGTCTATATGCGTTTTTTCCAACAGATGTCTTTCAAGGAAATCTCCGAAGCCACAAACGTTAGCATCAACACTGCTTTAGGCAGAATGAGATATGCCCTGCTTAACATGCGCAGAATGGCACACGATCACAACATAAACTTGTACATATATTAATTGACACGTAAGGTCAATATAAAAAAGTGGAAGCTTCAAACGCTCCCACTTTTTTTATTTTAGTATCCTACCCTATTAAGAAGGATTAATTCTTCTCAAGATATTCCGCAATCCAAGAGCCAACTTCCTTGGTTCCGTAGTGTTCGCCTTCTTCAACCTGAATTTCAGGAGTTCGGACATTGTTAAGCAGACTTGCGTCGCATGCCTTGCGAATTGCGGCACCTTCTTCCTTGAGACCGAAATGCTCAAGCATCATTGCTGCAGAAAGTATTTCGGCAAGAGGATTGGCAATGTTCTTTCCAGCAGCTTGAGGCCAAGAGCCATGTACAGGCTCGAAAAGTGGAGTGTGCTCGCCAAGAGAAGCGGATGGCTGCAAGCCCATCGAACCGGTAATGGCCGATGTCTCATCGGTAAGGATGTCGCCAAAGGTATTCTCGGTAACAATGACATCAAAGAAACGTGGCTCTGTCAATACTCGCATTGAGGCATTGTCGATGAACATATAGTCTACTGTCACCTCTGGGTATTGTGGCTCCATCTCCTTGGCAATCTGCCTCCAAAGACGTGAACTGGCAAGCACGTTAGCCTTGTCAACTACCGTCAGGTGCTTGTTGCGTCGCATGGCAAACTGGAAAGCCACCTTCAGGATACGCTCAATCTCTGGACGGTAATATATGTCCGTGTCATAAGCTTTCTCATTGTCCTGGTATTTCTCTCCGAAATACATTCCACCGGTCAGCTCACGTATGACCACGAAATCGGCACCCTTGATAAGGTTCTCTTTCAAAGGGCTCTTATGCAATAAGCAGTCGAACGTGGCCACGGGACGGACATTGGCAAAAAGTCCAAGCTTCTTGCGCATTGCGAGCAAACCTGTCTCTGGGCGAACTTTCAATGTAGGATTGTTGTCGAAACGTGGGTCGCCGACAGCAGCGAACAAAACGGCATCAGCGTCCATGCAAATCTTGAACGTCTCGTCGGGGAACGGGTCACCACAAGCGTCAATCGCATGAGCTCCGCAAAGGCCCTCTGTGTAAGTGAACTTATGGCCAAACTTCTTTGCCACGACATCCAATACCTTAATGGCCTCTGGCATAATTTCCGGGCCAATGCCATCGCCCGGAAGAACTGCAATTTTCAAATTCATTGGTTTATATTTTATTGTTTCCAGTATTTATTATGACAAACTGACGGTTTCTTCAACCATATTCAGCATCTTAATAGTGGCCTGTATGGCAGCTTCTGTCTGGTCTGCGTCAAGTCCGCGCGTTCGCCATTGTTTTTCTCCGTCAGTCCATGTGATTACAGTCTGTACGAGAGCGTCGGTACGACCACCAGGTGGAATGGTTACAGCATAGTTTTGCAAGAGTGGGAACGTGCGGTTGAGCTTTTCCTTGTAAATCTTACGCAATGCCCTTACAAAGGCATCATACTGACCATCACCTGTTGAATCGGCTTCGTAATCCTTACCGTTGATGCTAACCTTTAGGCTTGCTATAGGTTTCAGTCCATAACTCGTTGAAACCATGTAGCTCACAAGTTTTACCCTTTGCTCTGGCGAGGTGTGTTTCAGCACGTCGCTTACAATGTATGGCAGGTCGTCTTGGGTAACGAGCTGTTTTCTGTCACCCAATTCCGTAATGCGCTGAGTTACCGCCTTTGTTTGCTCCTTTGTCAGCTCTAAGCCAATGTCCTCAAGGTTTCTCACGATATTAGCCTTGCCCGAGTTCTTGCCCAACGCGAATTCACGATGCCTGCCAAAACGCTCTGGTACCAAAGTGTTGCTATAAAGGTGTGCCTTGTTGTCACCATCGGCATGGACACCGGCAACCTGAGTAAACACGTTCTCACCAATCACAGGCGTGTTCGGCGAATAAGAGATGCCACTGTAGCCAGCTACAACATTGCTTATTTCCATGAGTGTAGACTCGTCGATATGCTCTTTCACATGCATTTGGTCTTTCAACATCACGTGAATGCTGCTCAATGGCGCATTGCCGCAACGTTCCCCAAGGCCGTTCACCGTGACGTGCAATCCTGAGCAGCCAGCCTCAACAGCCATAAGAGAGTTGCCCACGGCCATGTCATAATCGTTATGGGCATGGAACTCAAACTTCTGGTCAGGATATTTATCGGTCATGGCTTTCACATACTCATAAGAGTTTAATGGGTTGAGGATTCCAAGCGTGTCGGGCAGAAGAAACCTTACTATGCCTTCGTCTTTCAATGAATCCATCATGCCCCAAACGTAATCGCGACTGTCCCTCATGCCTTGCGACCAATCCTCAAGATAGAGGTTTACCGCCATTCCCTTGGAATGAGCATAAGCAATAACCGACTTTATATCGCTGACATGTTCTTCAAGAGTCTTTTTAAGTTGATACTGGCAATGTCTCAAGGAACCTTTTGCCAACAGGTTTACCGTCTTGCAATCGCATTCGATAATCCAGTCGACAGATTTTGTGCCATCAACGAATCCCAACACTTCTACCCTATCGAGCATTCCGTGCTGCTGTGCATAGTTGCATATCATGCGGACGGCCTCTTTCTCGCCGTCAGACACTCTCGCGGAGGCCACCTCTATGCGGTCAACTCCAACGTCAGACAAGAGGTAGCGAGCAATCATGAGCTTCTCATGAGGCAAGAAGCTCACGCCATTGGTCTGCTCACCATCGCGAAGAGTAGAGTCCATTATCTCTATTTCGCGTTCCTGATTTTTCATTATCGCTTGTTATTTTCTTCCCATGCTTCTACCTTGTCACGGTTCTGCACGAGGAAATCAACATCATCGAGACCATTCTCTAAACAATGTTTCTTGTAACCGTTTATCTCAAAATGCTCATTGCGGCCCGTTGCGAGATTTGTCACGGTCTGGTTTGGCAAGTCTACCTTAACCTGAGTCGTATGATAATTATTAATACACGTAAACAGCTCACTAAGGAAATCTTCCGACACAACAACCGGGAGCACGAAGTTGTTGAGCTCATTGTTCTTGTGGATATCAGCGAAGAAAGAACTGATTACCACGCGGAAACCATAACCAGCTATTGCCCAGGCAGCATGCTCACGCGAAGAACCAGAACCAAAGTTCTTGCCGGCTACCAAGATGACAGCATCCTTGAAGTCGGGATTGTTGAGCACAAAGTCTTTCTTCTCAGAGCCATCAGCATTGAAACGCCAATCGCGGAAAAGATATGGGCCGAAACCGTCTTTTTGGGTCAATTTGAGGTAACGTGCCGGTATTATCTGGTCTGTATCAACGTTCTCCAAAGGAAGTGGCACACACGTTGAGGTGATGATATTAAATTTCTGCTTCATGATTATAGAGTTCTGGGATCTGTTATTTTACCTGTTAATGCCGCTGCCGCTGCCACAAGTGGGCTCGCGAGAATCGTACGGCTTCCAGGCCCTTGTCGTCCCTCAAAGTTGCGGTTGCTTGTTGAGACGCTATACTTGCCTGCCGGCACCTTGTCGTCGTTCATGGCAAGGCAAGCCGAGCAACCGGGTTGGCGAATGGCGAAGCCTGCCTCTTCAAGTATCTTGTCAAGACCCTCTTCCTCTATCTGCTTTGCCACGAGATGTGAACCAGGCACAAGCCATGCTACAACATTCTCGGCCTTATGCTTTCCTTTTACAATCTCGGTAAAGGCACGGAAATCCTCGATGCGTCCATTGGTACATGCGCCTAGGAACACGTAATCTATTGGATGGCCAAGCAACTTCTCGCCTGGCTCGAAGCCCATGTATTTCAAGCTCTTTTCAAAACCAGCTTGCTCTGCCTCGGGTATCTCGTCAAGTGTAGGAATTGAGCCATTGATTGCGATGCCCATGCCGGGATTGGTTCCATAGGTGATTCGAGGCTCAATATCGTCGGCATCGAAGACAAGTTCCTTGTCGAAAACGGCATCCTCGCCGCTCTTCAATGTCTTCCAATAGGCCACGGCCTTATCCCATTCAGCGCCCTTAGGTGCATATTCACGTCCCTTGATATATTCGAACGTGGTCTCGTCGGGAGCCACGAAGCCACCACGTGCACCCATCTCTATGGAAAGATTGCACAGGGTCAAACGGCCGTCCATGGTCATGTCGCGAACCACGTCGCCTGCATATTCCACAAAATAGCCCGTCGCACCAGATGTGGTGAGCTTGCTCATGAGATAGAGAGCCACGTCTTTAGCGGTTACACCTGGCTTCAACTTGCCGTTTACACTTATGCGCATCGACTTTGGTTTTTGCTGCAATATGCATTGCGACGCGAGCACCATCTCTACCTCGGAAGTGCCGATACCGAAGGCTACTGCTCCAACGGCACCATGGGTTGACGTATGGCTGTCGCCACAAACTATCGTCATGCCGGGTAAAGAGAGAGCCTTTTCGGGACCTACTACGTGGATGATACCATTATCCTCGGTGTTATACTTAAACTCTGTCAAGCCAAACTCATCACAGTTCTTGTCGAGCGTATCAATCTGTTTCTTGCCCACTGGATCTGCGACAGGCTTGTCTTGGTCATGGGTCTGTGTATTATGGTCTGGCATAAAGATGTTCTGTTTTGGACGGAACACCTTCAAGCCACGCTGGCGAAGTCCGTCAAAAGCCTGCGGAGTTGTTACCTCATGGCCATAAAGACGGTCTATGTAAAGTTGGGTGGGACCGTCCTCGACGATCTGAACAACGTGACTGTCCCAAATCTTGTCAAAAAGTGTATTCATAATATTTTTGCTGAATCTAATGCCTTTTTATTTGCGAAACTTATTGATACAGTCGAGATATGCCTCAACAGAAGCAGTCACGATATCGGTGTTGGCACCAAAGCCATAGTAGACGTGCCCGTCATACTCCACCTGCATGTGAACCTTACCGACATCATCCGAACCTTGCGTGATGGCTTGAATGGTAAACTCCTTCAATGTCATTTGCCTATGGATAATTCGCTTGAGAGCCTTGATTGCCGCATCAACCGGACCATTGCCAGTAGCGCTTTCCTCAAACTTCTCGCCAGCGATATCAAGACCTACGCTTGCCACGTTGCGAACACCCTTACCTGCTGTCACCTGCAAATAATCGAGCTTTACAGAATGAGAATCTGCCTTGTCGGCTCCCGCAAGCATCAACACGTCGTCGTCTGTGATTTCCTTCTTGCGGTCAGCAAGCTTAAGGAACTCTTCGTAAATCTTGTCCAATCGGCTTTGATCCTTGATGTCAACGCCGTTGGCTTCCAATCTGTATTTGAGGGCCGCACGACCCGAACGCGCCGTAAGCACGATCTCGTTGTTCTCCAAACCTATGTCCTTTGGATCGATAATCTCATAGGTCTGAACGTTTTTAAGCACGCCATCCTGGTGGATACCCGAAGAGTGAGCGAAGGCGTTGCGGCCAACGATTGCCTTGTTAGGTTGTACGGGCATGTTCATCAACGAAGACACCATGCGCGAGACAGGATAGATCTTGCGAGTATTGATATTGGTGTTTATGGCAACGTTCTTGTGGCATTTCAGAATCATGGCTATTTCCTCCAACGAGGTGTTGCCGGCACGCTCACCAATGCCGTTGATGGTCACTTCAACCTGACGGGCTCCGTTCAATACGCCTTCAAGTGTGTTGGCGGTGGCCATGCCAAGGTCGTTGTGGCAGTGGGTCGAAATTATTGCCTTGTCGATATTGTCAACATGCTCCTTGAGATACTTTATTTTCGCGCCGTACTCGCTGGGCAAGCAATAGCCGGTTGTATCTGGAATGTTGACCACTGTAGCACCGGCCTTTATGACGGCTTCCACCACCTGGGCAAGATATTCGTTGTCGGTGCGACCAGCGTCCTCGGCATAGAACTCCACGTCCTCGACATACTTCTTAGCGTAAGCCACAGATCGCACTGCACGCTCGAGAATATCCTCTCGGTTGCTGTTGAACTTGTACTTGATATGATAATCGCTCGTGCCTAATCCGGTATGTATTCTCTTGTGTTTGGCAAACTTCAATGCCTCGGCAGCACAGTCGATATCCTTCTCCACGGCACGTGTCAAAGCGCAAATCGTTGGCCATGTCACGGCCTTGCTTATCTCTACCACCGAATTGAAATCGCCTGGCGATGATATTGGGAAGCCAGCCTCAATGACGTCAACGCCAAGAAGTTCAAGCTGCTTGGCCACCTGAATCTTCTCAATGGTGTTTAATTGGCAACCTGGCACCTGCTCGCCATCACGAAGCGTCGTATCAAAAATATAAAGTCTCTCACTCATAATTAAGTTGTGATTAACGTAATATGTAATTAATTATTTCTATCCCTTTATTTTGAAAGCAAAAAGCCTTTCCACTTATGGAAGTGGAAAGGCCTTGCTATCGTATGTTTTATCAAGCATGCACACACGCCCATTCACTTCCAACCGTTACACGCAGTCGAATGCTTAGAATAATGCTAATTATGGCGATAAGTGCTGTCATTTCTTTTTATGCTATTTTCTTTAACGGTTGCAAAGGTAAACATTTGTCGTGAT
The DNA here is from genome assembly GCA_963660075.1 of Lachnospiraceae bacterium. Lineage (GTDB taxonomy): Bacteria > Bacteroidota > Bacteroidia > Bacteroidales > Bacteroidaceae > Prevotella. The sequence continues at coordinate 19,116 of CAVKWN010000003.1, forward strand.
ATAAACAAATAATCTATTATTTTTTTGCTATGTTTCGTTATAATCTATCAGAATGGAGTGTTTATCTCACCACCAAGAGGGTCATCGTCGTTGCCAAGCCGCGAGCCGATTATCTCTCCTCCCAAGTTGTCAACCAATGGTGTAAGCATTGTATCCTCCGGATTGGCAAAGCGCGTATACTGTCCTTGGAAGGAGAGCAACACGTCGCCCGTGGCACCTTTACGGTGCTTGGCAATGATGATTTGTGCCTTTCCTCGCAGGTCATTTCCTTTTTCGTCTTGATAAAGATGGTAATACTCGGGGCGGTGAACGAAAAGCACCATGTCGGCATCCTGCTCGATGGCTCCAGATTCTCGCAAGTCGCTCAGCTGAGGCCTTTTGCCTTCCAGTCCCTCTCGGTTTTCCACAGTACGGTTAAGCTGTGAGAGAGCTATCACGGGTATGTCAAGTTCTTTTGCGAGACCTTTAAGAGAACGAGATATGGTAGACACCTCCTCTTGGCGATTGCCAAAACGGGCTCCACTCGCGTTCATAAGCTGAAGGTAGTCTATCATGATTAGCTTCACACCTTTTTCACGTACTAGGCGGCGGGCCTTGGTACGAAGCTCAAAGATTGACATGCCCGGCGTGTCGTCAACATACAACGGAACGCCCGTGAGCTTCGACAAACGTTTGTCGAATCTGTCCCATTCGTCACGGCTCAACTGACCGTTCATGATTTTCTTTCCCTCAATCTCGCACACATTACTTATTAAGCGGTCTACAAGCTGCACGTTGTTCATCTCAAGCGAGAAGAAAGCCACAGGCTCACGATAGTCGACCGTTATGTTCTTTGCTATTGACAAAGCGAACGACGTCTTACCCATTGCAGGGCGACCGGCAATGATGACTAGGTCACTCTTCTGCCACCCTGAGGTCATGTCGTCGAGCTTGGTAAAGCCTGTTGGCAATCCCGTCAGACCAGTGCTGTTTGACGATGCTTTTTGTATGATGTCCACGGCTTGGCGCACCACAGGGTCAATCTGCGTGTAGTCTTGCCGCATGTTTTTCCGTGAAATCTCGAACAGCGAACCTTCCGCCTCTTGCATGAGCTCGTCAGTGTCGACCATAGGGTCAAAGGCAGACGTTTCTATCTTGCTGGCAAAAGAGATGAGCTGGCGTGCCATGTATTTCTGCTGGAGTATCTTGGCGTGATACTGTATGTTGGCAGCCGAGCCAACATGCGAAGCAAGATCCACTACGTAGGTAGGTCCGCCAATGCTTTCAAGGTTGCCTTCTTTCTCAAGCTCATTGGTCACGGTGAGAATATCCACTGGATTTTCTTCGACGTTGAGATTGCGAATGGCAGCGAATATCTTTTGATGTCGTGGCTCATAGAATGTATCGGGCACCAATGTCTCGGAGACAATGGAAAAAGCGTCCTTGTCAATCATCAGCGCGCCAAGCACAACTTTTTCTATATCAAGTGCTTGTGGTTGAAGGTGACCATAAGTCGAGTCTATCGGGGAGGATGCCTTGCGGCGTGTATTCTTGCTAGGTTCTGCCATGTCTTTCTTAATTTCGGCACAAATTTACAAAATAATCGCAACAAAGCATAGCCATTTCAATAAAATGATTTATATTTGCAGATATAAAACTATTAAGACAATGATTACATTTCCTTGCGCCAAAATCAATCTCGGATTAAACATCGTGGCCGAACGCCAGGATGGCTATCACGACATAGAAACCGTGTTCTACCCTGTGAAGTTGACCGATGCCCTTGAGATAAAACTCATGTCGGATGAGTTTCCGTCGGATGTAGACTGCGACTTGAAGGTCACGGGCAATGCCGTCGACTGCGACGAGCGAAACAATCTCGTGGTAAAAGCTTACTCCTTGCTCTCTGCCGATTATGAATTGCCACGCATTCACGCTCATCTCGTGAAACGCATACCCATGCAGGCTGGCCTGGGCGGTGGTTCCTCGGATGGTGCTTACATGATAAGGCTGCTCGACGAACGTTTCCGCCTCAACATCGGCATAGCGGAGATGGAACGCTACGCTGCCAAGTTGGGTTCCGACTGCGCGTTCTTCATCGAGGCATCTCCCGCTTACGCCACAGGAAGGGGAGATGTGCTTGAGCCAGTAGATGGGCCACAAGGCAATCTCGACGGTTATTACATAGCCATAGTGAAACCAGACATTGCCGTGTCTACAGCGCAAGCCTACAAAGAAATCGCTTGCCACAAGCCGACCAAATGTTGTCGCGACGTGGTCAGGCAACCAATAGACACATGGAAGAATGAACTCTGCAACGACTTCGAACAACCGGTGTTCAAGGCTCATCCTGAGCTTTCCGACATCAAGAACAAGCTATACGAACTCGGCGCCTCCTATGCGCAGATGTCGGGAAGCGGAAGTGCCATCTTCGGCATATTCAAGAACGAGCCCGTGGCGTTGGCAAAGTCATTCCCAAATTACTATACGTTCACGGCTAGACTATAATAGAAATGTAAAGGCATGAAAAGAAAGGTGTTTTTCTCACACAAGGAAGAGCTATGGAACTCTTGGAGTCATGCCGCCGGTATCTTGCTTGGCGTTGTCGTTGGCATCATATTCTTGGTCTGGTGTTTTCGTTATCACAACGGATGGGCAACTGCAGGAGTCATACTCTACCTTTTCGGCATGCTCTCGAGCTATGTGGCATCAACCGTGTACCATGCGCTATCTGCCCGCTCTATATGGAAAGAGCGGCTGCGAAAGTGGGATCATGCTGCCATCTATTGGCATATTGCGGGCTCTTATTCTCCAATAACGCTCGTGGCGCTTCGCGACCAGGGCTTGTGGGGTTGGGCATTGTTCTGTTTCGTATGGCTATGCGCAATTGTGGGTACGATAATTTCTTTTAAACATCTCAAAGGTCATAGCAACTTAGAGACCTTTGCCTACGTTGGCATGGGCCTATGCGTGCTTGTTGCGTTTAAGCCTTTGATAGACAGCGTTTCGGCTGGTGCAGTGTCGTGGATTGTGGCTGAGGGGGTGGCTTACATCACAGGCGCATTGTTTTATATGCAGCACAATCGCAAATACATGCACACGGTGTTCCATTTCTTCGTGTTGCTCGGAAGCGTCTGCCACATAATAGCGGTATGGAGCATCCTGCTGCAATATGTTTGACATTGACGTATAAATCATTTAGACATAACATAACGTGTTGCTGTAGCAGTTCATTGCGTTCGCGACATCATGTCATGAGACTTATAAATAATGAAGATTACTAAACGTAAATTTACGCTATATTTTTTCGGTGCAGTTGTGTTTTTAGCCTTTGTCAGGCTTATCTTTCCAAGCGTGGCGACGGGTGTTGAAAAGCCAACGGAAAAGAAACCCGCAGACGAGACGATTGTTGCCGACGGCAACCGGAAAAACAAGTCGGCTATGCCGTTGCCCATTGACAAGACAGACATGCGTACCATCTTCTTTGGCAAAGATGGCAAAGAGGCGAAGAGCAGAATATACAGCGTGCCTGGCTTTGAGGCCTCTTTCCCTGACCAAAACGACGTACAGCTCTTAGCCGCTGAAAAATGGGGTGTGAGACCTGTTGCCGACAGTGCCGACGCCTCAAAGCATTTGTCTTCATTGGTGTATGTAGGAGCCAATCCATACTTTCATGTAGACCGCCTTCGTGACAGTTCTCCGTTTCTTGTCCCGCGTGCAGCCGTGCTTCTTCAAGACATAGGACGCAATTTCTTCGACTCTCTTCATGTCAAGCACATTCCACTCCATAAGATAATCGTTACGAGCGTTTTGCGAACCAAGGCTGACGTTGCCAAGTTGCAAAAGAAGAATGCCAATGCCAAGACAAACAGTTGCCATCTCTTTGGTACCACTTTCGACGTGGCATACAATCGTTATAAGACGGTTGAAGTGCCAGGCGAACACAGGCGTGAGGTCAGAAACGACACGCTGAAGTGGGTTCTTGCGGAGGTTATGCGCGACATGAGGGAAAGAAACCGTTGCCTCATAAAATACGAGGTGAAACAAGGGTGTTGGCACATAACGGTAAAATAAAACCTCCAAGCTCTTTTCACAAAAAGCCTGGAGGTTGAGTATATATCGTGGTTATAGTTTGAATAGTTTCGCGAAAGACTCGGCAGCCTTACCCTCATAAACGCACAACCCGGTTACAGGCTTGTATGACAAGCCTTGGAAGCTAAGAAGCATCGCGGCAGCGAATTGATGGTCGGTGGAGACACAAGCCTCAAGTCTGGCATTTCCCAGTTCTTGCTCAGAAACCGTATACTTGCGAATAGCATCATCGAGGTTCTCCGGCTTTGAGGCAAGAATGTTTTCAAGTTTTTTTCCATCTTCGGCCGAATACTCGGTTTCCTTCATTTTTACCTCACTGTTGGTTGGCTTGTAAATGACCTTTGTGCCAAAGCCTAAAAATCCCTTTTTTACTTCTACTGTGTCGAGCGCCATGACTTGGGCACCCATAACGAAATGGTTTATCTTTGCCATTTTTCTAATTTCTTGTTTTCTATTTTTTTTGCACTAAAAACCTTTAGCAAAATACATGTTCATATTTTGCCATAACTCTTAAACTCTTCCTTAAAAAACAATATATAGCTAACAAAGGAGATGCCGCAAGCAAATGACATAATACTTGCTGGCGACATCAAAGTGGATTGGGGCAGACTCGTCACGAGTAGGCTTGCAATCACTTGAAATGGCTGATAAGAAATATGATAAAAGTCGAATTTTATTATCTGTCAGTCTACTTGATGAACTAGCATACATGTTGCCCGAAGGTGACAAGCGTTGCGGACGATTGCCGCAAACCATATAAGCAAGAGTGGAAGCTTCATTGATTTGGGCCTCAGGCTTATCCTGCTTGTGCTCGACCTTCTCCAATCTGTCCTTCGAGACAGGTGCTGACTGTGAGACAGCCGAAATCTCTCCATGGCTTCCGAGAAGCATGGTCAGCATGAAAATGATGTAAAGTATCAACTGTCTCATTGTTTTAATTGTATTGCGAACAACTTGTATGTTTTTGCAAAGATACGAAAATTATTTATCATTCGTTCTTTTTAAGCTGACTTTTTTCAATTCAAGTCCATGTTTTTCACGAATTTTGAAAAGACAGACCTCATGCAATATCTTGGCGAGTCGGCTTTGCACTGAAAAGGCAATACGATTTCAGTGTAAAGGCATCGGCTTTCCACTGAAAAGACGTTGGCATTGCACTGAAAAGACGACACGATTTCAGTGCAAAGCCGAATCAGTTTAAAATCAGCAACTTATAGTGATATTAAAAAGATGGCCAAGCGCATGAAATATCGGTTGGATATTCTCCCATGTACACCAAAAGTGCATTCTTGGCTACAAGGCGCTTATGTTGTGCTGGAGCGATGTACGCTCAAACTGCTTGAGACCTAAATCCGAAACTTGAGTAATATTCTATTTCTCGTGCTATTTCTTGAATCTTCATAAGTGATGATTTGGCAGTAGCAATATAAAGTTGTAAATTTGCAACATATCTAAATAATAGGCAACAATACGAAATATCCTATAAGAATACAGAGTTTTGAGACAATTATAGAAGATGGATACGTAGCAAATACTCCCAAAGGGAAAGCTGACAATACGAGCTACGACTCTCAGCAAGCACAAGATGCCGGTACCTCTCATCGCCCTACACAACCAAAGGACTTGGTAGCCCAAGGCATATCTTTCCTGTCTGGTTTGGCAGAGACCTTGAAGTCGCCAGAGGCAACAGCACAGTTAGTAGACTCCATCGTTGAGAAAAATGAGCAGACTGGCGAAACTTCCATCAAGATTCATGTGGAGAACAAGGAAGCGGTGGTTAATCTCTTTAGCCTTATCGGTAAACTGTTTGCGAAATAAAAACTTACAATAATCTTATACATAATCAGCCTCTCAAAGGGATTATGCATGCTTTGCATCAATTCTGACAATGGATAGAAGAAGTATGTTGATCTAGTTTTGCCCCATTTTACTGCCAACTGTTGTTGGACTCAAAAAAAAGCCTTAACTTTGTCAACCAATCCACAAGTAAGGAAAGCATAATGGACTATAACATGATAGGCACGGCATGGTCACTTCTTCCACCTGTCGTGGCCATCACCTTGGCATTAAAGACAAAGGAGGTCTACTCCTCCCTTTTTATCGGCATCATCCTTGGCGCCGCACAATATTGCATATCCATGGGCAGCGGTCTCGATGGTTTTCTCGTTCACATCACCAACCACACCGTAGGTTCAGGTGCAGACGCCAAGTCTTATGGCATGATAAGCTGCCTGTCGGATCCTTGGAATGTTGGCATTCTCGTGTTTCTTGTCATTCTCGGTGCCATGGTGTCGCTAATGAACAAGGCCGGAGGCTCAGCCGCTTTCGGAAGATGGGCATCGCGACATGTCAAAACGAAGATGGGCGTGCAGATAGCTACGATCTTATTAGGCATACTTATATTTATAGACGACTATTTCAACTGCCTTACGGTTGGCTCGGTTATGCGCCCCATCGCGGTTCGCAATGGCGTAACAAAGGAGAAATTGGCTTATCTCATAGACTCCACCGCCGCACCGGTTTGTATCATCTCACCAATATCGAGTTGGGCTGTTGCGGTGTCGGGTTTCGTGTCGGGAGGTGAAAACGGACTGGCACTTTTCTGCAGAGCGATACCATTCAACTTCTATGCCTTCTTCACCATCATCTTCATGTTTGCCATTGTGTGGCTTGACTTCGACTTCAAGGCTATGAGCAAGTATGACGCCAGATTGAAAGAATGGTATGAGCGTACCAATGGAGGAAAACTTGACGAGGTGAGCGATACAAAACTCCAAGTTGTGGAACATGGCGTTGGTGCAAAAAGCAATGAAGAGCACAATGTGAGCAACGGTTCGGTTTATGATCTTGTAATACCAATAGTTACTCTCATAATATTCTGCATGGCTGGCATGCTCTATTCGGGAGGCTTTTTTGAGACTGGCAACAAGAACTTTATGGATTTTATCAATGCCTTCGCTGAAAGCAACGCTTCAGTAGGGCTTGTCATTGGTTCGCTCTTCTCCTTCATCCTCACTGTCGTTATGCTTGTATCTCGCAAAACGCTGCCTTTTCATGACGCAATGAGCTGTATCATAAAAGGTTTCGAGGCCATGGTACCTGCTATCCTCATCCTCACATTGGCATGGACGCTGAAAAGCATGACCGACTCACTTGGCGCAGCGGAATATGTATCGGGAATCGTGGCAAGCAGCGCTACGGGGCTGCAGCAGCTATTGCCCGCCATAATTTTCGTTGTAGCTGCTTTCTTGGCGTTCGCCACTGGCACTTCATGGGGTACTTTCGGCATTCTGATACCTATCTGTATTGCCGTTTTCCCTGTCACTGCTCCACTCCGTATAATATCAATATCGGCATGCATGGCAGGTGCCGTTTGCGGCGACCACATTTCCCCAATAAGCGACACAACCATCATGGCAAGCGCCGGAGCCGAATGCAAGCACGTGCATCATGTGTCGTCACAGTTGCCATACGCGCTTACCGTTGCCTCGGTTTCTTGCCTCACATTCTTGGTAGCAGGTTTCTCACAATGGTTAGGCTATGTAGCAAGTGCCATCATATCATGGGCAGCAGGCTTAGCATTCCTCATTGCAGCATTATGCTTACTCAAGAAGATGCGTAAGAAATGTTGATGGTTCTCAATAAGTCGATAACGTATTATTACGTTACTTTGAGTATTCCACTCTAATGCCTTTGGCAAGATTTTCCTTGCCTACGTTCTGGCACATAAAAGCCTGGCGGTATTCGCCACCTTTTACACGTAACGTAACATTGTGGGCATTCACGTCGCTTACATTGCGGAAAAACATGCCCCAACATGGGAATACAGGCCATTGGCTCGTTGGCTTATCCTCAAACCATGCGGGGAGTGATGGGTCATCGATACCGGTAAACTCAAAGTCGCAGTCTCTAAGAACGACCTTATTTGTAGGTGCCTCTCCCCAACTTTTCACCGACAAAGCCATTCTGATTATGTCGCGAGCCTTCATGCCTTCAACTACTATTGTGCCACAGGTATTGTCATCGCCTATAGTGACGCAAAGTGGTGACAATGTACTCCTTATATTGTTGCGCCTTATGTAAATGCTGTCAAGCCTCCCCGGGGCCTTTCCCCATGCCCCAGGCTCTAAGTTGATGGCATGCTCAGAACGTGTGCGATGCGAGGTGATGTGCTCAAACTGTCCGGGGCCAAAGATGTCACAATCGGCAACTTCCAAGTCGGTAGACGGCATTATCATACGTATGCCGTTACACGAAGAGTTGAGTTTGCAATGGGTAATCTTCATCCCTTCCCAATAGCCACCGGCAATGGCATCATCGCCAGTGTGAAGCTTGCATTTTTTAATTATCAAGTCGTGACCACCACGTATGTGTATGCCGTCCCAACCACCTTCTACTGTGAGGTTGCTAAATGTTGACTTATCAAGGCAAAAAGCCAAGAAAGCATAGTTGGCAGAGCGCCTTACTTTGAAATTGCGCATAACCATTTTCTTGCACCCAGCGAGCAATATCGTATGTGGACCACGCATGTGTTCCTCGCCAAGAGGGTTGCGCACGTCTCCTCCATCTATGCAACCTACACCTTCTATGCCTGCGTCGACACATCCCACACCGATAATCATGGCCTTAGACCACTGGGTATCGGTCGCACTATTATAGTTGACAGTTCCTTGACCGCTCTCGTAACGAGAGAGATCGAGATCGGTCACGAGTGAAGAATAGTCTGACAATCTTCTTGTTCCAAGCAAGACTGCGTCCTTGCCTAATCTCAATGTTACACCAGAGCGCAAGAACACAGTACCCGTGGTGAACGTCCCTGCTGGCACCTCCACCACTCCACCGCCCTTGTCGGCACAATGAATTATGGCGGAATTGATGGCTTTTGCATTGTTCACGGTGGTATCGTTTGGAACAGCACCAAAAGAAAGGATGCTAATAACGATTGTCAACAGTAGATTCATGGTACAAGAGATGGGATGGAAATTAAAACAAAAAAAACAGTTAACTTCACACCGATACTCAAGATCAGTGTAGAAGCTAACTGCTTTATTGGGAAAAGTGTATTACTTGTTCGTTTTCAACTTATAAACGTAGGCATCGATAACAGCCACTGCCGTGACATTGACCACATCGCTGACGCTTGCCTCAAAGTCGGTGAAATGGATAGGCTTGTTAAGACCCATCTGCACTGGTCCAACGACCTCACAGTCTGGATCCAAAGCCTGAATAAGCTTATAGCTGCTATTGGCAGCATTCATATTCGCGAAGACGATAGTGTTGACATCCTTGCCTTTCAGTCGGGTAAAAGGATATTTGTCGTCACGCAGCTCACGGTTTAGGGCGAAGTTGACTTGCATTTCACCGTCTACAACCATGTCAGGGAAATCGTGCTGCAACTTTGCCACAGCCTGATGAACAGCTACTGGCGAGCCAACCTCATCTGTGCCGAAATTAGAATAGCTGACCATTGCAATGACAGGATCCTGGTTGAAGAATTTAACCGTGTGGGCTGATAGTCTTGCCACATCATAGAGCACGTCCTGATTTGGGTGACGATTGATAAGCGTATCAGCAAGATAAATCGTTCCCCTCTTTGAATTGAGGATATGCATGGTTGCAAACGTGTTGTAGTCTTTTCTAACACCTACAACTTCCTTTGCCACCTTGATGGTATTACTATACTTGGTGTAAAGACCAGTGATGAAGGCATCTGCATCGCCCTGCTCCACCATGGACATACCAAAGTAGTTACGTTCATACATCTTGTCATAGGCTTCCTCGAAGGTGACGCCTTGGCGTGCACGCTTTTCAGCCAAGTGCTTGGCATAGGTCGCCCTGCGTCCTTGCTCCTTGTCGGCACGCATGTCTATAAGTTCAACCCCCGTGAGGTCGAGCTTCAAACGTTTTGCCATACGGTTAAGACGGTCAGGGTTGCCCAAGAGGATTGGATGGCAAATGCCCTCTTGCAGAGCCGTGACAGCAGCCTTCATCATGGTTGGGTGACCACCTTCGGCAAACACCACCCTTTGCGGATGCAAAGCAGCTGTAGCATGGAGCGTGCGGGTAAACTTAGTCTCCTGACCAAGCATCTGCTTCAAGCGATTCTTGTATTCATCCCAATCGGTAATTGTCTTCCTTGCGACACCACTCTCTATGGCGGCCTTGGCAACAGCGGCTGACACCTCGGTGATGAGACGTGGATCAACGGGTTTAGGGATAAAGTATTTAGGACCGAACTGCAGATCGTTTACATGATAAACCTGGTTAACAATCTCAGGCACAGGCAGCTTTGCCAAGTCGGCTATTGCCCTTACGGCCGCAAGTTTCATCTCCTCATTAATAGCCTTAGCATGGACGTCAAGCGCACCACGGAAGATATAAGGGAAACCGATGACATTGTTTATCTGGTTAGGATAGTCGGACCTGCCGGTAGACATCAGTATGTCCGGACGAGCAGCAGTTGCGTCCTCGTAGGAAATCTCTGGTACAGGATTAGCAAGGGCAAACACTATTGGCATGTGAGCCATGGAGCGCACCATGTCTTGACTGAGAATGTTACCCTTGGAAAGACCAACGAAGACATCCGCACCCTTCACTGCGTCCTCTAGGGTCTTGATATCAGTACGTTCAGTAGCAAACTCCATCTTTTGCTCATTCACGTGATCACGGCCTTTGTAGATAACGCCTCGCGAATCGAGCATGACAATATTCTCATGCCTTGCACCAAGTGAACAATAAAGCTTTGTGCAACTGATAGCTGCCGCGCCAGCGCCGTTGACTACTATCTTTGCGTCTTCTATCTTCTTGCCTGCTACCTCCAACGCATTGATAAGACCCGCTGCAGATATAATAGCCGTACCATGTTGGTCGTCGTGCATCACGGGAATATCCAGCGTCTTCTTGAGCCTGTTTTCAATGTAGAAACACTCAGGGGCCTTAATGTCCTCAAGGTTTATACCGCCAAATGTCGGTGCAATTTTCTCTACAGCCTCACAGAACTTCTCAGGGTCTTTCTCATTTACCTCTATGTCAAAAACGTCTACTCCACCGTAAATCTTAAACAGAAGTCCTTTGCCTTCCATTACAGGCTTACCGCTCATGGCACCAATATCACCGAGTCCCAATACCGCTGTGCCATTGGAGATTACAGCAACAAGGTTTCCTTTGTCTGTGTACTTGTATACATCATTAGGATTCTCCTGAATCTCCAAGCATGGGTATGCAACTCCTGGAGAATAAGCAAGGCTGAGGTCAGTCTGTGTACGGTAAGCCTTAGTTGGTTTAACCTCTATTTTTCCAGGTCTACCGTTCTCATGATAAGCTAAAGCAGCTTCTTTGGTAATTTTTACCATAACGATTTTGTTGATTATCAAATGTAATTCATGGCAAAATTACAAAAAAACCGGAAAAAAGAAAATAGTTTTTTCTTTTTTTGTAATTTTGCATGCAAATTATACAAATATGACCTATAAATGTGACTATTCAGCAGAGCATAAATCACAAGTCAGCTTGAAAATTATCGAGGTGGCAACAACAATGTTCTTGACCAAAGGCATAAAGGCGGTAAAAATGGATGATGTGTCAAAAGAACTTGGCATATCCAAGCGAACTCTGTATGAATTTTTCAACAACAAGGAGACTTTGCTCCTTCATTGCATTAAGAACATGAAGGAGAAAGAAAGCCTTTACCTAAAAAATGTCATTGAAAAGTCACCCGAATTGACAGAGATAGGCAAAATAGTAGAGTATTATCGCTATCAATTGCAGCAAACCACAAAGGTGTCGACCTTGTTCATCATGGACTTGAAAAAATATCCAGTTGTGTTAGAGTGGATGAACAGCATTAAGCTTAAAAACCACGACAAGGTTTTATCTTTCTTCCAAGGCGGCGTAAAAAATGGCTATTTCAGAAAGAACGTTAACTTCGACTTGATAATGGAGTTCTGCAATGTTGCAATGGAAAACGCAATAAGCAGCGGTTTATTGGAAAAATATGGTGTACAACAAGTATTCCAGAATGTTACAATGCTTTATATTCGAGGATACTGCACGTTGAAAGGTATCGAGGAATTGGAGAAGATTCTTTGATTTATCTTCTCCCGTTCCCTATATGCTATTTCATGGTTTTTCGTTTATTCCACGTATACGACAAATCCCTTGAGATATTCACCTTCGGGATGGTAGATGTTAATGGGATGATCAGCAGGTTGGTGAAGCTGATGAAGAATTCTGACTTTCCTGTGGGCTTGCGCTGCCGCTGTAAATATCGCAGTACGGAAATTTTCCTTTGTCACCACTTGTGAGCAACTGAAAGTGAAGAGTATTCCATGATGTTTGATCTTCTCCAATCCCTTGACATTAAGCCTTATATATCCTTTAAGGGCATTGTGAAGGGAAGACCTATGCTTGGCAAAAGCAGGCGGATCCAGCACTATGAGGTCATAACTGTCGTCATGGCTGTTAAGATAATCGAAAGCGTCTGCACATATAGCCTGGTGCCTGTCATCATCTGGAAAGTTCATGCCAACATTGAGTTTGGTCAATTCGATGGCCTTTGCACTACTATCGACAGAATGAACTAATTTTGCACCACCTCTCATGGCATAAACCGAGAAGCCACCTGTATAGCAGAACATGTTTAACACACTTTTTCCCTTTGCATAATGCTCCAACAGAGAACGATTCTCACGCTGGTCAATAAAAAATCCCGTCTTTTGGCCTTTCAACCAATCGATGTGGAATTTCAAGCCATTCTCTACCGCCACGTTATCATCGGTATGACCAACGATAAAGCCATCCTCTTGATGTAGGTCTTTTTTAAGCGGGAGAGTGGTCTCGCTCTTGTAGAAAACATTTTCTATCCTGTTTCCCATAACCTTGATCAAAGCCTGGCTGATAGCCATTCTGCTATAATGCATGCCTACACTATGCGCTTGGATAACAGCTGTCTTACCATAACAATCTATGATAAGTCCCGGCATGTAGTCGCCTTCACCGTGAACAAGCCTGTAAGTGTTATTATTGGTATTATCGGCAATGCCAATCATGACGCGCATATTCAAGGCTGACCAAATGCTTTGTTCCCAATAATCCTCATTGATAAGAATGTCATCAAAAGATAGCACACGAACAGTAATGGTGCCTTTTTGATAATGTCCTACCGCAATGAAGTCACCATTTGAATTCAGCACCCTAACCACGTCACCTTCCTCTATACCTTCGTCCATTCGTTGTATGGCACCAGAAAAGATCCATGGATGAAAGCGCTTCAACGACTCGTCCTTGCCTCGTTTAAGATATATAGTCCTATACATTATAATTATATAATAGATTTTTCACTTACTGATTCTTATTATTAGCAATATTGACTACCTGAGAAGACTCGGGCTCCGGAACCATGACAAGGTCGTAATCACCAGTCTTTTTCAAACGCAATATTTCCTCATAAATCAAGATACAACTCCAAGCGTCAATAGCAGCATACATCTTTTGCTTATCTGACAAAACCGGTGCCTCCCAATTGGTAAGTCGTTGACGCTTTGATATTTTCTGATGAAAGATATTGGCAAATATCTTTTGAAGACTGAGGTCTTTAATACCAATTTCGCCCACAATATCTTGCAAATCAATGAATGCCCCAGGTTTAAACTTGCTTCTTGCTTCCAAGCCCCTTATGTCATCATGCCATGAAAGGCCAATTTTCTTTACACTTTTATCCTCAAGCAATCGTTTTATAGCTGGTGTTATGCCAGTGAGGTTCAGACGAAAAAGAAAGCAAATGTCACGGTTGGATACTTGAAGCAATGCCACCTTGTTTTGTTCGCCTTTATGAAAGGAAGGTTTAGTCTCGGTGTCCACACCGATTATATCACTATTAAGAAGACAATCGACAGCTTTCTCGGCTTCACCTGCAGTGATAATAGTAATGACCTTGCCCGGAAAAGCCACTACTGGTAAATCTGTTATGGCTTTCTTATCAAATCTGCTGTATATTGTCTTGCTCATGTTATAATTGTTATATTTGTGCAAAAGTAAAAAAAAGAAATGACATATTAGCCTCTACTCTTCTATTTCCTGCAATGAGCGCGCAAAATTGTTGATATAATTGCTTACAGTCTCTATCGGAGCATAAGGTAAATAGCGAAGGCTACGGCGAAGGTTACGGCGAAGCAACTGAGAGTTATTGGTCACAAATCCAGAACGGCTCTGCCGGAAATGCCACTCCTCAGCTGTGTCGCTAGCAGTATGGTTTACCGACCGCAAAACCAAATTATAGGCAGACGGTTCTAAATGATGAACAAAAGGCAACTCTTCAGTTTCGAAATTAAAAACTGCAACAAGCATACTGCCCTGCAGCTGTGCCATGCGAGCCAGATGAAGCTTTGAAAGCCATGAGTCGAGCTTAACAAAATCCACATGATCGCCTTGCAAACGAAGATAACGTCCTAGTTCGAGCATTCCTCTTATCATAATGCCTTGATTGAGCATGGTAGAAACTGTGCCCACTATTATCTTCAAAACGTCAAGCGATGCCACGTTTGTATCAATCGCATGAATCTCACGATTCTTAATATGGTCGAACCTGACATTAAAGAATGCATTGCTGAGTTGAATACCATTTTTGGAAGATGCTATACCTTTATTTATATCCACAAGAAAGTCCTCGGGGAGATTGACCCAAGCTCCCTCACTTATACGTTTCAGACCTTCTTTTACAATAGAGCCCACACATTGAGCATGAACCATCTGCCCAAGCCTATTCCATTTAAAATGTGACATAGGTTCGAGAGCCTCATCCTCATTCCATGCGCCTGAGCGTAACAGTCTGAAAAAATTGCGCGTGATGACATCCATCTCCTGCATTTGACAAACATGGGTTAAGAATACCGTTTAGGATAGCGCAGCAATATCGACAACACCGCAGCTATGCCAATGGCAAATGGATAATATAAATATGGTATTATGTCCACAGGTTGAACATGAGCAAGTCCGGCAGCCAACAGAATTTGCACTCCATAAGGTATTATACCCTGAATGGTACACGAGAACGTATCAAGGATACTTGCAGCCTTGCGTGGGTCAATGCCAAACTTTTCACTAATTTGCTTGGCAATGTTTCCAACAGTGAGTATGGCAACAGTATTGTTGGCGGTGCAAAGGTTGACAAGGCTCACAAGGGCGGCAATGGTAAACTCCGCACCACGCTTTCCTCGAATTCTACTAGACAACCTTTCTATGATATAGTCGATACCACCATTAACCTTGATAATCTCAAGCATACCACCAGCCATCATGGCAATGATAATAAGTTCACCCATGCCAACTATTCCTGTCCCCAAGGCATTGAGCCAACCATAAAAACTATATGTGCCTCCCAACACGCCAATGATTCCACAAAGTGCGATGCCGCAAACAAGTACGGCCATGACATTAAGACCACAAACCGCTGTTACAAGAACGACAAGGTAAGGTATCACTTTCAATAAATCCGTTTGTCCAATATGTGTTGGAGCTTGCATTCCAAACCCAATAAAAGCATACACTGCAAGCACAACTACAACAGCTGGGGCTACTATAAGAAGATTCACCTTGAACTTGTCTTTCATCCTTACGCCTTGTGTTTGAGTGGCTACTACCGTAGTGTCGGAGATAAATGACAAATTGTCACCGAAATAAGCTCCACCCACTATTACTGCCGTCAACAATGCGACATTGCTGTTCGTCTGTGTTGCGATGCCTGCCGCGATAGGAACTAAAGTAACTACCGTGCCAACGCTTGTACCAATGGATAAAGATATAAAGCATGCTGTGATAAAGAGCCCAGGAAGGATCATGCTCGGCGGAAGTATTTCGAGGGCAAGGTTCACGGTGGTGTCTATGGCACCCATGCCCTTAGCCGACTGCGAAAAAGCCCCTGCAAGGACGTAGATCCACAACATCAAGAGCAAATTAGGCGTGGATGCACCTTGGCCATAAATATCAATGCGCTCTTTTAGGGAAAATTTGGTGGATGTTGCCACCGCGTAAACGCTTGATATAAGGAACACCACCGTCAATGGCACACTATTAAAATTACCCGCGACAAGACTTAGTCCAAGGTAAAGCACTATAAAAACAACGAGCGGTGAAAGCGCAAGAAAGCCTTTGTTCATAATTGCATCCTACGATAGAAATTGACATTTTCAGGGGTTAAAAGCTCAATGGGCATATAATTGATTACCGGAACTGAAGTTTTCAACACCACGGCCTTAAACAGAGCGTCAATGCATGAATAACCTTGCTGATAGGCGTGTTGGGCAATGAGAAAGGAAATACTTCCTTTGGTTAGGCACTCCGCATTTTTCTTCACCATGTCATAGCCCATTATCTGTATGTCGCGTCGGTTTGAGCGCAACAAGTACTCCCCCAATATATGAGCCTTTGAACCAAGAGTAATACAATGATGAATATTAGGATGAAGACTGAAGAACTCATTGAATATGGCATCGTTCTTCTGCCTGGTGCCAAAGAATGGCAATTCTAATGAAACTATCTTGATTGACGGGAAATGATCTTTCATGTAATGACGAAAACCGACCTCACGATTGTCTTGCTGCTTACTCACCACAATTCCATCCTTGGTAATTTTCATGAGCATGATTTCTTTCTCCTGACCAGCAAGAAGCATAAGCATGCGAGCCGCAAAATACCCACTTGCAAAAGAGTCTTGACCAAAAAAAGCCAACGGGCGCAAGTCTGGCATATATGAGTCGAGGAGCACAAACGGAATGGCCTCACCATGGAGTCTGTCGGTAATCACCTTAGTCACATCAAGTGTGGTGGGAACAATTACCATCCCGTCAAGTTTGCCATCAAAACACGTCTCAGCCTCCTTGAGAAAGTTTTCACTGTCGAAACGATCATAATAAAGCAGACTGACAGATATATGGAAGTCTTTTCTTACCTCTATCGCTTTCTTGACACCTTGTTCTACTTCCTCCCAGTAAGCCACTTGGTCATGTTTTGGGATAAGTACGCAAAAATGATATGACTTATTATAAGCCAAAGCAGAGGCATAAATATTGGGCTCGTAGTTTTGTTCCTTTAGAACTTTCTCTACTTTCTCCCTAACCCTCTCAGACACGTTTGGTCTTTTATGCAACACCCTGTCCACAGTACCTACGGATACTCCGGCTTTCAAGGCTATATCCTTTATCCTAATTCTTTCCGCCATATAATGTCATATAATTGGGGACAAAGATATTAAAAATAGTCAATATGTCCAAGAAAAACATTTAGAAAGGTAAGCCTACGGCAAAATGAAATGTGAAATCTCTGCTGAAATCTGGATGAATGATAGCATAATGCTCGTCACTGTCAGTATAAGCAGGATTTATAGCTTTCATTCCCATGTCAAAACGCAAAATGAAATAGTTGAAGTTAAGACGCAGACCCATGCCATATGCAACGGCTATCTGTTTTAAAAAACTGTTCCATTTAAATTGACCTCCAGGCTGATCTGGATAGTTGCGCAATGTCCAGATGTTTCCCGCGTCTACAAATACCGCTCCATTAAACTTCCAGAAAAGAAATGTTCGATATTCCGCATTCAAGTCAAGCTTCATATCGCCTGTTTGGTTGATAAAATCGATACGCCCGTCTTTGCCTTTGAATGCGCCCGGGCCCAGTTCTCTTACACTCCATCCTCGGACACTATTGGCACCTCCGGAAAAATATCTTTTCTCAAACGGAAGGATGTTACTGTTGCCATAAGGATAGGCGATGCCAAAATCAGCATGAAGTGCAAGGCTGTTGTGAGTATCAAATGTCAAGAGACGCGTATAGTCGAAGTCGAGCTTAGCATACTGGGCATATGCTATGCCAAACAGCGTATGCCTACCACTACTAGTTGTATGAAACTTCATGCTTCTCGATAATGCATCGAGAAGGTTGCCAGCCGTTTCAATATTAAAGCGAAAAGCGTCAATACCGTTGTTATAAGTCAGTCCAAAGCCCAATTTCATTATGAAAAGGTCTTCATAATTATATCGCAAGATGGCGTTCCTATTGTCGGCATTGTCAAGATAGTTTGTCTTAAATGTCTCACTAATCCATGGCATATAAACATAGTTAAGGTCTGGAACGTCTAAACGGTAGTTTATGTGACTGTCAGGCGACGACCAACGGTATCGCCATGCCGTAGAGAAGACGCGACGGTGAAATTCCGGGCGATTTTGCATATCCCACGACAACGAAAGTTCAGAAAACGCCGTGCTGCGTTGTCGTACTCTTCTCGATACGAATGGCACAAGCAAACGTGGAAATTGCAACTTCGTTTCAGCGCTCCACTCCATGAAATTTTCATCCCTATAACCTTCTAAACCTGTTATTGCCTCAAAAGCACCCCTCACCTCCGCGCTAAAAAGCTCAGAGCCATGGAAAACGTTACGGTTCTGATATGTCAACGACATTGCTGCGCCAAAATCGCCAGCAGTGTTAGTTCCTTCAGGCTGGAAGGCTATGGTTGAAGGTTTGTTTGTATTTAACTGAATGTCACAATTGAGATTGTTCGTATTTTGATCCTCATGGAATTGTATGCTTGTATACCTCACAGCCGACAAACGCCCAAAGTTTCGATATGTCTCCTCAAGGTCTGAATGGCTATAGAGCTTTCCTTCCTTCAGCAGAGTAGCGTTATCGAGAACATTACGCGAAAGATTTAACTTTCCATTGTCTGTGGAATAATTAATTTTGCCAATAATGTATCTTGGATGTGAAACTTCCGGAGAGTCGTTGTTGGCACGGAACTTCAGCAAATGAAGAGTTAAATCGACATCCGTGTTATTTAAAGCAGTGTCTGCGTCGAATTTTATGAAGTCCTTATGAAACTTGTAATAGCCTGAATCAAGCAATATCTCCGTAATAAGTTTACGTTCCTCGTCAAGCTTGTCCACGGTAAAAGGAGTTCCCTTGGTCAAGACATGTGATTTGACGCGTTTTTGGGGAAGCGTGGAGAAATAATTGGACAGTACCGTTGCAACCTCTGTATCTTGGATGTCATATCTTACATTATTTATGTGGAAAGGCTGACCAGGATGCAACATGTATAATGCTGTCATCTTTTTGCCCTTCACCTTGGTTGTCAAGTCTACTGTGGCATGCATGTATCCCATGTTTTTAAGAGTGTTGCGAAGATCGTCAACAGAAAGACGCGCTTGAACACTATCGAAAATCACAGGAGCCTCACCCATGTTTTTCAGCGTGCGGTTTATCCATTTTGTACTGTCCTTCCCAGACATGGAATATGTAGCAAGTGGTATCTTGAAAAGAGAAAACCACTTGGAGTTTGCCTTCTGCCGTATATAAGGTGCGACAGAAGAGACATCAAAACCTTTGACATCTGCTTGTATCTCCACTTTTTGCAGGAGATATTCATTTTCTGGAATATATTTTGAAGAGCTACAACTCGTAATAATGACAAGTAACCACAATGGTATTAATCGGTATAACGACCTGCAGGATAAACTTTTTAATATTTTTTCCAATGTCTATTTTGTTTCAGAACTTGCCAAGCACACGATCCATGACCCAATTGACAGGTGTAGCACTAACCGATGTGGCTGTACAAGCGTCAAGGCCTTGGAGATGGTGTATGACAGAAGTGATTATGGGCAATTGTACATAGGGTGGATTGGGCACTATAAAACTCTTTGTCCCTGAATTGTTAATCAATTGTATAGGATCGTAATTATATACACTGAACGACAATATTCCCTTATCGCCAATAGCGGTTATCCTGTCTGCCTTGGAGCTTTCGTGTCCTACAAAACACCATGACGCACTACCAGATATTCCATTGTCGAATATGAAAGCCGCTGAAATAGTGTCCTCAGCCTGGTAAAGGTGTTCCCTATTTGTTGGATAACCATGTGCTCTTACTATCGTGCCAAAAAGATCCTGAAGGATGTCAAGTTGATGAGGCGCTAGATCATAGAAATAACCTCCACCCGATATGTCCGGTTGAAGACGCCATGGTTTTAAAGATGAGGCATTGTAGTCAAGATCACGTGGCGGCACGGCAAACTGCAACTGCACCGTCAACATCTTGCCAATACCGTCTGTAGCTATAATGTCTCTAACCTTGTTGAAATAAGGCAAATAGCGACGATAATACGCCACGAAACAAGGTACGCCCGTCTCTTCGCTTATACGATTGATACGAATACAATCCTCATAGTTTGCCGCCAATGGTTTCTCTACATAACAAGGCTTGCCCGCACGCATACACATAATGGCATAAGTGGCATGAGAGGAAGGAGGCGTTGCGATGTATATAGCGTTGACATTCGGGTCGTCCACAAGCTGTTGGGCATCCGTATACCATTTTGGAATACCGTGGCGCTTGGCATAATCCTTGACGCGTTGCTCATTACGGCTCATCACAGCCTCTACATGAGAGCCTTCAACTTCATTGAACGCTGGCCCGGACTTCTTTTCCGTGACCTCGCCACATCCTATAAATCCCCAGCTTATTTGCTTCACCATGAATCGTTATTGCCTTATTGTCAAGTTCCTCTTAACAAAAATGAAGAACTCACGCTGTATACAATAGAGAAAAATGCTGGGGCTACCATTTTCACAGCACCCCAGCGTTTAACCTAAATTCTATGTTTAAGAAAGATGCAGACTGTTCTTGATAGCCTCTATCTTCTCAACACCATTCTTCTCAAGAGACTCATACTCAGACGCGTCGCTCATAGTGCCTTTCACCTCGATATAGAACTTAATCTTAGGCTCGGTACCAGAAGGACGCACGCTTACCTTCGTGTCGTCATCGCAGAACCATTGCAACACATTGCTTGTCTCAGGCATGTCGAGCTTGGTCTTGTTGCCCTTGTCATCCGTGGCTTCCAACGTTTTATAGTCTTTCCACAACACGACCTTAGAGCCGCCGAGATCCTTTGGAGGATTGGCACGGAAATCTACCATCATCTTTTGTATCTCCTCAGCTCCAGCCTTTCCTGGACGTTCAACGTTTACAGTGAACTCCTTGGAGAAACCATACTCCTTGTAAATGCCCATCAGGATATCGTAAAGCGTCTTGCCTAGCTCCTTGGCATAAGCACAAATCTCGGCAAGAAGCGAGCATGCTGACACCGCATCCTTGTCACGCACGAAATCCTCAGCAAGGAAGCCGTAGCTTTCTTCACCACCGCCAATATATTGTTGCTTGCCTTCAGAAAGGGCTATCTCGCGTGCTATCCACTTGAAGCCAGTGTAGCAATCGCGCATTTCCACGCCTTGCTTGTCGGCTATCTTCTTGATAAGTTCCGTGGTAACAATTGTCTTGACGATGAAGTCGGTTGGCTTAAGCAAGCCTTTTGCCTTCCTATTTGAGATGATATACCACAAGAATATCATGCAGGTCTGGTTGCCATTGATAAGCACCCACTCGCCCTTGTCGTTCTTGCATGCCATGCCAACACGATCGGCGTCAGGGTCTGAGGCCATAAGAATGTCGGCATCTATATTCTTGGCATCGCGCAAGCCAAGGGTCAAAGCCTCTGCAAACTCAGGATTAGGACGATCAACTGTAGGGAAGTCGCCATCCTTAATCATCTGCTCGAACACGCAGTGAACATTGTCGAATCCCCAATAAGCCAATGAGCGTGGGATAATCACACGACCGGCTCCATGAAGCGGAGTGTACACGATTTTCAAGTCGTGCTGCTTCTTAATGACCTCTGGATCAATGCTTATCGTGCGAATCTCACGAAGGTATGGCTCGTCTATATCCTCGCCCACAATCTGAATGAGATCCTTGTTGCCTTCAAACTTCACATCGGCTATGGAACACTTGTTCACCTCGTCGATTATGCCCTTGTCGTGAGGAGCAAGCACTTGTGCGCCATCTTCCCAATAAGCCTTGTAACCATTGTACTCACGTGGATTATGGCTTGCGGTAATATTAACGCCACCTTGCGCCTTCAAGTAGCGAATGGCGAAAGAGCATTCTGGTGTCGGGCGAAGATCGTCAAACAAGTAAGCCTTTATACCATTGGCTGAAAAGATGTTAGCCACCGTCTCTGCATAAAGTCTACTGTTATTGCGGCAATCATGACAAACTACAACGGATATTTCATCACGATCTTTGAAGTTCTTCTTCAAGTAGTTGGCAAAACCCTGGGTGGCCATACCAACTGTGTACACATTCATGCGGTTGGAACCAGCTCCCATGATGCCACGCAAGCCTCCTGTGCCAAATTCCAAGTCTTTATAGAAGCACTCTATAAGATCTGTCTTGTCGTCGTTATCAAGCATGGCCTGAACTGACTTACGTGTCTCCTCGTCAAAAGCAGGAGCAAGCCACTGCTCGGCCTTCGCCTCACATTGAGCTATCAATTCTTTATTTTCATCCATAACTGATTGTGGTTAAAATGTGATTATTAGTTATATTTTTGGCAAAGATAATGTTTTTTTTTCTTTTCCGGCATTTCGTACAAATTAATTTTTGTAAATTTGCAAAAGTAATGTGTTCAGAAATAAAGAATCAAGATAAATAGATAAGAAGATGTATTTCACAGGATTTGCCATAGCCGTTTGTACTTTTTTGATAATCGGCGCTTTCCACCCTATTGTCATTAAAGTTGAATATTACTTTGGCACTCGTCCATGGTGGCTGTTCCTCTTGGCTGGCATTGCGTGCATAATATCATCTATAAGTATTGAGAACACGTTTGTTTCGGCTCTTGTCGGAGTAGTTGGTGCCTCCCTATTGTGGTCTATTGGAGAATTATTCGAACAAAAGAAACGCGTAGAGAAAGGATGGTTCCCTATGAATCCTAAAAGGAGTGGCGAATACACCAACACAACCTTGAAAAACAAGGCTTAAATGTTGCCTTGAAATGAAGATTTACCGGCAATGAAAAAGCTTTCTTCAAGCACTAGACGCAAAAGGTTGAAAAACACGAATAAAAAAGTCTAATTTCTTTATTTGTTCTTCTCTTTTTTTGTAACTTTGTACACAAGAACATTTCACATAACACATTAAATAATTAGTAACAATGACAATCGATGAATTTAACTTTGCCGGCAAGAAGGCAATTGTTCGCGTAGATTTCAATGTGCCATTGGATGAGAATGGCAACGTGACCGATGACACTCGTATTCGTGGTGCCCTGCCTACTTTGAAGAAAATCTTGGGTGATGGCGGAGCCCTCATCATGATGAGCCACATGGGTAAGCCGAAAGGTAAAGTGAACGCCAAGCTGAGCCTTAAGCAGATTGTTCCAAACGTGAGCAAGGCTTTAGGTGTCGAGGTGAAGTTCGCAGGCGATTGTGGCAAGGCAGACGCAGAGGCTGCTGCTCTTCAGTGCGGCGAGGCCTTGTTGCTTGAGAATCTCCGTTTCTATCCTGAGGAGGAAGGCAAGCCTGTTGGCGTAGAGAAAGGCACACCTGAATACGACGCTGCCAAGAAGGAAATGAAGGACCGTCAGAAAGACTTCGCAAAGAAGCTCGCTTCTTATGCAAACGTTTATGTCAACGACGCCTTCGGTACTGCTCACCGCAAACATGCTTCAACAGCTGTCATAGCCGACTATTTCGACAAGGACAGCAAGATGCTCGGTTATCTTATGCAGAAAGAGGTAACAGCTATCAACAACGTTCTCAAGAACGCTCAGCATCCTTTCACCGCAATCATCGGTGGTTCTAAGGTCAGCTCTAAGTTGGCTGTCATAAAGAACCTGCTCGACAAGGTAGACAACCTCATTATCGGCGGTGGCATGGGCTACACATTCATCAAGGCTCAGGGTGGCCACATTGGTAAGTCACTCCATGAGGACGAACTCATGCCTGAGGCAATCAATGTCATCAACGCAGCCAAGGAAAAGGGTGTGAACCTCTCATTGTCAGTAGCTACACTTTGCGGACAGGATTTCTGCAACGACACACCGCGCCAGGTATTCCCAATCGACCAGATTCCAGACGAATGGGAGGGCATGGACGCTTCAGAAGAGAGCATCGAGAACTGGCGCAAAATCATCATGGCTTCCAAGACTATTCTTTGGAACGGTCCTGTTGGCGTCTTTGAGTTGGAGAACTTCTCTCACGGCACTGGCGAGATTGCCAAGGCTGTGGCTCAGGCAACACAAGAGAACGGCGCTTACTCTCTCGTAGGCGGTGGTGACTCTGTTGCCGCTATCAACAAGTTCGGCCTTGCCGACAAGGTCAGCTATGTTTCAACAGGTGGTGGCGCAATGCTTGAGGCTATCGAGGGCAAGGTGCTTCCTGGAGTAGCCGCTATTGAAGGTTAATCTTGAAATTTAATATAACCATCCTATTAATAATCTCATTACACTGTGTCAATATCATGGCACAGCGTAATGAGATTTTTGTTTCTAATATTGCCACACTGCAAGTGGTGGCCAACGACAATTGGCAAGAACCGCTTCCAGTAATCACACTTGACGGCATCAATGGTGATGAAACGATAAACATCTCTTTCGATGAGCTGTCGCATCTGTATCATCGCTATTCATACGTCATAGAGCATTGCGAGGCAGATTGGTCACCTTCACAAGAGCTCATAGAAAGCGATTATGTTGATGGATTCGCCTCTGGAAACACAATTGACGAGTATGAGCAATCCGACAACACCAATACGCAATACACACATTATCAATTGACAATACCCAATGACAGGTGCCGCCTTAAAATCAGTGGCAACTATACTGTCACTGTACTTGACGAGGACCAAGACAATGCCCCAATCTTGAAAGCATGCTTCATGGTTACGGAACAGACCATGAAGAGCGAGATGACCCAAACATCAAACACGGATATTGACATAAACAAAAGTCATCAACAAGTCAGCATCAACCTAAACTTTGGCTCTAACCGAGTATCATCTCCAAACACCCAAATAAAGACTGTGGTACTTCAAAATGGAAGATGGGACAACGCCGTGAAAAATGCCACGCCGCAATATGTAAAGACCGATGGGATAATTTGGGACCACAACCGAAAGTTTATATTCACCGGTGGCAACGAGTATCGTAAATTCGAGACCCTCGACCCTACTCATCCCACTATGGGAATAGAGCGAGTGAGATGGGACGGCAACGCCTACCATGCCTGGATCTTCACCGATGAGCCAAGAACCAACTATCTTTACGACGAAGATGCAGACGGCGCTTTTTTTATTCGCAACTCAGACAATATTGACAATGACACAAGAAGCGAATACATTTTCACTCACTTCACACTCAAGACGACAAGACAACCTGGTGATGTTTTTATAAACGGCTCTTTTACGCAAGGTCTGTTAGACAACAAATACAGGATGGTCTGGAACGAAAACGACAGCCTCTACGAAGCTGTCGTTCCCCTCAAACAAGGGTATTATAACTATCAATATCTCACAAGAGGCGCTGATGGTTCCCTTAATATCTTACCCTCGGAAGGTAACTTCTATCAAACAGAGAACAGTTACCAACTCCTTGTATATTTCCGTGGGCAAGGCGAACGCACCGATCGCCTTGTAAACTATCTCAACCTATCTTGTCGCCAACCTTAATCAACTCAAGTAGCGTGGTGCCATCACCCAAAGTGTCAAGAGAGCCGGACAGATAAGCCACCTTATCGTCATTGGTCACGTAGCCTTTCTGCCTAAGCATACGCAAGGCGGCATTGAATATCTCATCAGACGATGCCTTTTCCTTTTGCCTTACGGAAATGACGCCATAAGAGAGATTCAGCCAACGCTGGAGTTTATCATTATAGCAGATTGCAAGTATCGGTTTCGGACCACGATATGTGGCAAGACAACGCGCGGTATATCCAGACTTGGATGCCGTTATGATGCCCTCGATACCCAACAAACGAGTTGACTCAATGGCTGAATGCGACAAAAACTCGCGTTGAGAACAATGGTCATTGAGTGGCACATTATACATTGGGTCAAAACTGTTACGATCGTTCTCGGCTTGCTCTGCTACAGTAGCCATAGTCTTAACAGCCTCCAAAGGATATTTGCCAGAAGCAGTCTCACCACTCAGCATCAATGCGTCGGTGTTGCTGTAAATGGCATTAGCTATATCAGTAACCTCTGCTCGTGTAGGACGAGGGTTATTGATCATCGTGTGCAACATTTGTGTAGCCACAATCACGGGCTTGTGTCGCTCTACGCACTTACGGATAATCATTCGCTGAATGCCCGGAATTTTCTCAACAGGAACCTCAATGCCCAAGTCACCACGTGCTACCATAATACCATAGCTTGCGTTGATTATCTCATCTATATTGTCTACACCTTCCTGGTTCTCAATCTTGGAAATAATCTTGATGTCAGAATTGCGCTCGTCAAGAATTTTCTGAACGGCATGCACATCTTCAGCCGACCTCACAAAACTATGTGCGATAAAGTCAATATCCTCATCGATGGCGAGATTGATGTTTCGTTTGTCCTTTTCGGTAAGAGCAGGCAAATCAATGTGTTCTCCTGGCACGTTGACGCTCTTATGGGCACCAAGCAAACCATCATTTTGAACTTCTACGTAAACAGCAGGACCTTCAATGCCGATAACCTTCATGCCAATGGCACCGTCATCGAAAAGAATGGTATCACCTACTTTAACGTCCTTGGCAAAATCAGTGAAAGAAACATTTATGATGTCGTGAGTTGAGTTTACCTCAGGACGACCGAATATTCTCACAACATCGCCCGTCTTATATTCTATGGGAGCCTCTACGTCAGTTGTTCTCACCTCTGGTCCCTTAGTATCGATAAGAATGCCTATATGAGGCGACACCGCACGAGTGTTACTTATGATTTTTCGAATACCGTCAGGAGTGGCATGAGCCGTGTTCATTCTAACAACATTCATGCCGGCATTGAAAAGACCGCGAATGAAGTCGACATCGCATCGACGGTCACTGATTGAGCAAACTATTTTTGTCTGTTTCATGAAACAATCTTATATTTATCGCAAATATTGCAGGTTCAGCGCATAACATTAAGCATCTTCAAACGTTATGCGGATATTTTTTCTCTCATATGCAAAGATAAGATTTTTTTCGTATTCTCACAAATGAATTTCATTAAAAAGTAAACAAAATTCAAGCTATTATGGCAAATGCGTCAACTTTACCCTCCAATGCTTACCATCAAAGGCAACGGGTATTTGAAAATTATGTTCAGCCTGGATCTTAGGATGTTGACCAATACTATCCGATGCGAGAAAATTCATCACCTTGACAGTGGCCAATGATGTAGAGTCGTCTATGTCTTCAATGTCCTCAATTTCAGCGGTCGCGGCAAATTCCATGGCACGCAAAGAATCGATGTCCTCAGAGTCTACTTGCGATGCAGCGAAAACAAGCCATTTCCTTGACTCATTAGTGACATATGATTCAGCCTCTTTGAAACGCCAGTTGAAATATGCATTGGCGAAAGATTCAACCACCGTGCGAGAATCATTATGTTGCCCATCTCCACATCCATCCAAAACCATGGAGAACAAAATCATTAAGAAGCAAACGAGAAATGATTTCTTCATATCATGAGAAAAATGCTTGTTACTAATATCAATAAAATAGGGGACAAGCACAAAGCTCATCCCCTACCCTATATTCATGTAATTTTATTCAAGAAACAAATTACTTGTTCTTCTCCATGTCTGCCTTGAGCTTAGCGAGCACGTCAAGATCACCAAGTGATGTGCCAGCCTGCACGTTGTTGATAACAGGTGCGTCGTTCTGCTTGCGAGCGTTGTTGTTGGCGTGACGGTGCTGACGAGGCTCATCGTGACCCTCTTCGAATGTACGGCTGTGAGAGAGGATGATACGGTGAGAATCCTTGTTGAACTCAATCACCTTGAATGAAAGCTCCTCGCCGAGCTTAGCCTGTGAACCATCTTCCTTTGTAAGATGCTTAGGAGTTGCGAAGCCCTCGCCACCCTCATCGAGAGTGATAACAGCGCCCTTGTCCATCATCTCCGTGATCTTGCCGGCATGAACAGTTCCGGGCTCATAAAGAGTCTCATACTTGTCCCAAGGATTCTCCTCAAGCTGCTTGTGACCAAGGCTCAAACGACGGTTCTCCTTGTCAATCTCCAGCACAACAACATCGATGTCGGCACCGATTGTAGTGAACTCTGAAGGATGCTTAACCTTCTTAGTCCAAGAGAGGTCTGAGATGTGGATCAAGCCGTCAACACCTTCCTCAAGCTCTGTGAAGATACCGAAGTTGGTGAAGTTGCGAACCTTTGCCTTGTGAACAGAACCAACAGGATATTTCACCTCGATGTTCTCCCATGGATCAGCCTTGAGCTGCTTCAAGCCGAGAGACATCTTACGCTCCTGACGATCGAGAGAGAGGATAACTGCCTCAACCTCGTCACCGACGTGGAGGAACTCCTGTGCTGAACGCAGGTGCTGGCTCCAAGACATCTCAGAAACGTGGATAAGGCCTTCAACGCCGGGCTGAATCTCAACGAATGCGCCATAGTCGGCGATAACGACAACCTTACCATTGACGTGGTCACCCACCTTGAGGTTTGCGTCGAGGCTATCCCAAGGATGCGGAGTGAGCTGCTTCACGCCGAGGGCGATACGCTTCTTCTCCTCATCGAAGTCGAGGATAACGACCTTAATCTTCTGGTCAAGGGCGACAACCTCGTGAGGATCGCTAACACGACCCCAAGAGAGATCTGTGATGTGCACGAGTCCGTCTACACCGCCGAGGTCTACGAACACACCGTAAGAAGTGATGTTCTTGACAGTGCCCTCGAGCACCTGACCCTTCTCCAGGTGAGAGATAATTTCCTTCTTCTGTGCCTCCAACTCGGCCTCGATGAGAGCCTTGTGAGACACGACAACATTGCGGAACTCCTGGTTGATTTTCACAACCTTGAACTCCATTGTCTTGCCTACGAACACGTCGTAGTCGCGTATTGGATGGACATCAATCTGTGAACCAGGCAAGAATGCCTCGATACCCAGCACGTCAACAATCATGCCACCCTTGGTACGGCACTTGATGTAACCCTGGATAACCTCGTTGTTCTCCATGGCCTTGTTGATATCCTCCCAGCTCTTGGCAAGACGTGCCTTCTTGTGAGAGAGAACCAACTGACCATGCTTGTCCTCCTGGTCTTCAACGTAAACCTCTACCTTGTCACCAATCTTAAGGTCTGGATTGTAACGGAACTCAGATGCGGGAATGATACCATCGCTCTTGTAGCCGATGTTCACAACCACTTCCTTCTTGTCGATAGAGATGACAGAGCCCTCAACAACCTCGTGATCCTGAATCTTGTTCAAAGTGGTGTCGTAGGCCTTTGCCTGATCTTCCTTGCTCACGCTGGAGCTTGAGCCATTCTCAAATTCTTCCCAATTGAAGTCATCCAATGGCTTAACGTTCTTGATGTCGTTTAAATCTGACATAAATAAATAATGTTTGTAAAATTAATAAAGTTGGACTTTATGTGAATTATTCGGGCACACAAAACGTGCACCTTCGCTAAATCGGGTGCAAAGTTACTGTTTTTGAATGCCTTATCGTTATCACAGCTGCTTTCGTAGCACTGTTTTATGCTTTTTTAACTTCAAACAGACAGTATTGCGTCTCTTACGCATCACGATTACGTGGGTAATCAGCCTATTCGAAGTAGTAAAGGAACTGAGCCTCACCTTTCAGTGCAGGCTTACGCTGACCTTCAATCTCAATTGTAAAGTCAATGTATGCCTTGCAGATGCCGCGCAGGTTCTCTATATTGGCAAGTTTGGCTGTCATGCGTATGCGGCTGCCAGTGAGAACAGGCTGTCCAAAACGCATTTTGTCCATGCCATAGTTTACCATCATCTTCAGGTTATTCACCTCAACAATCTGGTCCCACAAGTGTGGCAACAAAGAGAGGGTCAAATAACCATGTGCAATGGTGCTCTTGTATGGACTTTCCACTTTCGCACGCTCAACATCCACGTGAATCCATTGATGGTCAAGGGTGGCATCGGCAAAAGAGTTGATTCGTTCCTGGTTCACCTCCAACCATTCGGAGGTGCCAAGCGATTTGCCTAAGTACAAGACAAACTCGTCGTAAGAATTAATTACAGTTTTCATATTATGTTCTATTTTTTTAGACTGCAAAGTTACAAATAAATATCAAAATATCATTCTTGCTACGAAAAATGGTTGACAGTTATTTTGTAACCAAAGAATATAAGAGGATTGGACGTTTTTGCGTCTAATCCTCTTTTTGCATGACTTTCCCGTCAACAACAGGTCCGTTTAACTATCTTTCTCCAAATAAGCTCAAAGATGATTGTTCCAAGGATAGCAGTGCATATGCCAAGGAGCACATCTATGATATAATGATGGGCAGTATATACCGCCGTGAACCAGATTCCCACGCAAATGAACGCAAACAGGCATGAAGTGTACCACTTACGACGACTCATCACAGAGTAGAATGTGGTAACAAGCAGATATGCCGCATGCAAACTAGGCACTGCCGCGAAGACATTGGCATTCTTGCCATATATGCTATGGAAGATGGGAAGCCCTGTCAATGCGTCGAAACGGCCAAGGCCTGCCACATTGCCAGGCGTGTGAAGCACTGGCGTGAAACCACAGGTCATTGCGTACCATGGTGGTGCTGCAGGATGCACATAGTAGCCTATGAATCCAACGAGGTTAACCGTCAGAAATGCCCAAGCGAAACGCGTGGCCCATTCCTGATGGTTTGAAAAGTAAAGGTAAATGGTGAAAATGATAGGCACTGGCACCCAGCACAAATAGAAACAGCCTGCCATGAAGTCGGCAACGGCGCAATGGTGAATGGCAAACCATTCGCCTGGAATCATCTTCCCGGCAATTGTCGTTATGCCAAACAGGTTTTTCTCTGCCTCATAAAGACCGCGAACGTCAATTTCGTGGAACTCATAGTTTGGGTAAAAGTTGAAACTACTGTATATGAACCCGAACAAGAACCACGGAGCCATGTAGAGCGTGAATCTCCTCGTGGGCTTGATGGCAACGAGTACGGCAAACAAGACGGCTATCAGCAAGCAATCCATCCTATTGTATTAAAATGATTGAAACTGTTGATGGCATTACTCTGTCTCGGCAGACTTGTTGGCCTTGTCACGCGCGTTCAGTTTACCATAGCAATATGCCACACGCCAAAACGCCGTTATGTTGGCAAGCACGGCAATGAGTATCATGCCACCCGCAAGCCACCAAAGCGAGCCTGTGACCCCTGTAAGGATAGCCGTCAAGGCTGTTACCACAACACGCTCGGGGCGCTGCATGAAACCTACCTTGCACTCAATGCAAAGGCCCTCGGCGCGAGCC
Organism: Lachnospiraceae bacterium; assembly: GCA_963660075.1. Lineage (GTDB taxonomy): Bacteria > Bacteroidota > Bacteroidia > Bacteroidales > Bacteroidaceae > Prevotella. The sequence goes on from CAVKWN010000003.1 coordinate 50,521, forward strand.
CTGACATAACTCACCATCACGCTGCCTACCAAAGCCGCAAATGTCACCACTCCCATCCAGAACCAGCCTTCGTCCTCAAGGAATACGAGAACTATTCCGAAAAGCGACACCAACTCGCTGTATCTGTCGAGTGTGGAGTCCCACATGGCTCCAAACGACGAGCTCATGTTGCCCATGCGTGCCAGTCGTCCGTCCATCATGTCAAAAAGGCCGGAGGCGATAATGATGAATCCGCCCCAACCGACAAGTGTAGTCTGGTAACACAAGTCCGCTTGCTGGGATGCCACGATAAAAAACGCGGCAGCTATGATATTGCCGATGAATCCAATCGTAGTGACAATGTTTGGCGTAATGCCAATCTTAATCATGCCCTTTATCAAGGGGTTTATGATTTTGTAGATAATCTGTTGCAGGAAATCCCTATACCACATAATATATATTATTTATTTTTTTGTCGAAAAACCCATCCACGCTGGAGTGGATAGTTGAAGCAGAAAGCCACACACATAGCCACCACGCATTTCACGATAACGAAGTAGCTTTTTCCACCCACAAGCCATGTCAGCAGGTTTGTGCCACCGCCATTAAGTATTAGGCTGCCTGTCCAAACGCACAGATACCTTAGCGCCAATCGCCCTCCGCCTCGTCCTGTCTTGTTGAAAACATAACGGATGTTGATGAAATAATTGGTCACTCCACCCGACACCACACCCACGACGTTTGCGTAGCCGTAGGCAAGCAAACCCGTATAAGTGAGTATGATAGCCAAGCCGAAATCGACAGAGCTTGCCACCAAGGAACTTATTTCCGCCTTAGTGAATGTCCATATCTCATGACGTACCTTCCCCATCAAGCTGCCATAAAATTGGCAACCTGCATTGCCGCGACAAGTACAAACAAGGCATATATGCCACCCAATATATCGTCACCCATTACCCAGAAAGCCCCTTTCATGCGATCCAGCTTCTTTATGCCCAGAGGTTTCACGATGTCAAAAAAGCGGAACAACACAAGGGCAGCAAATGCCCAACCCCATCCACGTGGATTCACGATGATGAGCGGTATCCACACGCCAACCATCTCGTCAACCACCACTCGCGAGGGATCTTCGCCCCAGAATGGCTGCAAACGTTTCGTAGCCCATGTGCCAAGTACCGTGAATAGGATGACGAGTGCCAACGTGACGACAGACAACATGAAGGACGGAAGCCAAAGGCCGAGAATGCCCCAAACAATCGTGGCAAAAACACTGCCAGCCGTGCCAGGCCCCCATGGCCAAAAGCCACTGCCGAACCCCGTGCCAATAAGCATCGGCAGAAAAGGTGGACGCTGATCTATGATGTTGCCTTTATCGTTCATGTAAAGAAATAAGTGACTAATTTTTCGGGCTTTGAAGCCCTTATTTTTGATTTATATTGCAAAATTAATATAAAACTCAATTCTCTCAAAGAGTTTTGGTAAGTTTTTTCCTAATTAATATATAACTTTGCCCACAAATTATAGATTGCGTTGCCCTTCTCCTTATAAAAATGGAAGAAATAAAGGGAGCAGATTGTAAAAGCAGGACAATTATTTATTATGAGCAACAAACGTTTGGCCATGGTACTGATGATGTCATTCATTTGCATCCTAAGTGCAATGGCACAGAAAATCACGGGTCAAGTTGTAGACAAGGATGGTTATGCCATTCCCTACGCAAGTATTACATATCGTGGACATCACATAGCCGTCTCAAGCGACATTGACGGTAAGTTTACCATTGAAAAGCATCCCGGTTGGCCCATCACGGTGACAAGTGTCGGATTCAAGAGTGCCACGTTAAAGGTTGACGCTAACACTGACGACCTGGGCAAGATCGTGCTAAAGGACGACTCACGCTCGCTCGCTGAGGTAGTGGTGAAACAGAAGCGCGGACGCTACCGCCGCAAGGACAACCCTGCAGTGGAACTGATGCGCAGGGTAATAGCAGCCAAGAAGAAAAGCGACTTGAGCAATCATCCTTATTATCAATATGATAAGTATCAAAAGATAACACTTGCCTTCAACGACATCACCGACAAGCAGCTTGAAGGCAATTTCTTCAAGAAACGCTCTTACCTTCGCGATCAAATAGAGGTGTCGTCTTTCAACGGAAAGCGCATCCTGCCTATCCAGGTCGACGAGACCGTGACACAACACGTCTACCGCAAAAGCCCACAAAAGGAGAAAGACATCATCATGGGCCAACAGTCGAACGGCATAGGCGAGATGCTTTCCACCGGCGAGATACTCAACACCATGCTCAAGGAGGTGTTCACCGATGTTGACATCTACGACGATTATGTTCGCCTTGTGCAGTATCCCTTCGTCTCGCCCATCGGCAAGGACGCCATTTCTTTCTATCACTTTTACATAGAGGACACCACTTATGTGGAAAAGGACAAGTGCTATCACCTCCAGTTCATCCCTGCAAACCAGCAAGACTTTGGCTTCCGCGGAGAGCTTTACGTGCTTGCCGACTCCACGCTGCACGTGAGAAAAGTGAACCTCTACATGCCAAAGAAGAGTGACGTGAACTGGATCGACGACATGCAGATCACGCAGGAGTACACAAAGCTCGACAATGGGGAGTGGGTGCTCACGCAAGACGACATGGTAGCGGAAATTCATGCCAACAAGCTCTTGCAGGACCTGCAGGTCTCACGCACCACCCGCCTTACAAACTATTCGTTCAACGACTTACCCAAGCAGCTCTTCCAAGGCAAGGCCAAAGTGAAACATTATAGCGACGCGTACAACCGCAACGAGGCATTCTGGAACAGCTACAGGCAAGTGGAGCTGACTAAGAGCGAGTCGTCGATGTCGCAGTTTATCACCAATCTGCAAAACTCGAAAGGTTTCAAATATATCATCAAGGCCGTACAGGTGCTCGTAGAGAACTATGTGGAAACCAATCTTGACCCAAAGAAGAAAAGCAAGTTCGACATAGGACCTATCAATACTTTCATCAGTTCCAACTATGTGGACGGTTTGCGCTTGCGCTTGGCTGGCCGTACACTGGCAGCCCTCAACCCACACTTCTTCTGGAATGGCTACGCGGCTTACGGAACCAAGACCCATCGCTGGTACTATGGCGATGAATTCACGTGGTCGCTCAACAAGAAGCAGCTAAGCCCATTTGAGTTCCCGCAGCGCAACCTCACGTTCGAGACCGCGCGTGACGTGATGTCGCCTTCCGACCTCAACCTTATCCACAACAAGGACAACATCTTCATGACCCTGCGGTCTTCTTCACAGAAAGAGATGTTCCTTTACAACCGCCAACGCCTCACGTTCAACTATGAGACCGAGGCTGGCTGGCGATACAACGCGCGCTTACAGACCCAGAGCAACGAGACGCAAGGGGAGCTCCACTTCTACAAGGTAAACACGGGCGAGGAAATAAGGAAGATTCGCCTTACCGATGCCACGGTTGGCATTACATGGAACCCCGGAGTGACCTACGTGAACACCAAGCGCACGCGCCTTCCCGTCAACCTCGACTCGCCAGACATAAACCTCAGCCACACCATGGGCTTCAAGGGCGTGCTTGGTGGCGACTTCCGTAGCAACATCACGTCGTTGAGCATATATCAACGCCAATGGCTCGGCTCGTGGGGATACATGGACATCCACGTTAAAGGGCAAGCGCAATGGAACAAGGTGCCATTCCCACTTCTCATTCAGCCACCCGTAAACCTCAGCTATGTAGAGACAGAGAATACCGTTTCGCTCGTGCACGACTGGGAGTTTCTGAACGACCGCCAGGTGTTCTGGAGCTGGAAATGGGACCTCAACGGAAAGCTGCTCAACCGCATTCCGTTGATAAGGAAGCTGAAATGGAGAGAGTTTGTCGACGTGAAAGGGTTCTGGGGAACACTGACCAACAAGAACAACCCCACGAAGAACCTCAACGACAACCTGATTTACCGTTTCCCTGCCGACTCCCACATCATGAGCAACAAGCCGTATTGGGAGGTAGAAGCTGGAATACACAATATATTGAAGATCATGAGTATTGGTTATGTGCGTCGTTTGACATACAACTATCCAGGCATAAGCAAGTGGGGAATAAGGTTCGACTTCCAAGCCTCGTTCTAAGCGTAACGTGGAATAAAACTCAAGGAGCTTACTTAAAGGGAAGCTCCTCATTCAATTTAAAGGCATGAAAATCTACATTGCGGATAATCAAGACATAACGCGTGCCGGCTTGCTCTATATTGTCTCGCAACGCCCTGGCTGCGAGAGCAAGCTGACATCCGACAAGACAAGCCTCATCGAGGCATTGAAGGACGACAGCCAAGTGGTGATAATCCTCGACTACACCTTGTTCGACATCAACGACGCGGCGGAGCTGAGCATCATCAGCCAACGCTTCCCGAAGGCGCAATGGATTCTCTTCAGCGATGACTTGAGCCACGACTTCTTGCGCGAGATAGTGCTCGTGTGCCCTAAATGCGGAATAGTGCTGAAAGATTGCTCACTGGCTGAGATAAGGGAGGCTCTCGACTTCGCGTCGAAAGGGAAAAGGTACATTTGCCAGCAAATCACCGAATTGCTCCTTGCCACGCCCTCCAAGGAAGAAACGCAACAAAGAGAGACACTGCCCAACCTCACGAAGACGGAGTTGGAAATACTGCGAGACATAACATTGGGAATGACCACGAAAGAGATAGCGCAAAAACGCTTTTCGAGTTTCCATACAGTCAACACTCACAGGAAAAACATATTCCGCAAACTTGGTGTCAACAACTTGCAGGAAGCAATAAAATTCGCCCTGCGTGCCGGACTCGTTGATGCCGCCGAATATTATATCTAATAAGGCGCTTTTGCCTTTGCACGGGAATCGCGTTGCCTTTGCACTGGAATCGCGTTGCCTTTGCACTAGAATCTCATTGCCTTTACACTAGAATCAAGTCGTCATTTCAGTGTAAAGGCAATGCCATTTCAGCGTAAAATAAAATAGGAGGTAAAAACCAATGGTTGGTGTTTACCTCCTATTTTATTTCTACAGAAACTACAGAACGCTAGCTCTCTATTATACAGCGTGTTAAGCAACACACATAACAGACCTACTCGATGACAATGCCACCGTTGGGCTGGATTACCACCTTTGCCTTACCGTCCTTGCCTACCTTCAAGGTTTTCTTGACGGAGGTGAAGAACTTCTCGCCCTTCTTCTTGGGCTGGTCTGTGATGTAGGTCACGGTCTTGCCTGCAAACATCGGCAAATCCAAAGTCAGCGACAAAGGCGTGTCAGTGGCGTTCAGTCCGCCCACCATCCATTTGCCGTTGTTCACGGAAGCCGTACCACCGTTAGAGGCGGAAGCCTTGCGAGCCACCACGGCATACTTCGTTGGATAGCCTGCAATGAACTTCACGTCGTCCCATGCCGTGGGCACGCCCTTGAGCCAGTCAAGTTCCCACTGGGGCACGTCCTCCAGATTGTTGGGATAAAGGCAGACGCAGTTCACGCTGCTTTGGTTGGTGATAGCTGTAGCCATCTCGAAAGCATCGCTCGTATAGCGCTGGTGGCGGCTCATGTTGTCGCGCGAGAAATACTTGTTCATCATCACGCCGCCCCAGTCGAAGCTCGCCACGGCGTTGCGGGAGAAGGGGTGCATCGTCATCTCGAAGGCCTCCTGCTTGGCATGGTGGTCGGTGAAGAAGACGTTCTCCGAAGCCAATGCCGCCTCACTAGACACATAGTTGGGGTACATGCGCTCCCAGCCGCGAGGGATGGTGCAGCCATGGAAGATGACCTCCAGGCCGTAGTCGTTGGCATCGCTGAGGATATCCTCGTAGAGGCGCATGGTCTCCTGCTTGTCGCCACCGAAGAAATCGACCTTGATGCCCACTACGCCTATTTTCTTCATCCACGCCATTTCCTTCTTTCGCGCAATGGCATTGTTCATTATTTGGCGAGGTGTCTGGGGAGCATCGTTCTCGAAGCCGTTGGAATTGTACCAGAGCATCAGACTCACGCCCTTGCCCTTGGCATACTTCGAGAGCAGCTCGATGCGCTCCCTACCTATCTGCTTGTCCCACCAGTTGTCTACCAAGATAGCCTCGTAGCCTTGTGCGGCAGCCACATCCACCATCTTCACTTGGTCGTCGTAGTTGATAGAATTGTCCTGCCAGATGAGCCAGCTCCAAGTGTATCGGGCAGGCTTATAGTCTTTGCCAGGTTCGTAGAGAGGGGTAACGACATCGTAGGGGATGGTGGTCTCTACGATGGGAGCCAACGAAGAGCCTACCGTGATGGTGCGCCAAGGGGTCTCGCCCGGCAACGGGATGCCAGCGTACTCCGACCCTACGCCGTTGTTCTCGCCCTTTTGGGGGAAGGCAATGGTGTAGCCCTTGCCCTGCTCATAGTCGGAGAGACGGCTTCCGGGGTATGCGCTCGACACGCCGGTCTCGCTCACCAAAACCCAGCCGTCGTTGCCTACTTTGAAAAGGCAAGGAAAGGTATATCCCACGCCATACTGCGACTTCACGTCCATCTTTGCGTCGGGCGTGTATTCCTCCTCGTAGGAAGGCTTGGTGCGCTCCCAACCAGTCATCGGGGTTATCTGTGGACAGAGGAAGGTGGTGGTTTGGTCGGGGAAGTTGAATCCGCTCACCTCATTATATATTATCACCGCCTTGGGGTTGTCCTTCTTGGGGCGTGTCATCTCGTACTTGTAGGCCACGTCGTTGTCGGAGACGTGCAGATGGAGGGTCATGGAGTCTTTGGCAGCGTTGAGGAAGCCGATGGTAGCCTCATACACATCCTTCTCCACGTGCCCTTTCTTGGTGCGCGTCATGTCGTAGGCGAGGTGCCTCTTTTCGCCCTTGCAACCGCCCATCGTGAGACCTTGCGAGAAGTCGCCGTAATTGGCCACCAACCCGAGCGCCGACGGCCGCAGCATCTGCTTGCCATCCAGTTCCACGGAGTAGGAGGCCTTGCCCCCCTCGCACGCCACGTTCACCTTCAACTTGCCGCTGGGCGAGGTCACTGTGTAGTTGCCAGCTTGCGCACAGACTGCGCCAAGCAACAAAATACTAGTCAGAATATTTGTTTTCATGATTTATTTTTAAATCGTTAGGTTTTCGGTGCAAAGATAGCTAATTATCTGAAAAAGGACAAGCGAGAAGTGTTAATTTTACACCTTTCCGCCAAATACGTAACTAAAATGCCAATTATCCTTTACGCTCATGCCGAGCATACCGCAAAAAAGCCTGCAGCGGAGGCATACCGTCGCAGGCTTTTCTCATTATTAGTCCGAATATTTGAATATCAAGCGAAGCCTTCTAATTGCCAGGGCGTTACTTGATTTCCACACTACCTATCCTTGGTTTGCTGCCATGAATTCCTCCACATCCTTTGGATGATAAGGAATGCGATCCTTGCCGATGAACCTGCAACCGTCCTTGGTTATGAGCAGGTCGTCCTCGATGCGGATGCCGCCAAAGTCCTTATAGGTCTCAAGCTTGTCGAAATTGATAAACTCCTTGCAATGACCAGAAGCTTTCCAATCGTCGATGAGGGCTGGAATGAAGTAGATTCCTGGCTCGTCGGTCACAACAAATCCTTCCTGCAAACGACGTCCCATGCGAAGGCAATTTGTGCCAAACTGCTCAAGGTTGGGACGCACTTCGTCGTCGAATCCCACGTTGATTTGGTCGAGCGACTCCATGTCGTGAACGTCCATGCCCATCATGTGGCCTAAGCCATGAACCATGAACATGGCATGAGCACCGGCGGCAATAGCCTCCTCGGTGTCACCCTTCATCAAGCCTATCTCCTTGAGCCTGTCGGTGATAAGGCGGCATACACCAAAGTGAACGTCCCACCACTTAACGCCAGGCTTAGCCACTGAGAGAGCGTAGTCGTGAGCCGCCTCTACAATGGAGTAAATCTCAAGTTGTCTTTGGTCGAAGTGACCGCTTACAGGTGTCGTGCGAGTGTTGTCAGAACAATAGTGGTCCATGGTCTCGGCACCAGCGTCGCAGAGCATCAACTTGCCAGCCTGCAATTTGTTCAATGATGGCGCGCCATGCTGTATCTCGCCATGTTGAGACAATATCGTTGGGAAGCTCACCATCGAGCCCATGCTGTTGGCAATGCCATCCAGCGCGCCGGCTATTTCTTTCTCTACCACACCAGGACGACACATCTTCATGGCAGTGGTATGCATCTTGTATCCTATGATTGCAGCCCTCTCCAGCTCGTCGATCTCCTCTTGCGTCTTGGTAGAACGCAACTTCACCACGGCCTGTATGAGAGGCATCGACGCGCTTTCCTTCTGCTGGTTGGGATGTATGCCAAGAAGGTCGAATATCTGTATCTTGATGTCCGCGCGATAAGGTGGAAGGAAGTGAATCTTCCTGTGAAGACGCATGGCATCGTTGCAGATGGTCTTCAGCGACTTCATTGGGGCGGAATTGTGTACACCAACCTGAGCCGCCATGTCGTGGACGCTATCCACAGAGCCATACCAAACAATGTCGTCGATGCTGATGTCATCGCCCACAAGTGTCTCGATATCGTTGTCCACGTCGATCACGCCTACAAGCCCGTCGCGCTGCTGACCAAAAAAGTACAAGAACGACGAGTCTTGACGGAATGGATAATAAGTGTTGTTGGGGAAGTTGGCAGGAGAACCATTGTTGCCAAAAAGCAAAATGACGCCCTCACCTACGAGCTTCTTTAGCTCTGCCCGACGATTTACATAAGTCTCTTTGCTGAACATAGTCTGAATGTTTTTGAGTTCTTTATAAAGCAAAATTACAAAAGTTTGATAGAAAAATCTTAACTTTGCATACAAAATAACACTTTTTATATGCTTATTGACCCTCGTTCCATGGGTTTGGTACTTGAAGGCGGTGGCATGCGTGGCGTATTTACCAGTGGCGTGCTCGATGCCTTCATGAAACACGGACTCTACTTCGACTATATCGTCGCAGTCTCTGCAGGAGCCTGCAACGGCATGAGCTATGTTTCCCGCCAGCCTCGGCGCGCCCGCCTCTCCAATATCGACTTCCTCGCCAAGTACAACTATATTGGACTTCGGCATCTTGTGACGCAAGGGTGCATATTCGACCAAAAGCTTCTGTACGACCGCTTCCCCAATGAGCTGATACCCTTTGACTATGACGAGTTCTTTAAACACTCTGCCGGATTCGAGGTTGTTGCCACAAACTGCCAGACGGGACGCAGCGAATACCTGACGGAGACACACGACCGCCAGCGCACTTGCGATTTGGCAAGAGCCTCAAGCTCTCTGCCATACGTAAGCAAGATAACATGGATCGACGGGCGGCCGATGCTCGACGGAGGCATTGTCGACTCCATACCCATAAGACGGGCACAAGCCACTGGCCACAAGCACAACATCGTGATAACCACTCGCAACTATGGCTATAGGGAATCGGGACACGACCGCAAGCAGCCAATGTTCATCTACCGCCACTACCCTCGCCTCCGCGTCGTGCTAAGCCACCGCATTGAGGCTTATAATGAGCAACTGCAAATGGTGGAAGACCTTGAGCGAGACGGACAAATCACCGTCATCCGTCCTCAAAACCCAATGGAGGTGCACAGGATTGAAAAAGACATCACCAAACTCGAACGCCTCTATGAGGAAGGGTTCAAGCTTGGCGAGGAATTCTGTCAGAATAACGAGATTGCTATCGACTAAGCCCTGGGCGACATCTTGAGGCTATCGCTGGTAATCGTACTTGCGATAATAATCGTTGCCCTGCTTGGGCATCCAGTCTTTCTCTACCGACAGCTGAAGAGAGAAGTTCTTGTTTGGTGTCCACCTTATGGCGGCACCTAATCGGTCGGCATAAGGATTGTAGCCAGGATAGCCGAAACCATTGCAGCCATAACTGTAGTATCCGTAATAAGGATAGCCATAACCATTTACACCAGTGTTGGCCAACGACTTTTGACCATATATGAAAGCAGACCAATTGTCGTTTATCTGATAACCCAATTCACCATACAATCCAGCTGAAGTAGTATTGATACCACTCCAGTTGAGATGGTTCAAGTAGCCACCCACCGTCAACCATCCACGTTTGCCAATGGGCATTGAGTAGTTGAGGCTTATGTCTTGGGCGAACCCTGCTCCTTTTGGGGCACCCTTGCCAAAGCCAGCTATCACACTGAGACCAACGCTTCCGTGCAACTCGCCTTTGGTTTTCTTTACTTGCTTTTTTGCTGGGCTCTCATTATCAGAGTAAGTGCCGTTTATGTCCTTCGCAGCGTTTTCGCCCTGCGTTTCAAGGTCCGCCGTGCGTTTGGCAAAAGGAGAACCTGTGGATTGAAACGACATTCCCGTGGCGGGATTTGTCGCCATAATTGCGCTGCCAGGCACAAACCTGACTGGTGAGCCTCCGTTCAGAACACTGTGGTCTGATTGTGCCGAGGCCAATGCCGGAAGGCCGAGAAATATATATATAATAATGAGTCTTCTCATGATCGTGTAAGTTATCTCATGCAAATTTAGTCATTTGAATAATATTTTTGTCTTTTTTCTTGCAAGTTTTAAATAAAAACTATAATTTTGCCGATGATTTAACAAGAATAATACAACACATGAAGTTTTACGCAACATATTCCTATTATTATTTCTACTTTGCAAGCAGTTGTGAAGCGGGAAGTTGCGTGTAATTTCAACTTACGACAAGAGATACAAAACCTCATATAGGTTTGCATTCAAGGTCCCGCTTCATAAATAGAATGAAGCGGGACTTTTGTTAAGAGTCAAGGATAAAAAAACGAGTAAAGTAAAAGACACAGAATAGAAAACAAGATGAAGAGAATAGCGATACAAGGCATGCTGGGGTCGTTTCACGACATAGCCGCACACGAATACTTCAAGGGCGAGCAAATACAGTTGATTTGCTGCGACTCTTTTGAGCAAGTGTTCGATAGTGTAAAGCATGATCCAACCGTCATCTGCATGTCGGCCATCGAGAACACCATAGCCGGCTCACTGCTCCACAACTATGAACTTCTGCGTGACAGCGACACAACCATCGTAGGCGAACACAAACTGCACATCACGCATTGCATCTGCTGCTTGCCAGAGGACGACTGGAACACGATACATGAGGTTCATTCCCATCCAGTCGCGCTTATGCAATGTCGCGACTATCTCTTCAAACATGAAGAACTGAAAGTGGTTGAGGATGAAGACACGGCAGGAAGCGCCAAGTACATACACGAGAACCATTGTCAGGGTTGGGCCGCCATCTGCCATGCCGACGCCGCGAAAATGTACGGGTTGAAAGTGCTCGACAACCACATCGAAGACAACAAGCACAACTTCACGCGTTTCCTCATTGCCACCGACCCACGTAAGGCCGACTTTCTTAGACCACTTAACGACGTGAACAAGTCGAGCATGGTTTTCACGCTTCCACACGCGGAAGGCTCTTTGTCCAAAATACTTACCATTCTCAGTTTCTACGACATCAACCTCACCAAGATACAGTCGCTCCCCGTCATTGGGCACGAATGGGAATACATGTTCTACGTTGACGTGACATTCGCAGACCTCATACGATACCGACAGTCGATAGATGCCATCACGCCACTCGTGAAATCAATAAAAATTCTCGGAGAATATAAAGAAGCATAAGATATGAAACCAGCATCAAGAGTAGACAGCATTCAGGAATACTACTTCAGCCGCAAGCTGAAGGAAGTGGCAAAGCTCAACGCGGAGGGCAAGGACATCATCTCGCTCGCCATCGGCTCACCAGACATGCCACCATCGAAACAAACCATCGACAAGCTTTGCGCCGTTGCCCAAGAGCCAAACGCGCATGGCTACCAGCCAACGAGCGGACTGCCCGAACTGCGCACGGCAATGGCAGGATTCTACAAGCGCACCTACGGTGTGGAACTGGATGCAAAGACCGAGTTGCAGCCCATCATTGGCTCAAAGGAAGGCATCATGTATGTGACATTGGCTTTCTGCAACCCCGGCGACAAGGTTCTCATACCGAACCCTGGCTATCCTACCTACACAGCCGTGAACAAGTTGTTTGGCACACAAATCATAAACTACGACTTATGCGAGGACAATGGTTGGCAACCAGACTTTGAGCAATTGGAAAAGATGGATCTCACAGGCGTGAAGGTCATGTGGGCCAACTACCCCAACATGCCCACCGGTGGCAACGCGCGTCGCGAAACGTTCGAACGTCTCGTAGCGTTTGCCAAGGAACATGACATTCTGGTAGTCAACGACAATCCATACTCGCTCATCCTCAACGACCACCCAATGAGCATCATGCAGGTGCCCGGGGCTAAAGATTACTGCATAGAGTTCAACTCCATGTCTAAAAGCCACAACATGCCAGGATGGCGAGTGGCAATGATTGTGGGCAACAAGGACTACATTTCATGGATGTTCAAGATCCAGAGCAACATAGAGAACGGCACGTTCCGTGGAATACAACTCGCCGCTGCAGAGGCGTTCAATACAAACTCCAGCGAGTGGTATCGCGAAAACAACATAGAAAACTACCGCCGCCGCCGTACCATTGCCGAGGAGATAATGAAAGTCCTTGGCTGTACGTTCGACCCAAAGCAGGTGGGGATGTTCTTGTGGGGAAAAATACCAGACCACTATGCCAACGTTGAAGACCTGACAGAGGCGGTGCTCCACAAGGCTCGCGTATTCATCACGCCAGGCTTCATCTTTGGCAGCAAAGGCGAACGCTACATCCGCATAAGCCTCTGCGCAAAAGACGACAAAATAAAAGAAGCCTTGGAAAGAATAAAAGAAGCAAGTCTTGGATAACAGGTAGAACACATTATTTATAAGACATCAAATAATATAAAAACATAAGTTATGGAATTGGAACTTGAACCCCTTAACCTGCCGTCAGACAATGGCGGAGAACGTCCATTAGTAATCGCTGGCCCATGCTCGGCCGAGACTGAGGAACAAGTGATGACAACTGCTCGCAACCTGGCTGACAAAGGATGCCACATGTTTCGCGCAGGTATTTGGAAGCCTCGCACAAAACCCGGAGGCTTTGAGGGCAATGGAGAGAAAGCACTGCCTTGGATGCAGGAGGTGAAGAAAGAGACCGGCATGCTCACCGCCACAGAGGTAGCCACTCCGGAACATGTGGAATTGGCCCGCAAATATGGCGTCGACATCCTGTGGGTAGGAGCACGCACCAGTGCCAATCCATTTGCCATGCAAGAACTAGCAGACAGCTTGAAAGGTTTCGAGGGTGCCGTACTGGTAAAGAACCCTGTCAACCCAGACCTTGAACTGTGGATAGGCGCAATGCAACGCATCAATCAGGCAGGAATCAAGAGGCTTGGAGCCATCCACCGTGGCTTCTCAAGCTACGACAAGAAGATTTACCGCAATCTCCCTATGTGGCAGATTCCAATCGAGCTGCATCGCCGCATACCCAACTTGCCCATAATCTGCGACCCAAGCCATATCGGCGGACGTCGCGACCTCATAGCGCCACTTTCCCAACAGGCAATGGACTTAGGCTTTGACGGTCTCATAGTGGAAAGTCACTGCGATCCTGACAAGGCGTGGAGTGATGCTAAACAGCAAGTGACACCAGATATCCTTGACTACATTTTGAGTTTACTCGTGGTAAGAAGTGAGCATACAACGACCGAGGGCATACGCCAACTTCGCTCACAGATTGACGAGGTAGATAACATGCTGATGGATCTCTTGGCAAAACGTTTCCGCGTTTGCAGGGAGATAGGCACATTCAAGAAAGAGCACAACATGACAGTGCTGCAGGCGAATCGCTATGGGGAAATCCTTGACAAGCGTGGCGCCCAGGCGTCACTGTGTGGCATGTCGCCAGAGTTTGCCGGCAAGATGTTTGAGCTTATCCACGAGGAGAGCGTGCGCCAGCAATTGCAAGTTGTCAACGAATAATTATTGTCAAGACTCAAAGACACAATGAGAATATTGATAATTGGAGCCGGCAAAATGGGCTCTTTCTTTATTGACCTCCTTAGTTTTGACCATGAGGTAGCAGTAATGGAGCGCGATCCTAAGCGTATGCGCTTCACTTACAACTGCCAACGCTTCACGACGATGGAAGAGGTTAAGGCTTTCGAGCCGGAGATGGTCATAAATGCCGTTACAGTAAAGTTCACCCTTTCGGCATTTGATGAGGTAATGCCATATCTTCCAAAAGACTGCATCATCTCAGACATCTCGTCTGTCAAGACTGGCCTGAAAGATTATTACGAGAAGTCGGGGCATCGTTATGTGTCCACTCATCCGATGTTCGGGCCTACATTCGCCAACCTCAACCAATTGTCAGAAGAAAACGCCATCATAATAAACGAGGGCGACTACATGGGTCGTATCTTCTTCAAGGATCTATATCAAAGGCTGGGATTACACATCTATGAGTACAGCTTTGATGAGCATGACCGCACAGTGGCGTATTCACTAAGCATCCCCTTTGTCTCCACGTTTGTTTTCGCTGCCGTCATGAAACATCAGGACGCGCCGGGAACGACATTCAAGCGCCACATGAAGATCGCACGGGGCGTGCTATCGGAAGACGATTATTTGCTTCAAGAGATTCTGTTCAACCCCTACACCCATGACCAGGTGTCACAAATACGCATGGAGCTGAAAGAACTGCTGCAAATCATCGACAATAAGGATTCGGTGAAGATGAAAGATTACCTTACCAAGATAAGGAGCCACGTGGCAAACGAATGACCACGTGATTTCACAACGAGTTCATGCTTACTTTCACCGCTCAACGGCTTACAACAGCCTACGGCGGTAAAGGTAAGCATTTATTAATTCTTTTGGTCTTAGCGATAATATTTCAATTATTATCCCTAACTTTGCAATAGCTTATACGCTTATCGCAAAGACAAGCTCATAAATTTTATGCGCATGAAACTATTGGAATTTTTGAAAGACTGGACACTGCTTGTCGCACTTGCGATAGGCTCCATAATATATTTGCTGTTTTCAGAGATAACATTCTTGCAACCAATAGGCGACTTCGTTGGTCCTAAGTTGGTTTCATTGATGCCAGTATTGATATTCGTGCTTCTCTATTTCACGTTTTGCAAGATAGACATGCACAACTTCAAGCCGCGCAAATGGCATTTCGCACTACAAGCCGTACGCACTACCCTTTCCGCCCTTATAGTTCTCGTCATTGTCAACCTTACGTCACCCGACGTAAAGATAGTTTGGGAAGGAATATTTGTCATTGTCATATGTCCAACAGCCGCCGCGGCTGCCGTTGTTACCGAAAAGCTCGGAGGAAGCATCGCCACGATGACGGTATACACTATCATTGCCAACTGTTTCACCGTAGTCATTATTCCTCTATTCTTTCCAATGGTCGAGCGTGCAGCAAACTTGTCGTTCATAATGGCATTTCTCATGGTACTCGACAAGGTGATAAAAGTATTAATCCTGCCTCTTATTCTTGGTTTGCTAACCCAACGCTACCTTCCGAAGGTCACGGCATTCATCAAAAGCATACCAAACGCTCCTTATTATATATGGTCGTTCAACCTTAGCATCATCATGGGGTTGTCGGTGCAGACCATTCTGCATTCGCCACTTTCCGGCAAGGTGTTATTCCTTTTGATTTTCCTTCCGCTCATAGTCTGCCTTATTCTCTTTAGCATAGGCAAAAGCGTTGCGGGCATTTGGGGCTACGAAGCGCGCATTGAGGGCGGCCAAGCCCTTGGACAAAAAAACAACATCGTTGGCATTTGGCTGCTGCTTCATTTCTTGAATCCGGTTTGTGTCATTGCGCCATGTGCCTACGTATTGTGGCAAAACATCATTAACGCCGTGCAACTTTGGTATAACGAGAAACACGGCTATCTGAAATGGTAAGTCGAACTTGAGACATGTCACTTTCATAATATGCGTATTGCTATCACTTCTCACTGGTTGCACGAGAAGTGACACCAAAATCGTAGACCATCTCAACGAGAAGGCTTACGACTACCACTACCGCGACCTCGACTCCGTGCGTGCTTACGCCGACAAGGCCATGAAGCTTTCCGGCAACTACACGGCAGGACGCGCCGAGGCTCTCAACAACTTGGCCTTTGTGGAAACGGCTGCCATGCGATATAAGCAGGCAAAATCATACCTTGACGAGATCGCGCAAATAACAGACAATCAGATAGAGCTGCTGATAGCAAACGTACAGCAAATGAAACTGTGCCAAAAGCAGTCGCACAACAAGGACTTTTACGTTTACAGCGAGCAAGCCAACAAACAACTTTCGCGCATTAAAGACGAGGAATTCGTGCTCAATGACCACGAGAAGCAAAGATTGGCTTATGCCTCGTCAGAATATCATATCGTTGCCTCTGCATATTATTATTATCTCGGCCTTGAGAAACAATCTATTACTCAGCTGGAAAGCATCGACCCTTATGGGAGCATACAACGCGACACGGCACAACTTCTAAATTATTGGTACAACATTGGTGCCGGAGGCATTCTTACTGATAAGGACCAGCAACAGAGAACGCGCAAGGAAATGGGATACCTTGCCACGTGCTATAAGCTTGCAATACAACACGGTTATCCTTACTGGGAAGCGCAAGCACTGCAATCGATAAGTGAGCATCTACAAGACTCATCCACAAGACGCGAAATAATCAACGACAATTTTCCAATAATCATTGCCGTGAACACTGACATGATGCCAGATTCCCTCATAGCCGGCAACCTTGCGCAACGTGCACTGAATATCTTCAAGCTATATGGCGACGTTTACCAGACGGCTGGCGCTTGGAGAACGCTCGGTGAGTGCTTCTGGAATATCAACGACAATCGTTCGGCACTTATCTGCTTGGAACACGCGCTGAAAGATTCAAAGGAAGTGGAAATGGCACCAGACCTCATCGCGTCAATACGCGAAGACTTGTGTCTTGTATACTCGGCGGTCAACGATAAGCGCAACAGCGACTTAAACCGCAACATATACCTTGACTTGCAAGAACAAACAAGACAAGACAGGCAGTTGGAGGCAAGGGCAACACAACTCGATGACGCCGTGCAGGGACTGAATTTCTTGATAGTCATCGTCATACTGATGATAGTGTTGGTTGTGGTCTTGCTCGTTATCTTTACACGTATGCGCCGACATAGCGACGAGGCCTTCTCCATTTCCAAACTCCTTATGCCCCTAAGCAAATGGAAAAGTAATAATGAGCGCGAAATAGAGATCAGACATGAGCAGTTTGACGAGATAAAAGAAGCCACAGACGTGGCTAACCTTCATTTGACGCAAAACCGCAAGCGTAATCTTGAGCAACGCGCCAAGGTGCAACTCATTTGCAGCATTCTGCCGTTGATAGACAGAATGGTCAACGAGATAAAACGCATAAGACAAGCACAGACCAGCAAGGACAACGGTGATACGAACCTCAAGACGCAAGAAGCCAACGACAAGAGGTTAAGGTATGTGGAAGAAATCACCGACAGCATAACTGAATATAACTCCATCCTCACAAAATGGATTCAGATGCGGCAAGGCGAGTTGAGTTTGCGAATAGAGAATTTCCGCTTGCAGCAAGTGTTCGACATGGTAAGCCACAGCGCAATGGGCTTTACGCTCGGAGGCATCCATCTCATTGTGAAGCCTACCGATGCCGTGCTAAAGGCAGACCCGACCCTTACTTTGTTCATGGTCAACACCATTGCCGACAACGCAAGGAAATTCACGCCGAAAGACGGGACTGTGACAATAGAGTCGAGAACCGTAACCGACAGTCAAGATGGCAATCAGCAATACGTGGAGATATCAGTTTCCGACACGGGAAAAGGAATGACAGAGGAGGTGCTTTCGCACGTCTTCGACCGCACCTATACAGGCGGCCATGGCTTCGGACTGAAAAACTGCAAAGGGATAATAGAGAAATACAAAAAGACGAGTTCGATATTCAAGTCATGCATGATTGCCGCGGAAAGCACTGTCGGTAAAGGCTCGCGCATCTTCTTCCGGCTTCCATCTGGCAAGATCAGAACTATCTTGCTTTTGGCAATGCTCTCCATTGCCAACTTCATTCACGCCGGAAACAAGGCGGCGGAATTTGCCGATTCAGCGTATCTCTCAAATATAATGGGGAAATACGAGGAGACTCTACGATTCGCTGACAGTTGCCATAAATACATCAACCCTAAAGACACGGTTGTGTTGCTCGACGTGAGCAACGAGGCTGCCGTCGCGGCGCTTGCCCTACATCGTTGGGACGTTTACAGAGAGTGCAACAATGTGTACACAAGACTTTTCCGACTTGCGAGCGCCGACAATTCGTTGCCTTCATATATCAGCTATATGCAACGGAGCAAGACCAACAAGATGGTGTCTGTCGTGTTGCTCATCATCTTGCTTTTAGTGATATTCCCGTCGTGGTATTTCTTGTACTACCGTCACAAGCTGAATTATAAGTTCTGCGTTGAGCGCATCAACCGCATGAACGATATTCTGCTTTCCAACTTGACAGACAAGGAAAAGCATGACGGAATAACGAAACTTGCCAACTTTGACAACTTCACCCTTAAAGACGAGCAAAAAGCAAAACTGCAAAATGTGGTTGAGAGGATATTGTCAGCATTGAAAACAAACATTGAGAATAACCAGGAAATGGATTCCCAAACAGAACTTGCCACAGACGAATGTCATCGAATTGAGATGGAAGCCGGACGCCTTCACATTTCTAACAGCGTACTCGACAACTGCTTGTCAACATTGAAGCACGAGACGATGTATTATCCGTCACGTATCAAGCAGATGATCGGCAACAACCAGACGAACATCGACGAACTAAGCGAAGTCGTTACCTACTATCATGACCTCTATTCCATTCTTGCGGAGCAGGCATTGCGACAAGTTCCACAACAACGAGTCAATAAGTCCGTATACACTTATATGCTTGACATCTTGAGAAAAAGCAATGGCAACCATCCTTTCTCTGTTGAGGAAAGTGGCAAGGATACGCTCGGACAACCATTGGACAAGAAAAACACATATATAATAGTAAGGATGACGGGCTTTGACTCGCTCACCGACGAACAAGTGGCCAACCTTTTTACGCCATACACCATAGACCTCAATATGTTGCTATGCCGACAGATAGTAAGGGAAATGGGTGAGGCGACAAACCTCAGGGCATGCGGCATCCAAGCTGTCAAAGACGCCCAAGGTCACGTATTTGTAAAAATATTAATTCCAAAGATATACTTGAGATGAAAGACTTCAATATCATTATCGTAGAGGATGTGCCTCTTGAACTGAAAGGCACTGAAGGCATCATAGAAAGCGACATTCCAGAAGCCCATGTCATTGGCACCGCCGCCGACGAAACTTCCTTCTGGAAACTCATGCGCCAAAACCAACCCGACCTCGTGTTGCTCGACCTGGGTCTGGGAGGCTCTACGACTGTGGGCGTGGAGATTTGCCGCCACACGAAACAAACCTACCCAAAAGTCAAAGTGCTTATTTTCACTGGTGAAATACTCAACGAGAAGCTGTGGGTTGACGTGCTCGATGCCGGTTGCGACGGTATCATCCTCAAGACTGGCGAACTGCTCACGCGTAGCGATGTTGAGGCGGTGATGTCTGGCAAGCGATTGGTTTTCAACGAGCCTATACTTGAGAAAATAGTGGAGAGGTTCAAGAAAAACGTAAACAATGAGATTATGAGCCAAGAGGCACTTATCTCTTACGACATAGACGAATATGATGAGAGGTTCCTTCGCCATCTCGCGCTTGGATACACCAAGGAACAAATAACGCAGCTCAGGGGAATGCCATTCGGTGTAAAGAGCCTTGAAAAACGACAAAACGAACTCGTGAAAAAGCTATTCGCCGACGACGCAGGTACGTTCAGCGTAAACGCCACAAGACTTGTGGTCAGGGCATTAGAGCTACGAATAATCGATTTAGACAATCTTCATCCAGACGAGGAATGATAAGGAAGAATTGGCTTCATAAGGCATTAATAGGAATCATAATTGGATACATAGTCATAATCCTCGGATCATGGCTATGGTCCGCCGCCATGCCGTCTTCATCTATAAGAACCTTACTAAGCGAGAGTGGCATCCGCTGGTTTTTTGGCACATTCGTCATGAACCTCGTTAACACTCCCCTGCTTGTATGGATCATTCTTATCGACATCTCCATTGGGTCATGCATAAGAAGTGGGTTATGGTCTGCCACAAGCCTTTTCATAAAATCTCCTTCCAAGGTTAACACATTGCAAAAGAAAGGGTTGAGCGTTGCCATAGAACTCATCGTTTTCGAGTTGTGCATCCTGTCACTACTTATATTTCCACGTCATGCAATCTTGCTTAGCGTCACGGGCGAACTTTATCCAAGCAGCGCGTCAACGAGTTTAGTACCCACTGCCGCATTCATGCTGCTGTCATCTTCCATAGCCTACGGCCTCCTATCCGGAACCATACACAGCTATTCAGATGCGTTGGAATGCGCATTGAATGGTGGCAAAAAACTGAAAGTTATCCTCTGCTTTTATATACTGTTGATGGAGCTTGCGGCAATAGTGAAGTACATATTTTTCAGCATTGCATAAGGCTTCATTGGGGCGAAAAGGCAGAGAATGATGGAAAAACCGACTAACAGGCTAAATAATTGTTAAATAGTAATGCTTAAATTTGGAGGAATAAAACTAAACAATTAACTTTGCAATCACAAAACGAGGGGGATTAGCTCAGTTGGCTAGAGCGCTTGCATGGCATGCAAGAGGTCATCGGTTCGAATCCGATATTCT
>CAVKWN010000004.1:0-44934 GCA_963660075.1 Lachnospiraceae bacterium
AAAATGGTTCAAGAGGCCAAGGAAACGCCTCCCGAACCAAGTCTATTTGATTAACTGGGCTTACTTTTTGAAAAAGCAAGCTCGAAGTTCCATTTTAAAAGGCTTCGGGCCGAATTTTTATGCTATTTTGAGTTTTAGCGGACAGCAATAGTTTAAAATAACCAATTTGTAGTTCATGCTACATTTTTTTGACCTTTACGTCCTTTTTTTATTGTTTATTTGATGTTCTTTTCTAAGAAATGTTTACTTTTGCAAACACTTTTGACAATTTATAATCAATATAAAAATATACGGATGCGGGCAATGGCCGTTATGTCTGCATCTCGAAAAATAATAGTTAGCGGTCAAAACAACACGCATGCATATGCAAAAATCCTATTTCAACGCGAGGCTTCTTATGCTGTCTGCATTGCTTTCGGGAGGGGCAATGCAAACTTTTGCCACATCCGGCGCAAGCACAGGTAAGACTACCGAGCTATTATCTACTGATCAACAAAAACAGACCATCAAAGGTTCTGTGAAAGACGCCAATGGTGATCCGGTTATTGGTGCCACGATTAAAGTGAAAGGCTCCACAGGCGGTACGGTTACCGATGTTGACGGTAAATTCACGCTCGACGCCCCATTGGGTGCCGAACTCGAAGTCAGTTCAATAGGCTACATCAAACAGTTAGTCAAGGCCAAGAGCAACCTCTCGGTAACATTGAAGGACGATTCGCAAGTGCTCGATGAACTCGTCGTGGTGGGTTATGGCGTGCAGAAGAAGGAGAACCTTACCGGTGCTGTAGCTTCCGTAAACGCGGAGCAACTCGCAGCCCGTCCTGTGTCAAGCATTTCTTCAGCTTTGGCAGGTGAGATGCCTGGTGTCACAGCCGTACAGACCACGGGTGCTCCTGGTAGCCAGAACGCCACAATCACCGTGCGCGGTAAGAACTCCATCAACTCAGCCTCACCGCTCGTCATTGTTGACGGTGTGCCTGGTTCGCTGAACGTCATCAACCCTTCTGAAATTGAGTCGGTGACGGTGTTGAAGGATGCTGCCTCAGCAGCTATCTATGGTGTGCAGGCCGCCAACGGTGTCATCCTCGTTACCACAAAGAAGGGCAAGACCGGCAAGACCACAGTTTCCTACAACGCCACATTCTCTTGGTCTTCACTTCTTTCCAAGTTCGACCTTGTAGATGCCTACGGCTACGCTTATCTTTACAACGAGGCTTACCTTAACGACCACCCGGGTGCAACCAAACCGTTCTCTGACGAAACCGTAGAGAAATATCGCACTGGTGAACTGGCAAGCACAGACTGGTATAAGGAAGCCCTGACTGGTAGCGGATTCGAGCACCAGCACAACTTGACGCTGAACGGCGGTAACGAGAAGACCACTTACAATCTGTATCTTGGCTATCTCGGACAGGATGGTGTCACGAAGGACATCGACTACAAGCGTATCAATGCCCGCATGAACATCACGTCGCAAATCAACAAGTATATCACCCTCGGGCTCAACGCCTCAGGTTACCGTGGCACAAAGCGCGACTCGTATAGCGGGTTCACGCAGGTGATCCAGGGTATCACACGCTCGCATCCTACCGATCCCGTGTATGATGAAAACGGCAATTTCAACTATGTTGGCGTTGACAACCCTGTCGCCACGCAGGGACGTGACAAGACAGGTTGGACCAAGGACATCAACCAGGAGGTGTTCCTCATAGGTACGGCAGAGGTCAAGCCAATAAAGGACCTCAGCATCAAGGGAGTCTACTCTTGGCGCAACTGGACTGACGACCAGCTCGGTTTCAAGAAGACTTGGGGTTATGGCACATACAGCTCAGGTGATCGCTATGCTTACGTGCGCAACTACAACTACGACTATCTCACCGGCCAGATTCTTGTCAACTACAACAAGTCGTTTGGCGACCACAACCTCGCCGTGCTTGCAGGTCTTGAGTCGTACGACGTGAAGTATCGCTATGTCACTGCTACCCGTCAGGGCGGCGGCAACAACAACCTCGACGAGTCGCTCAACACTCTCGATGCTTCTTCACAAAAGAACTCGAGCGGTGGCACGGAGATGACGCGTCTGTCATACTTCGGTCGTTTGCAATACAACTACGCCGGCAAGTACCTCTTCGAGGCCAACATCCGTCGTGATGCTTCTTCACGCTTCCCCAAGGCTACCCGTTGGGGTACGTTCCCTGCATTCTCCGCAGGCTGGCGCATCTCTGAGGAGAAATTCATGAAGAGTGCCGATTGGCTGAGCAACCTCAAGCTGCGTCTCGGTTGGGGTAAGACTGGTAACGAGGAGTTGTCTTCATCCGACCTCTATCCGTCAGTGGCTACTTATGCTTATGGATCTACCATGTTCGACAACTCGCTTTACTCTACTGCTTACGAGAGCCGTCTCGTGAACGACAAGTTGAAGTGGGCTACAGTTACCAACTACGAGCTTGGTCTCGACGCCGGCTTCCTGGACAACAAGATCACAATGGAGCTTTCTGTCTATAAGAAGAAGACCAACGACATGCTCCTCTACTTGCCTCTTCAGGGCGTAATCGGTATGGCGGCACCAGCACAGAATGTGGGTAGCGTGCAGAACACTGGTTTTGAGCTCACACTTGGCCACAACAACCGCATTGGCAAGGACTGGAAATACAACTTGTCGCTCAACATGTCTTACAACAAGAACAAGATTCTTGACATGGCTGGCACTGAAGGCCCAACAAGCGATTCCAACATCTGGAACCTTGAGGGATATGCCATCAACTCTTACTATGGCTATGTGGCCGACGGCTTGTTCCGCACTCAGGAGGAACTCGACAAGGGCCCGAAGCGCACTGGCAACGAGAAACTTGGCGACATCCGCTATAAGGATCTCGACGGTGACGGCAAGATCACGGCAGCTGGCGACCGCCAAATCATTGGCAACCAATTCCCTAACTGGACAGGCGGTTTCAACTTCAGCGTGAGCTACAAGAACTTTGAGCTGAGCGGACTTCTTCAAGGAGCATTCGACTGCAAGCGCTACTATAATGGTGAGTGTTCATACGCCTTCTTCAACAGCGCTTCTTGCTTGAACAAGCACTGGAACCGCTGGAGCGAAGAGAACCCTGACGGCACTTTCCCACGTTTGTCTCTTTCATCGCAAACAAACTATCAACTGTCAACTTACTGGTTGCAGGATGCATCATACGTTCGCATGAAGAACCTTATGCTTTCTTATACATTGCCGACAGAGGTAATCAGGCACATCGGCTTGTCGTATGCACAGGTCTACGTGACAGGTGAGAACCTCTTTACCATCTCAGGGCTTGACAAGGGTCTTGACCCAGAGTCTGGCAATACCCGTGGCTGGTCTTACAGCAACGTGAGAAAGATTTCACTTGGTGTTAAACTTACATTCTAAAAAAGCAAAACATGAAGAGTAAAATATTTAATATAGCGCTGGCTTTTGTCGGAATGGCTGCCTTCTCATCGTGCAGCGACTTCCTCGATAAGGCGCCAAAGGAAGAACTCTCCGACGCAAGTTTCTGGAAAACCAGCACTGATGCCGAGATGTATGTCAGCGACATTTACAACTATCTCAGTTGGTCAGCTGACGAGGCCATCAACACCGATGATGCTACAATGGGTATCAAGTGGGCAGCAGGCAACGAGGCCAAAGGTGTGTATGATCCTTCCGACTACGGATGGTCGGGCGAATACACCTACATACGTGAGGCTAACTTGGCACTGCAGAAGATACCAACAGTGGAAATGGACGATGAGACACGCAAGAAGCTCGAAGGACAAGCTTACTTCTTCCGCGGCTACATCTATTGGAACCTTATACAGACTTTCGGTTCCGTGCCTTATGTAGACAAGCCTCTGACTCTTTCCGACCTCAATAACATCGAGCAGTCATCGCGTGAGGAAGTTTACACCAAGGCTATTGCCGATCTCGACAAGGCCATCGAATATCTTCCAGAGAAGTGGGAAGGCACCGGTGTCGGACGCGTAACCAAGGGTGCGGCTCGTGCCGTAAAGATGCGTGCTGCCATGTACTATGGCGACAACCAGACTGCTGCAAACGAGGCTAAGGCCATCATGCAGTCTGGCAATTACGAACTTTGGGACAAGAACAACACTGGCAAGTATGCCGACTTGTTCTGGGAAGGGTCTGACGGCTGTGCCGAGAACATCCTCTACATACAGTACAACAGACCAAGCAAAACCAATTATCTCATTGGTTGGGAGTGCTTCCCGACACTCGGTTGGGGTGGCATGGATCCCACGCAGGATCTTGTCGACGCTTTTGAGGATACCGACGGAAGTCCAATCTACAAGACCAACGATGCTGGCGTGGTTGATCGCGACGACAACGGCAACCCAACAGCCAATAGCCCACAGCTCTCGAAGATCTTCGACCCTGCTGACCCATTCAAGAACCGTGACCCACGACTTGAGGTGTGCGTCCTGCACGACGGTGAGCAAATGTATGGCGTGACCATCCATGTGGCACCTTTGAAAAGCAGCGGCAACACAGGTATTGGTCGCCACGGTGATGCCACCGAGACTGGCTACTACCAGCAGAAGTGGCTCGACCCTGCAATCGACCCGTCGTCAACAGGTTGGGACATGGGCAAGGACGAGGTTATAATCCGCTATGCAGAGGTACTTCTGACTTATGCCGAAGCCATGAACAACCTTAACCCACTCTGCGCTGAGGCTTTCGATGCCGTGAACCAGGTTCGCGCTCGTGTAGGCATGCCAGCTTTGCAGAACACCGATTCAAGCAAGCCAACCTATTGCGGCACCAAGGAAGAGCTCTTGAAGCGAATCAAGAACGAGTGGCGCGTGGAGTTTGCCCTCGAAGGTCCGATACGCAAGTGGAACCTGCGCCGTTGGGGTGATGCCAAGGCCGTGCTCAACCGCAAGTATCACAGCATGGTTTGGACACTCAATGGAGAGACCTTCACTCCGTATGTTGGCACAGAGCATGTAGAATTGGCAGGCAGCAAGTACAGCGACAACAACTATATCTACCCGATTCCTCAGACCGAGATGGATCTCAACTCCAAGCTCAAGCAGAATCCAGGATATGGCGCTGAGTAAGACATACTGAACAATAACTAATAAAAAGAAGTGTACTGTTTATGGATTGCAGACGCGATCCCTTCTCAGTACATTTCTTTTTTATCTTTCTCAAAAAAGCAAGCAATGAGAGCTCGTTTACACTATTTGTTGGCCATAGTGCTGTTTGTCGTCGTTTACGTGTCGTATAGCGATTTGCTGTCGCACGTGCTTTACTACAACGAGCAACACCAGCTGTTTCTCTATACCGCCGACTATTTCAATAGCCACACGCTGACCGAGTGGCTCACGGCTTTCGTCGTGCAGTTTTTTTATTATCCTGCTTTGGGTGCCGTCGTCATGAGCACATTGATCACAGGCGCGTACCTTATGACGTGGCGCATTCTCACGGCTCTGACACTTCGCGAGGATATGTTGCATCTGTCGCTCATACCTGCCATAGCCCTTTGGGTGTGGACGGCCCGCCTGTCGAACACACTTTCGGTAGTGGTTTGGAGCTTCATCGCCTTAGGCATCCTGGCATTGGCCATGTGCTTTTGGGTTAAAGACAAGAAGGTAAGGCCATCGTCGTTGAAAGGATGGAAATATGCCGCAGTAAACATTGCTTCAGTCGTAGTAATTACATTGTTTTCGGGCTATAGCTTCATGCGCACATTTTCGATGAGCGAGTTTCGCATGATCAAGGCGCAGCAAGCCATAGACCGCCACGACTGGGACGCGGCATTGCACCACACCGAACGTTACCTCAGCAACACCCGTCAGGCAAACCCTTTGATTTTCTATTTCCACAATCTTGCGCTCTACAACAAGGGGCAGCTTTTCGACCACTTGTTTGACTTCCAGCCTGTCGTTGGTGTCAACTCGCTCTACTTTCCATGGCAGAGCCGCACGCGCGAGACAGAGTATGGCCACTACCTGCTCGAACAACTCGGATGCGTCAACGATGCACAGCACTGGGAGTTTGAGGCTATGGTGGTATGGGGTGAAACAGCTCCGCGACTCGTAAACCTTGCCCGCTACAACATTGTAAACGGGCGCAAAGCCATTGCGCGAAAATACATAGCAAGGTTGCGGCAAAGCCTGTTTTACCAAGACGAGGCCAAAGTTCTTGAGGCATGCGTGGAGAGAGGCAAGGTGGCTGGCTTGCACGTCTTCAGCACAAGCGAGCCACGGAAAGCCAATTTCATAAACGTGGAGAACATAGGCCCCAACCTGCAATACGTGCTTGAGCACGACCCACGAAACCGAATGGCTTACGACTATCTGATGTGCGACCTCCTATTGTCCAACAACTTGCCGCGCTTTGTCGATAATCTGCCATTGTGCAAGCAATTCCATCCCGAGGGAATGCCGCGCGTCTTCGAGGAAGCTCTTATCGTATACCAAATCGGAGGCAACGACACCAAGGGTATGCAGCCTTCTTATGAAACGCGTGGACGTTTCCAACAGTATGCGCAGCTCGCGCAGACTAGCAACATGGCGGCGCTACAGGCTCAGTTTGGCGATACCTATTGGTTCTATCTCAACTATGTGAGCCCATACGGCAACAAGTTGAAGAAATAAAAAGATAGCGAAACAATGATGATAAAGCACATAATACTTTCCTTGGCCACGCTCGCGCTGCTCGCCGCGTGCGATGGTGGTTATAAGCGTCCCGATGCCTATGCCAAGACGCAGCCTCGCATATATCCAGACTATACAGGAGTGACGTTGCCTTGCAACATAGCCCCGACCAATTTTCGCGTAAAGCAGACAGGCGATGCCTATCAGGTGGTCGTGACCTCAGGCGGCAAGGAATATTTCCGCTCCGTGTCTGACGATGCTGATGTAGTGATGCCGGAGGATTCGTGGCACGAAATGCTTAATGCCAACAAGGGCGGAAAGATTACGATCACCATAGGCGTGAAGCGTGAAGGCAAATGGACAGAGTATCGCCCAATAACAAACATGATTAGTCGCGACACCATCGACTCGTATCTCGCTTATCGACTTATTTATCCTGGCTACGAATTATGGAACGAGATGGGCATCTACCAGCGTGACCTTACCAATTTTGATGAGACCACGATACTCGATAACCGGTCATTCGGTAAGAAGTGCGTCAACTGCCACACATTTCGCCAGAACTCGACAAGCGATTTCATGGTACATGTGCGAGGCAAGAATGGCGGCACGCTCATCAGTCAAGGCGGCAACGTGCGCAAGGTAATGCCACGTTGCCCCACTGTCAAGATGGGAGCTACTTATGCTAGATGGCATCCGAGCGGACAATACATAGCTTTTTCGATGAACGAGATACAGCAGTTTTTCCATTCGAGCGGTCAGAAACCTATCGAGGTTAGCGACTTAGCCGCCGACATTGGCGTATACGATATAAAGCATGACGTGATAATAACCTCGCCCTCGCTGAGTGGCGACAATGCCATGGAGACATTCCCCGAATGGAGTCCAGACGGTAAGACGCTATTTTTCTGCCGTGGCAACGCCTACACAAAAGACACACCCTTCGACAGCTTGCGATACGACCTGTGGAGCGTGACATTCGACGCGAAGACCCGTCAGTTCGGCACGCCAAAGTGCGTTTACGAGGCAAGCTCCAGGCATCACACCGTCAGCCTGCCACGCGTGTCGCCCGATGGACGCTATGTGGTGTTCGTTGAATTCAACTACGGCAATTTCTCTATATGGCATCCCGAGGCCGACCTTGCCATGCTAGATTTGAAGACTGGCCAAGTGCGCCGTCTAGACGAGCTAAATAGCCGAAACGTAGAGAGCTTCCACACGTGGTCGTCGACCGGTCGGTGGATTGTGTTCAGCAGCAAGCGTATGGATGGAGGTTGGGCACGCCCCTACTTTGCCCATTTCGACAAACGCACAGGGCGTTTCACCAAGCCATTCGTGTTGCCGCAAAAGTCGCCGACATTCTACGACACTTTCATGAAGACATACAACTTGCCAGAACTGATAACCTCGCCAGTGGTGAATCAAAAGAAACTTGTCGAGGCCATCGGACTTTAGCGATACCTTTCGGCTATGCACTCCGCCTCGATAAGCCATTCGGGGCGGCACACCTTGGCGTGTACGATGATGAAGGGCGTGCTTGGAAAGCGCTTACGGAAAATGCAGTCAATGGTCTCGTAATCGCTTATATCGCGCAGATACACTATAAGGTAGTGGATGTCGGCCAGCGTGGCATCGCCATCGGCAAGAAGTGCCCTTATATTCTCTATGAGCCGTTCGGCCTGGAGCTTCACGTCGCCGACGTGCATCACGTTTCCGTTGCAGTCGATGCTTGCCGTGCCTGAAACGTAATAATGCATCGCACGGCCCATGTCGAGCCGCGTGGCGCGCTCAAAGGCCACGCCATATTCATGAGTGGGGTTAAGATGGTCGAGGGCCTTCAAATACTTCTTCTGCCGCTCTTCTGCATGGGGGTAGGTAAGGAAATCCATTGCGACGCACGCATAGCGAGTTTGGCTATCGCCACCGATGCCAGTTGAAGCAATGAAGTGGGTATCAGCGGTTAGCCCGTATCGAGCGAATATGTCGTTGCGAGCCCTCACCACCCCACTATAGTTGACATCTATGTCGCTTATATATATCCACGTGCGCACGAGGTGCGTCCTCATGTCGAGCCCATGCTCATCGAGATAGGCTATATATTTGTTGAAAAGCTGGAGGGTTTGGAGATAAGAGCTTTGACCGATAGCTTCGTCGTCGCTGAGGCGCATACTATGAAACGTAAGGCTTTCAGAAAGGTCTGTCGTCTTCAGTAGCACTGCCATTTTGCATCCATTGAGAGGTGCCTGGCCAATGATGCTGCAAGGAGCCTTTGACAATATGTCGCAGAAAGCAGATGACGTTTTCAAGCCGGCATATTGATTCTGTATATCGCTCAAAAACACCTTGGAATAAGCTATTTGCCTTCCCACTGAAGACTCGTTGGAAAGATATTCTTTCAGCGTCGCAGCCATTTCAGACAATTGATCCTGAAACAAGCCTCTGCTTTCGGGATAAATAATTTTATATTTCTCCATAATATATAATAATCCTGGGGTTTATGCCTCAAAACGCTGCAAAGGTATTCATTATTTGACGAATATTAGTTTGTAGACGCAAAAAATACTAAACATTGTGTATCCCTTTATTCAATTCTTCATCGTGCCTCATCTGTTTGTATATGATTTTTCCTTGAAACTTATCAAATAAATGGCTAATTATTTTGCAAACTCGTTTTTTTTTAGATATCTTTGCCAAGTATAACTGTTAAGACGATGGACAAACCAAAGATATTATTGAGTTTCGACACAGAGGAGTTCGACCTGCCCCGTGAGCATGGTGTCGACATCTCCCTTGAGGAAGGTATGAAAGTGTCGGCCCGAGGAACCAACCGCATACTCGACTGTTTGAAGCAAAACCAGGTGAAAGCAACCTTCTTCTGCACAGCCAACTTCGCAAAGAACGCCCCCGAGGTAATGAAGCGCATCATGAATGAAGGGCACGAAGTGGCTAGCCACGGAGTAGACCATTTCAATCCACAGCCTACGGATGTGGAACTATCAAAGAAAGTTATCGAAGGTTTATATGATGTCCGCATCAATGGTTATAGGCAACCTCGCATGTTTCCCGTATCCAATCAGCAAATAAAGGATGAAGGTTATCTGTATAATTCTTCGCTTAATCCAGCGTTTATCCCTGGCCGATACATGCATTTAGACATGCCTCGAACATGCTTTATGCAAGATGGAGTATTGCAGATTCCGTCTTCCGTTACCCCTATTATTCGCTTTCCCTTGTTTTGGTTGGCAAATCATGTATTGCCCATCAGATTATATCATTGGATGATAAGACGGACATTGAGACATGATGGATATTTCACCACCTATATGCATCCATGGGAATTTTGTAACCTTAGAGAACATCCAGAATGGAAGACACAAGCGATTATCAAAATGAACTGTGGCGATGAGTTGTTGAAGAGACTGGACGGCGTGATTAAGATGCTTAAAGCCTCGGGTGGAGATTTCGTGACATATACTGTTTTTGCACAACAAAAAATTAAAGATTTGTCGAAATGCTGATTGGTCTTTTTCGTAAGCTTTTTTATGACAAGTCTTTTGTGCGTTTCGTTCTGGTAGGTATTGTCAATACCATAGTAGGACTAACGGTAATGTTCTCATGCTACAATATCTTGCACCTTGGATATTGGCTTTCCTCGGCAACAGACTATGTTTTGGCAAGTATTGTGAGTTATTTTCTGAACAAACATTTCACCTTTGGTTATCATGAGAAGGGATGGTGGTCGCTTGCGAGGTTTGTTTTGAATATTGTGGTCTGCTATTTTATTGCGTTCAGTCTGGCTCGTCCCATGGTAAAATTCTGCCTTTCACACATCGGTTGGGAAATGGAAGTAAGCCTGTTGGAAAATATATCAATGTTGATTGGCAGCGGTTTGTTTGTGGTAATCAATTACTTAGGGCAACGCTTCTTTGCCTTCAAACAAAGTGAATGATATGAATAAGAAAAAAGTTACAATTCTGATTCCGTGTTATAACGAACAGGAAACTTTGATGAATCTCTTTGAGGCTCTCGAAGATCTGATGGGTAACAATAATAAATATGACTGGGAAGTGTTGCTGATAAACGACGGAAGTATGGACAACACTTTGTATATTATCAAACAGCTACGAGCCAAGGATTCTCGTTTCGGCTACATCAGCCTGTCTCGTAACTTTGGCAAGGAAAGCGCGATGTTGGCAGGCTTCGACCATGCTTCGGGTGATTGCGTTGTAATTATGGATGCTGATTTACAACATCCACCACATGTTATCCCCCAAATGCTGGAGAAATGGGAGCTTGGATTCCAAGATGTCTATGGCAATCGTTTGTCAAGAGGCAAAGAAAGTTGGCTCAGAAAGAAAGCCTCGCTTCTGTTTTATCGCCTTTTGCAAAAAACAGCAAGATATGACATTCTGCCCAACGTCGGTGACTTCCGTTTATTAGACAAAGCTTGCGTAAATGTACTCAAGCAATTGAGAGAAAGCGAGCGATATACGAAGGGAATGTATGCTTGGATTGGCTTTAAGAAATGTGGAGTTGATTTCGAGACCCAAAACCGCGTTGGTGGAGAGTCGCACATGAATTTGCACACTCTTTTACATCTGGCGATAGATGGTATTACTTCTTTTACGGTGGCACCATTAAGATGGTCGGCGTATTTAGGCATCATAGTCTCTTTTGTAGCATTTGTTTTCATGTGTTACACCTTGTTAAAGACCATGGTCTTGGGTGACCCGGTACAAGGTTACCCAACCATGATGACCGTCATATTATTTATGGGTGGTGTTCAATTGCTCTCGCTTGGTATCATCGGAGAATATTTGGGACGCATCTTCAATGAGTCGAAAAACCGCCCAGTATATGTTGCTGCGGAGGTGGAGACTGATGGCTTTTCTCTCTCCTCTGTTGTAGAGTCAAATTTGTCAAAGCCAAAGGAGTAGTTTTCTCAAAATAACTTTCCGCAACATAAAAAAGTCAGCAATGTCTGTTCAAAGGCATTGCTGACTTTTTTATGCAGTATTAAAAGTAAACGGTCTTTCGGAGGTGGGGCTAATCAGTCGATAACCTCTAAGTTCCAATTCCACTTGTCGAAATAGAGGTTACCACCTTTCCATTCGACTTCACCACGCTGGAAATCAACGGTTTCGCTACGCGGCCATGTTTTTGTTGGGAATAGGCTTTCTCCAAAGTCAGAGTTGACAACCATTCTCCAAGAGTCTATACCTCCGAGGAAAAACCACTTCTCGTCCTCGTTCTTGGCGTAAGTTGGGATGCCGAACGACATGTCTACCGGTACCCAGCCAATGCCTTCGAAATATATTTCACCCCAGTCATGGAGATTCTCAGCGTTAGGATGCATCATAAACCCACTCTCGAAATGGGCAGGAATGCCGCTAATACGACAAAGCGTAAGGAAGAGAAGGGTCACTTGACCACAATCGCCATGATGGTTCTCAAGAACGTATTCCGGTATGTTCTCTATCGTTGAATATTCTCGTGCCGAAGCCCAAGGGAAGTTGTCGTTTACCCACTGGAACATTCGCTGAGCCTTAATCACGGGGTTCACTACTCCATGCGTCAGACTGTCAGCCAACTGTCTCAGCCTTGGGGTGAAGACCATGTGGCAGTCGCGCTCGGATGTGTACTTCTTGTATAGGGCGGAACTCGTATCGTATGGCTTCACGTCTTTCGACAGGATATTAAACCAACTGCCATTCGACACATACTCAAACTCCTCCGAGAACACGGTCGGCTTTCCAGCTTCGGCCTTCTTCTCCATATAGATGGTTGAATGGGCGAATTCTACCGCCGAGAGCTGACATTGGCTCTCGCTTGTAGACAGCAATTTCACATTCTTCTGCCTTTCTATGTCTGTCCTCGGGAACGGAAGCCAGCAGCGAATGGTCTCGCCAGATGGCACCGCATCGGCCTTCACGGTTAATGTGTACCTGACCTTGATTTTCTTTGGTTCAGCTACGCTGTTTTTGTTGCTTGGGGCACTGGCTATTATCTTGGGAATGTTCACCATGTCGGCTTTCTCCGATTCTCCTAAGACTTCTCCGTCTTTCTTCAGCTTAATGGCCCTGCAAGCATTGTCGATGCGGAACAAGTTGGGTGCGGCATTTTGAAAATACTTCTTTTCACCATTAATGACACGAAACTCCAAGGCACCAGTCTTCTCCCACACCTTCATTTGTTCATCTGTAACGTTTGGGATGTAACGGTGAATGTAGTCCAATACGCTTTTCTCGTCCTTGCAGAAATCCACGAGCAGACGATGGTGCAAGTCTGCCTCCCATGAATAACCCTTGGAGCAACTTTGGGCGAACATTGTAGTTGGTGATAGCAAGCCGATGGCAATGCCAGCAAGACATATCAATGATTTCATTGGCATATCGTTTAAAAATTAGCTATTCTATTATTGAAGATGCCACGGCATTGGCAACGTAAGAGCGAAGTCCGATAACGTTACCCTTTCCAGTGGGATGAACGCTGTTGGTAAGAAGGATTATGCTGATGTCGTTGACGGGATCCATGACGATGCTTGTACCCGTGAACCCTGTATGTCCATAGGTTTCTGCGCTCAGCATGTCACCATTGTTAGAAGCATAGTCTGAATAGCAATCCCATCCTGGCGTGCGTCCGAATTTAGCCGCTCTTCTTGGAACCGTGCGCATGGCCTTTACGGCCGCCGGGCCTAATAAGTGACGTCCATTCCAGGAGCCACCGTTTTGAAGTGCTGCGCAAAGTTTGGCAATGTCCTCAGCCGTGGAGAACACACCGGCGTTACCTGAGATTCCGCCATTGATGATGCGGGCCAGAGGGTCATGCACCACTCCTTGAAGGCAATTGCCGTCTGCCAGCTTCTCGGTTGGGGCGCACAGCTTGGCGAGCGTTGAGGATGGAGTATAATCAGTATGGCTCATGCCAAGGACATCGAATATGTGTTTCTTTGCGAAAACATTGAGACTCTCGCCAGAGATGGTCTCGATGATTCGTTGCAAGGTGATGTAATTGATGCAACTGTATTGAAAATCTGTGGTTGGCTCAAAGTCGCGTTTGCAGTGAGAGATATACTCTATCAAGCCGTCGCGATTAGGCGCGCCATATTTTTCCTTCACTTTGTTGACATCAGCGTATGGGGGCAGTCCGGAGATGTGGGTCATCAAGTCGACGACACGTATTGAAGTGACGTTGCCCGCAGAGTCTTTCCAGTTTTCAAATCCAGGAATGTATTTGTCTACACGGTCGAGAAGTCTAAGCTTTCCATGTTCAATGAGAATCCAAGCGCAGATAGCCGTAGACATTGACTTGCTGCACGATGCCATGTCGAAGACCGTTTCTGTGGTCATTTTCTCAACCTTCGGAAACACCCTTTTGTTGCCATAAGCCTTGAGGTACGCAATCTTTCCATGGCGCACCACACATAGCACGGCTCCAGGGGTGGCGTTCTCGGCGATAGCCTTGTTGATGGCACTGTCGGCATAAAGAAGACGCGAGGCGGCTAACCCAACTTCCACCGGTTCACAGTGTTTGAGACCTTGCGCGTTGACATTGATGATGCCAAGCGTTAGTGCAATGATTAATAAAATGTTCTTCATAATCTCTCTTTGTTATTCCTTAGCGTTATTACGACGAATCAACAAGCACAACCCAATGAAAGTGAACATGGCGTTAAGGATAAGCAACTCATAGCTGAACTTATATCCATTGAACCATGCTTCAGAGTTTTCTTGAAGGATAAAACATAGTATCGGCGACACTATTGCGACAAAGGGTACAAACTTGTCTTTGGTCTTTGCCTTAACCAATATGCCAAAGGCAAACATTCCAAGAATTGGACCATAGGTGTAGCTGGCAAGCACGTAAACTGCATCTATCACGCTGGTGTTGTTGAGGAGTCCGAAGACATAGATGACAACTGCCATCAACAGTGCCATGCAGACGTGAACGGTCTTGCGCGTCTTGGTCAAAGACGTGGCATTTGCCGCGTCATCTTTTTTCTTGTCGGCGTCAAGGATGTCGAGTGTGAACGATGTGGTAAGGGCTGTGAGTGCGGAACCTGCTGCCGAATATGCCGCGGCGAACAAGCCTATCACGAAAAGCACGCCAACAATACCGGGGAGATATTGACTTGTGGCCACTGCAGGGAACAGGGTATCGCCTGTGGCACTAATTCCAACTTTAGAGGCAAAGAGATAAAGAAGCACTCCAAGCATCAAGAACAAAAGGTTTATGAAAAACTGGCAAACAATGCTAACCATCATGTTCTTTTGTGAGTCCTTATAGTTTCGGCAGCTGAGGTTGCGTTGCATCATGTCTTGGTCAAGGCCCGTTGTGGCAATCATGGTGAATATGCCTGCTATGAACTGCTTGAAGAAGTATCGCTTGTCGTTGACATCATCAAAGAAGAACACTTGGCTCATGCTGCTGTTGGATATCGACTGGAACATTCCCTTAAAGCCAAGGTTGAGTTCTGATGATATGAAGACGATGCTGAGAACAATCGAGAGGATGAGACACAACGACTTGAGCACGTCAGTCCAAATGACCGACTTCACGCCTCCTTGATAGGTATATACCCAAACGAGGAACACGGTGACTATTACGTTTAATATAAAAGGAAGATGGAATGGCTCGAACACAAGCAACTGGAGGGTAAGGCACACAAGGAACAGCCTGACGGAAGCGCCAAGCATCTTGGAGATGAAAAAGAACCATGCTCCGGTCTTGTGAGAGCGTGCCCCGAACCTGTCCTCTAAATATTGGTATACCGACACCAAGTTCATCTTATAGAACAGAGGCACCAAGACAAATGCTATGATGAACTGTCCGACGACAAACCCCATCACCATTTGCAGATAAGAGAAGCTCTTGTCTGCCACCATGCCTGGAACCGACACAAATGTCACGCCCGACAGGAATGAGCCCATTGTGGCTATAGCCACGAGAAACCACGGTTGCTTTCTGCCTCCAAGGAAGAAACCCTGATTGTCGGTTTTTCTTCCGGCGAGCCAAGACACTGTGAAAAGAATTATAAAATAGGCTACTATGGTTATGGTTACGGTTAACGGACTCATGTGGTTGGGCTTTTAAAAATGGTTTTACTTGTTGGATTATGTCAAAGGTTCACTTTCACTTTCTTTGCCTTGCTTTCGTTCGACATCCTGTCGAGGGCAGTCACTATGTATGTATACTTCTTTTGTCCATTGTCGTATGGAAGTTTGTAGAAAGTGTCAGTGGTTATGGCTACAATCTTTGAAGGGTCATCCGTGTTCACCTTCTCGCCCTTGGCAAAACGATATACCACGTATTGCTTTGCCACGTCGTTCCATTGCTTTCCACGAGGTATAGACCAAAAGAGGATGTAGCCATCGCTCGTCCACACGGCTTTTACCTTACGGGGCTTCTTTGGACGCTTGTGGTCAATGAAAGGCATCAAGGGTTGCAAGGCAGGGTATTTCCAGTAAGCCGTGCGCAACACTGATCCATAGTTGCCCACATTGTCCTCGACAGCTTGGGCGTACCAAAGCACGGTGCCTTGTACGTTGTGCGATGATTGGTGCAGCTTATGCTTTGCTGGCATTTGGTTGATATTGGGATTGTCGAGGTCTGTGGAGTTTGCCGTACCAGTGACATTCTCGCCAATGTATAAGGGGCGGTTTGCCGCATGCTTGTCCCACCAGTTTATGAGGGTCTTATAGTCAGCTACACGATTGCCAATGTCCCAATAAAGCTGAGGCACGCAATAGTCAACCCAACCATTGTTGACCCAAAGAAGAACGTCAGCATAAAGGTCGTCATAGTTTTGCAAACCTTTTGTGGCTGAGCCGTTCTTGGGGTCACTTCCTTGGTTGCGGTATATGCCGAATGGAGACACGCCAAACTTCACCCAAGGCTTGCGTTTGTGTATTGTCTCGTTGAGTTGCTTTATAAAACGGTTTACGTTGTCGCGTCGCCAATCGCCTATTTTCTTGAAACCTCGCGGGTTGGCACGAAAGACTTCATCGTCTGGTATGCTCTCGCCTGCCACGGGATACGGATAGAAATAGTCGTCGATGTGAAATCCGTCTATGTCATAACGGCTCACGATGTCGTCTACCACCTTGCAGGTATAGTCAGCGGCTTCCTTAAATGCAGGGTTCAGGATAAGCTGTCCGCCATACGAGAAAGTCCACTCTGGGTGTTCTGCTGCCACATGATTGCTTGCGAGGAGAGCCGTGCCCTTTGTCTTTGCCCTGAAAGGGTTGATCCATGCGTGTATCTCCATTCCGCGCCGGTGGCATTGGTCTGTCATCCACTGCAGCGGATCCCAATAAGGATTTGGTGCCTTGCCTTGTTGTCCGCTAAGGTAGCGGCTCCATGGCTCATAATCGCTTTTGTAAAGGGCATCGCATTCAGGGCGCACTTGGAAGATGATAGCATTCACGCCATCAGCTTTCAGCACGTCAAGTTGCCTGCTCAGCCTTTGCTGTATCACTTGAGTGGACAAACCTTGAAACTGTCCGTTGACGGCTTGTATCCATGCGCCTCGAAACTCTCGTTTTTGCGCGAACGAACCTATTATGGATAATAATAGTATGGCAATAATATAAAATCGTTTCATAATGTTCACAAAGTTACAAAAAAATAAGGGCATGAACAATACGTTCATGCCCTTATTTTTATCAATTTGCTCAAATATTGATAATTTCGTGTTCTTTGTGATATTATAGCTTTTAGAATCTATAACCAATTGTAAACAAGAGTTGGTGGCGGTTAACGCTGACCTTTGTTTTTTCGCTAATGTTGGCATATGTCTCGTCATCCTTGCTTGAAGGATAGTAGCTCATGAATGGAAAGAATTCGCCATTTGTGTGGCTATACTGATAGGCCACGTCAGCAAAGAACTTGTTGAGCGTAAAACCAAGGCCGCATGTGAAGCGGTTGGTCGCCTTCCAGTTGGTATAGTCTGCAGATGTGGCATATCCAACGCCGGGAGACTGAAGTGAACCGTCACGATAAGCGTTGTCTTTGAACTGCGGCGACATGTAGTTGTAACCCACGCGAACAGCCAATTGTGGCATTGGCTTGTACTCCAAGCCAACCTTCAGCAAGTGAACACCCTTGAGGTTCAACTCTGCGTCTTTGTTCATCACGTCGTCCGAACTGGTGTTGGAATAATAGCTTCCGGTCCAGTTGTCATAATATGTCGTGCCGTCGTTTATACGGTTGTCTATGGCACCATATTTCTGATACTCATACGTGATCCCCACGGCAATGTTGTTGCCAAAGGTGTTTCCCAAGCTCACGCCAAACTTCCACGGAGTGTAAACCTTATACTCGTAGTCGCTTGAGTTTCCAACCTTGTTGTTCGTTTTTTCAGGATAGAACGTAAGGTCATAATCTCCATGCATCGTCAGATCGTAGAACACCGGAGTGTTAAGATACAAACCGATACGGAAAGGAGACTCGGCAACGGGACGGAATATGGCGCCAAACTTAACGTCAAAACCGGTGCCGTCGATCTTCAGTTGCTCATAGTTGTCAGACAGTTCGCCAGTGGCATCATTCTCCGCATAAATCTTGTTGCCACGATAGTTTACGTCGTGCAAGCCAAATGTGACACCAAGGAATACGCGGTCGTTGATATTGCCACTGATGTTGAAGTCGTATTCGCCGATGTAACCATACTCATGCTGTCCGAAAGCATAGGATGTGGCATTATAATAATTCATTATCCCCTTGTCGTTGGTAAGAAAATGCGCGTAACTATCGTCCACGGCGTTCCATGCCATACTTCCTTTCTGTGATAAGCCTTGGAATTTCTTTGCGGCGCTGAGCTTATTGAGCGAGGCATTGTTGAGCGAACCGCTCGTTGAGAGAATTTGGTCAAAGTTGCGACTCTTGTGGTAGTTGAAGCCAAGGTTTAGCCAAGAATTGCTTCCTGTTCTCGATGCCCATACGAAGCCTGCCTGATCGAAACTGGCGTTCGTGGCTTCACCCTTAAAGTTCAAGCCTTTGTCTTTCTTGGAGTTCTCGCCCGACTGGGAGAGTAATCCGCCGGTAATGGCAAACTGCGACTTGCGAAAGAGTCCTATGCCGGCAGGGTTCGACTGCATTGTAGACAGGTCTGCGCCCAACGCTTCCATGGCTCCGCCCATGCCCACATAGCGAGCGGTTCCATTCAGCTCATTCTCTATCAGTTTGGTATCTTGATATGTCTCTTGAGCCGACGCGGACATGGAAACCAGTCCGGAAGCGGCAAGCAAAAGAAAATATTTTGATTTCATGATGTTAACGTTTAAAATACTTGGTTTATCTATATCTTACCGGTCACAGCCCTATTAGCGCCTTCCGCCACCGAAGTGGCCACCACCGCCACCAAACGTGCCGCCTGAGCGTCCACCACCGAAACTTCCGCCACCAACACTGCCTCCACCAAAGCTTCCGCCACCGGTTGAGCCACCGAACGAGCGTGTTCCGTATGAATTGTTGTTAAATGACCGGGTGTTGTTGAAGTTGTTATTGTTAGTGGAGCGCGAACCAAACGAACGATTGCCTGCACTGCGAGAGGTATAATTGCCGAACGAGCGGTTGCCCTTGCTGGAACCTCCATAACTTCTGCCCGCGACCCATGTGCGCTGACCAGTATAGCCACCAGAGTGCATTCCTCCGCGGTTAACAACTACGGTGCCACCCCAGTAAGGGGAGTTCCAACCATACCAACCATGGCGATATGGCCAACCCCAGCCATAGTAGCCATAATAATATGGGCTGTACCAACCTGCATAGCCGTAATACCATGGGTCATACCAGCCACCATACCATCCTCTGTACCATGGGTCATACCAAGAGCCGTACCAACCGTATGGACCGTAGAAACTGTCGTAGAACCAAGGATCGTAGAACCCGTCCCAACGTGACATGCGACGAGTGTAAGTGTAATCGTCGCCATCGTCAAACTTCGCGCTGCCAGGATACACATATGCCGTGTCTGCAACAGAAGACTCGCGATAGCTTCCATCTCCAGGCATGAAGGTGATGATGTCATTGCCCAACGAGTCGGAGCCTATTTTCTGGTAATAGCTGTTCAACTTACCGTAGCGGTTGTATTCGTCAACCCCACGCTTGCTGCCGCAATAGTAGGTTTGCTTTTCCTCTTTAGGGGCAACTTTTTTACTTGGCGTGAAGTAAACATCGTCTTGTGCCATCGATGCCAGCGGCATCGCTCCCGCAAGAACTAATAGCATCAATAACTTTTTCATATCTTTACCTTTTAAATGATTGTCTTATTTTCTATGATGCAAATTTAATACCTTTTCTATTGCAAATTTACGGAAAAACCCTAACCATTGGTAGGTTTTCCCCTATTTTTTTTACTTTTGCACTGATATTTATATTACATTTTCATTTGATAGCATTACTATTATGGAATATTTAGAGGCGGAGTTCACCATAACGTGTCCTGATGATCTTTTACAGACAGCGCGTGACCTTTTGGCAGACGCGGCGGCTACTTCGGGTTTTGAGTCGTTTGAAGACACCGACAATGGCATGCGAGGGTATGTTCAAAGCGCGCTTTTCGATGAAAAGGAACTGAAATCGCAATTGGGCGACTTCCCCATACCAGACGCCAGCGTCTCATACACTATAAGAAAAGCAGAAGACAAAGACTGGAACCAAACATGGGAAGACAACGGTTTCGATCCGATTGACATCGACAATGGAAAATTGCTTGTGGTTGATGCAAACCATTACGACAATCTCTCTTTGCCCAAGGCTGATAAAGTTATCAAGATAGACGCGAAGTTGGCGTTTGGCACTGGCACCCATGAGACCACTCAGATGATTATCTCAACACTGCTTGATTTTGACGGGTCAAAAGTATTGCCACTCAAGGGCTTGCGAGTGATGGATTGCGGATGTGGCACGGGCATTCTCGGCATTGCCGCCTCAATACTTGGCGCAAGTGAAGTGATAGGCTATGATATCGACGAATGGAGCGTAAAAAACACTTTGCATAACGCCGAACTCAACAACGTGGATAACGTCAAGGCTCTGTTGGGCGACGCGTCTGTTATAAAGACCATTGCTGGGCAATTCAACATAGTGCTTGCCAATATCAACCGCAACATATTGCTTCAAGACATGGCCGAGATGAGAAGCAAGATGCCTCAAGGTGCCATTCTCATACTCAGTGGCTTTTATGAGGATGACATTCCTCTGCTTGTGGCTAAAGCCGAAGAGCTTGGTCTCAGTCTCATGAGGCAAAGTGCCAAGGGCGATTGGAGAAGCCTCGTGTTCAAGGCTCTTTAACAATCAAGCACAGTCAAAGTGTCTCCATCTACTATGAAATGAATGTCATGGCCGTCAAACGGCATTCCGTAGACGCGCGATGAGTCGTGCTGGTAATGTGGGCGAGGATCAAGTTCAAGGGTCTTGCGCAGCATCTCTGTGCGGTTCGCGCCTAAAAGGCGTGCCGTTTCTTCGGGTATTACAACTAGAAGTCGTTTGATGGGCGTGTTGTCTACAAAGCCCGACCTTACGCCTTCGTGACTGTCGGCGTAGGCAACGTAAGGCTTTATGTCATATATGGGCGTCCCGTCCATCAGGTCGGCGCCAAGAACGTGGAGCACTGAACCCTCCTTGGTGTTCCACTCAACGCCTTTCAGCCTTACGGAAGATAATCCCAACGGGTTGGGCCTAAATGGTGAGCGCGTGGCAAAGACACCCATACGCGTGTTGCCTCCGAGCAATGGTGGCCTTACAGTAAGGCTGTTGGCAGAGTGCTTGTTGGCGCTAAAGCCCCAAATCAGCCAAAGGTAGTCGAACGCGTCTATGCCACGCAGGGCCTCGTCCGAACGATATGCCTCGGTAAAGACTATAGTTCCTTCTATTTCCGCCACAAGCCCGCTCTGCTTGGGTATGCCAAACTTTGACGTGAACGGAGAGTGGAAAAAGGCTATTGGGCTTATCTCCATGTCAGAAAGAAAAACGGGTGAATAATGCTATGATGAGCATGCCAAGAGTCTCTATGCCACAAACAACTGCCGGCGTATAAAGCTGGCAACGGTTCTCTTTCGGATGAAACGGCTTGGCATACTTACGGAAATAATGCTGGAACAGATAGTAGACAATGCTTGCGTTTATCAGTCCCACAAGCATGCCGCAGAATACGTCACCAAAATAATGCACGCCAAGGTACACGCGCGACCAGCACATCAGCAATGCCCACAGGGCCAGTACATACGAAAGTACACTCCGACGAAACAAATAGGAGACAAAGAAGCATGCTCCCCAACAGTTTGCCGCATGAGCCGACGGGAAACCATATCTTCCGCCTCGATAACCATCCACGACATGAATCAACGTGGAGATAGGGTTTTCAAGGTTAGCTGGGCGCAAACGATAAAACAACGGGCGAATGCCAGAAGATGCGATTTGGTCGCAAAGCGTGATCAAGATCACGACAACCAATAGATTACATATCACCGGCTTTAGCGGGAAATTGCGTAGCATGACAATGGAAAGGCTCAAATAGAGTGGTATCCAAATGAAACGGCCTGAGTACATCATCATGAAGTTGTCAAGATAGCCGCAATGAAGACCGTTAATGGCTAACGTTATGCTGGCGTCCCACTTCAGGAGCGTGTCAAACAACGACATGAGTAAGGTTGAAATCATCATCTTCTTTTTTACCTTTTATCTATATCATCAAACAACACCTGTAGCATGGCCTTGCCAGCGGTAAGGTTATTGCCTTTCTTCTTTCCGGCATTGTAAACCACCTTTTGCTGGATGTTGTCGTAAATCAAAGAGTTATCATTCGTAATCATCCCAAAGCCGTCGTTTGGCAGGAAAAACGCAAAATGGCTTATGGCAGGGTTCATCATGTCCTTGCTGAATATCATGTCGTCATGCTTAACCCCTAACTGAGACAGCAACGTAGCCGCAATGTCTTGCTGCGAGCCGTAGGTGTCGATGGTCATGGGCTGCTTTATCGCGCCACCTGTCCAAATCAAAGGGACATGATATCGCCACGGCTTGAAATTGTCGATATGCTCTGGCCATGCTCCAAGATGGTCGGGCACGAGTATTACAAGGCTATTGTCCCACTTCTTG
Source organism: Lachnospiraceae bacterium (assembly GCA_963660075.1). Classification (GTDB taxonomy): domain Bacteria; phylum Bacteroidota; class Bacteroidia; order Bacteroidales; family Bacteroidaceae; genus Prevotella. The sequence continues at coordinate 22,735 of CAVKWN010000004.1, forward strand.
CTGCGTTTGAGATACTCCACGAAACCTCCCACGCTATTGTCTGAATAGGCGAAAGCGTTGAGAATATTGTTCTTCAAACGGTGGTATGGCACGTCAAAAGGCTCATGCGAGCTTGAAGTCTGAATGACGGTGAACCGAGGCTTGCCATTGTCTTGCATGGCAAGGAGGTCATTCTCAACCCGCTTTATAAGCAAGTGGTCAGGCACTCCCCATTTGCTAAGACGTTCGTTTATCGGGAAATCAACATCTTCAGTAATGTGCCTAAATCCTTGGTTTACAAGAAACGACCGCATATTGGTGAAGTCGGCATCACCGCCATAATAATAATATGTGTCGTAGCCCTCTTTCTCAAGATGCGCCGTTAAAGATGGCATGTTTGCGGTTTTTCTCGGAAACTTCATCAGGCTCACTGTCGCTGGGGCAGGATAACCTTGCAATATCGAAACTAGTCCTCGATCCGTGCGGAAGCTGTTGGCATAGAATCTATTGAAGTACACTCCTTCGCGTTTCAGCCGGTTGATGTTCGGAGTAGCACCAGGCACATTCGTCACCGAGTCGGAGAAGCTCTCCATTATTATGATATACACATCTGGCTTTTTCACGCCGGAGCGGAGCAAGCTCACTATGCTGTCTTGAGAAGCCTTGGGGGATAATTTGCTATAAATGGAATGGGCTAAACCATCGTCCATGAAGCGGTATTGAGTAGAGAAGCTCTCGTTGTGCGACACGCTTTCCATGAACGACAACAGGGGGTTCACTGCCGCATGGTTGAGTTTTTGATCTGAGGAAAAATATGCCCTTCCTGAGTTCATTGTCGACACACTGACACCTCCACGGATAGGCAAGAACAACAATGCGGTGAGGATAAGCAAGGGAAGCCACTGCCAGCGAGAGGTTTTCTGCATGAACACGTCCCCACCCCTTATGCGCCAAAGCACATGGAAGGCCAAGAGGATGATTGCCATAACGAAGGCAAAAGCGGCAATACCAAGAAGGGCTTGCCACCAAACTACGCTTGCCATGGCTGACGTTGGAGAAGAGAAGATGAAGAACAGGGGGGTTGAATCGAGGGGATAACCCCAATATCCATAAAGTGCGATGTTGGCTATAAACGAAAGAGCCACAACTGCTGCTCCTATTAACGACCAGCCTCCAACAATCATCATCATCACATTGCTGGCTTTTGACGTGTGTATCCCCTTGATTGGTAATCCGCTCACGGTCAAGACTAAAGCCGGTATGGCCGTGAGATAGCCAGCCATGGAAAAGTCGAGAGGCAAGCCATGCCAAATGACTTCAAAAATACTGGCGAAACCACCATATATTATCAAGAACAGCGGTTTTTGTAGCACAAAAAACAGTGTCCACAATAAGAAAGTGGACACCAAAAGCACGATTTTTTTTCTCATTGTAGGCAAAGGCTTATTAGCTAAGCTCGTCAAGCCCGCTCCAAAGTATGGTTTGGCCGTCTTTGGTAAGCTCAAACCAAGGTTCCTCGTCACGTAGGGATATGTCGTCGTAGTCGAACGGAAGCACCACAGTGTCGTGCCCGTCAGGAAGCACCAGTCCCATCTTTCCCTCTTTCTCGGCTATGACCGGCATTGAGACAAGGTCGTCAACATATATAAGCGGAGTGCGCAAGAAGTCGTATTTCGGATGAATAAGGATTGTGCCATCAACATCCTTGATGCCATACTTGCCATTCTCCTCAAACACCTCGTGGAACCTCACGTATTTCTCCTTCATACGCTTCACGTAGAAGTCCATGGTCTCCTCATCGGCTACCATCTTAACGAAATAGTTGTAAGAATCGCAAAAGTTTGCCATGGAGCGGGCAATTAGCATACGCCAGTCGAGATTTGCTATAACCTTGCGGTTGAGGTCTATGTATTTGGCCATGGCACGCTCGCGTTCAGGTATAGAGAGCGTTTCCACTCGCTGTTCTACCTTCTCAAGCATCGACATTGAGCCACGTGCCTTGATGTAGCGGTGAATTTGCCGCCCCATCTCCCCGGCAAAGAACTTATCCAATTGCTTAAGTTCTATTTCGTCACGGAATATACCATCGATTGCCATATCAAACTTGTGTTTAATGGTTTTTATTGTCTTTTCTGCAAATTTACAAACAATGATTGTAATTCCCAAAAAAAACCTTCACTTTATGTCGTTCCAAGAAGCAGCACAATGCAAATTATCGTTTCACTAGAATACATTGCCTTTGCTGAAATGAAAAAGGGTTGAGGACCATTCTTAATGATTCTCAACCCTTCTCTATATTTACAAAAAAGATTATTCGCCTAACTTGCAATTAGTTGTTCTCTGGACGCAACTGACGAACAGTTTCGCCTGCGCGCCACATCTCCATGTCGTGCATGGCCTGCAGCTCTGCGTTCAGCTTCTCGCGGTAGTCGGCCTGTGAGTTCTTGTCGATAGAGATCTGAGCCTCGTTGCCGCTTACCACTGAAGCGTACAGCCACTCCATTACAGGCAAGCAAGCAGCCTTGAAGCGAGGACGCCAGTCAAGGGCACCGCGCTGGGCGGTTGTAGAGCAGTTGGCATACATCCAGTCCATACCCTTCTCGCCGAAGAGAGGGCCAAGGCTCTGTGTGAGCTCCTCAACTGTCTCGTTGAATGCCTCTGAAGGTGAGTGTCCATGCTCGCGCAGCACATCATATTGAGCCTCAAGAAGACCTTCGATGGCACCCATCAGTGAGCCACGCTCGCCTGTAAGGTCAGAAGTAGCCTCTCTCTTGAACGTTGTCTCGAACAGATAGCCTGAGCCGATACCCACGCCCATGGCTAAGGTCTTCTCCTTGGCGTTGCCTGAAGCGTCCTGGTAAACAGCGTAGCTTGAGTTAAGGCCACGACCTTCAAGGAAGAGTGTGCGGAGTGACGTGCCAGAACCCTTAGGTGCCACCATGATCACGTCAATGTCCTCTGGAGGAACCACGCCCGTGCGATCGTTCCAGTTGATTGCGAAGCCGTGGCTGTAATACAGCGACTTGCCCTTTGTAAGGAATGGCTTGATTTTTGGCCACTGTGAGATTTGACCAGCGTCGGAAAGCAACATGGCGATGATTGTGCCTTTCTCGGCTGCCTCCTCAATAGAGAACAAAGTCTTGCCAGGAACCCATCCGTCTGCAACGGCCTTGTCGTAGCTACGACCCTTACGCTGACCAACGATTACGTTGAAACCGTTGTCACGAAGGTTACATGCCTGGCCAGGTCCCTGAATACCATAACCAATGACCGCAATGGTCTCATTCTTCAGCACCTCGCGTGCTTTCTCTAATGTGAACTCCTCTCTTGTGACGATGTTCTCTTCAACGCCACCAAAATTCATTTTTGGCATAATTTAATACTTTTAAGTATAACTTGTTGTTTACTTTTTCTTTCTATTGGGTGGTTATTTAATTGGGTGCAAAGGTAACGGTTTTATATAAAACCACCAAAAATTTCTTTCAATCTTTTACAAATTTAATCATGCACCTTACAATCTCTACTTCCTTTTCTGCCTTTTTCGTCATCTTAACCACATATTCCCCTTCTGCCACTTGTGCCTTGTAGATGCGAACGATGTCACCCAAGTGAGCCTCGGCTACATAAGCGATGTCAACACGGCGCAGCTGATGTGTGCGATAATAGTCGATGTCGAAGAGGTCGAGCACATGGTCAATATACTTTACCGAATTGAGATGCCCATTAATGTCTATATCATTATAATATATGTTTATCTCCCTTGCCAGCTCAAGTTCTTTACCAATGACCACTCTTGCAGGAGGTTCTATTGGGCACTCTTTACCATTCTCGACGTACTTCTCTATCAAGCCACCGTGGACAGAAGAGATGTCGGTAGGTTGACGAGTGTCGATGTCGATCATCGCCCAAACGCTTCTTCCATAGGCATAGGGTTTCGTTCCGTCACGACTCACAACGGCGTAGTTGCGGCTCGTAAAAAACTTCTTTGCCGATTCCACCCATGTCTGGACCTCTACCTTGTCGTATGCTTTCGGCATTTCAAAAATCTCAATGGCGAAACGGGAGAGCACCCAAGTCTTACGGCTTAAGTTCAGCTCTGCTACGCCATAGCCTCTGTCGCTGCTATGGTAGTCGGCGGCATTGAGCATTCCGTTGCCTAAATGTCCGGGGAAGAGCCTGTTGCTGAAATCGCAATGGAACGGCTCTATCTGGAACTTGTAGGCACCGACCTTAGGCAACAACTCCTTATTCTCCATGTTCTTGGAGATATTTGGAGACAGGTTCCTCAAAACTTCGCGTTACGGCTATACGACCGGAACGAGTGTATTGAAGCAGGCAGTTGAAACTGTTGAGCTTGGAATAGAGGTCACTGATTTCCTCTGTAAGTCCGGTAAACAACACCGTGGCATAAGTAGGGTTTACCTCCATCATGCGAGCGTTGTGTTGCCTGATGGCGCGTGAGATCTCTGGGTTGTCAAGAAGGATAGGGGTTGAAATCTTGTAGAGTGCGACCTCGTGTATGAAGAGTTGGTCATCGGTGTAGAAATCGGCCTTGATCACGCTTATTTTCTTCTCTATCTGCTTCTTTATTTTCAAGATCTGGTCATCGTCGCTCCAACAGGTGATGGTGTATTTGTGAATGCCGTCAATGCTTGAGGCCGACACGTTAATGCTCTCGATATTTACTTGGCGACGAGTGAAAACGCCTGTAATCTCATTAAGGACACCAGCCACGTTCTCACTGTAAACCAATAATGTATAGAAATTGTTTTCCATGGAATTTCAAGCTTATATCAGCGTTATGTTAAACAGAAAGACTAGATGTCAAGATGCAATTGCATTTCATCGACAGAACTGCCGGGAGTTACCATCGGCGTCACATTCTCGTCTTCCTTAACGGCACACTCAAGTATATAAGGCCCGTCGGTTGTCACCATCTTCTCAACCTTTGCCTTGAGCTCGTCACGATTGGTAACCACGTCGTAGTTGATGCCATAACCTTCAGCTATCATCTGGTAATGAGGGTTAAGCATATAGGTGAACGAGCGGCGATGGTTGAACATCAAGTCTTGCCACTGGCGCACGTTGCCAAGGTAATGGTTGTTGAGAAGGATAATCTTGACTGGTGCCTGCTGTTCCATGATGGTGCCAAGTTCCTCTATGCACATCTGGAAACTGCCGTCGCCCGTGAACAAGACAACCTGTCGGTCGGGAGCGCCAAACGTTGCGCCAATAGACGCAGGAAGACCAAAGCCCATCGTGCCGAAACCGCCGCTGCTGACTACGCTGCGTTCTTTCTTGAACTTGAAATAACGGCATGAGAACATCTGGTGCAAACCAACGTCATTGCACATCACAGCCTCGCCATTGGTTGCCTCTGCCACGGCATTTATCACCTCGCCCATCAACAACTCACCATCTTTGGGGCGTACACACGGATCGATTACCTCACGCTTTTCCTCCTCATAGAGGGGCTTGAAAGATTCTATCCATGTCTTATGTTCATTCTTGTTGACCAACTGTGTGATTCTGGTCAAGCTTTCCTTGCAATCGCCAATCACTGCCACGTCGGTCTTGACGTTCTTGTCAATCTCGGCAGGGTCGATGTCAAGATGTATTATCTTGGCTTGCTTGGCATACTTGTCGAGCCTTCCGGTGACACGGTCGGAGAAGCGCATGCCTATTGCGATAAGCACGTCGCACTCTTGTTGCTTTATGTTCGGGGCATAATTACCATGCATTCCGAGCATGCCCATGTCCAGAGGATGGTCTGAGGGCAAAGCTGAAAGACCTAAAAGGGTACGCGCCGCCGGGATGTCTGCTTTCTCAAGAAATTCGCGCAACTCATTTTGCGCGTTGCCAATTTCCACTCCATGACCAACGAGTGCGAAAGGCTTCTTGGCGTTGTTGATAAGCTCTGCCGCTGTTTTCACGGCTTCCTCGCTGATTTTCGGATAAGGATTATATGAGCGCACGGTATCGGTCTTGCCTGGCATCCATTTAGCCTTGCCTACTTGCGCGTTGCGTGGGAAGTCGAGCACCACTGGGCCCGGCCGTCCGCTCCTGGCAATGTAGAAAGCTCGGTTCACCGCCCAAGCCACATCCTCGGGACGACGAATCTGATAACTCCATTTTGTTATTGGCTGAGCCATGTCCACAAGGTCAACCTCCTGAAAAGCGTCTGTTCCCAGTGCCTTCACTCCCACCTGTCCGGCTATCACGACAAGGGGGATGGAGTCCATCATGGCATCGGCAACACCTGTAAGCGTATTGGTTGCTCCAGGACCGGATGTGACGATTGTCACGCCAACGTTGCCGCTGACGCGGGCATAGCCCTCGGCAGCATGAGCGGCAGCCTGCTCGTGCCTCACTAGAACGTGCTTAAACCATGGGTCCTTCTTGTGCGTATATGTATAAAGAGCATCGTAAACGGGCATGATGGCACCACCAGGATAGCCAAATATGGTCTTGACATCCTCTTGATAAAGGGCACGCATCAGGATTTCAGCACCGCTTACTTCCTCGCCTATTTTCACTCCCTCCCAGGGAGCGAAAGGTTCTTTCATATCTTGTTCTTGCATAATGTTCTTATTTTTCAAGCAAACGTGTGACGCGCAGTGATTAATCGATAATTCTCACGCCACCCTTGTCTGCCGAGCTCACGCTCTGTGCATAGGCACGCAGTGCCTTGCTTACCACGCGGTTGCGCTTCAGCGGTTGCTGCGGACGGGCATTAAGCTCATCATCGCTCAACTTCACGTTGATGCTACGGCTGGGTATGTCGATCACTATTATGTCGCCATCCTTTATCTTGCCAATGTTGCCGCCAGAGGCTGCCTCAGGGCTTATATGGCCAATGCTCAAGCCAGACGTTCCACCAGAGAAGCGGCCATCGGTGATGAGGGCGCACTGCTTGCCAAGGTGACGGCTCTTAATATAAGATGTGGGGTAAAGCATCTCTTGCATGCCAGGACCTCCTTTCGGGCCTTCATGGGTGATGACAACGCAGTCGCCAGCATTCACCTTGCCATCAAGGATTCCATCACAGGCATCTTCCTGCGAGTCGAAGCATACGGCAGGTCCCTCGAAATGCCAAAGTTCCGGATCCACGCCGGCTGTCTTCACCACGCATCCATTCTGCGCGATGTTTCCGAAAAGCACTGCCAAACCACCATCCTTGGTGTAGGCATGCTCCAACGAACGGATGCAACCGGTCTCGCGATTCGTGTCCAGACTCTCCCATTGCGCGTCCTGACTGCCAATCTGGGTAGAGAACTTATTGCCTGGGGCACTATGATAAATGCGGTCGGCCTCTGAATCTATGCTTGTGCCGGTGATGTCGTATTTCTTCATCTGTTCGTCAAGCGTCTTGCCATCGACACGCTTAACCGAACCATTAATCAAGCCACCCTTGTTAAGTTCATTCAATATGCCGAGGATGCCACCGGCGCGATTACACTCCTGCACACTATATTTCTGCGTGTTAGGCGACAACTTGCAGAGGCAAGGCACCTTGCGGCTCAACTTGTCTATGTCTTCCATCTTGAAATCGACACCGCCCTCTTGCGCCACTGCGAGCAAGTGGAGCACGGTGTTCGTGCTGCCGCCCATGGCTATGTCGAGTGTCATGGCATTGAGGAACGCGTCGCGTGTGGCAATGCTGCGTGGCAACACGCTCTCGTCACCATCCTTATAATAAGCATAAGCATTCTTCACCACAAGACGGGCGGCATCTTTGAAGAGCTGGACGCGGTTCTTGTGGGTAGCGAGAATGGTGCCGTTACCTGGAAGGCTCAAACCGATGGCTTCGGTAAGTGAATTCATGGAGTTGGCGGTAAACATTCCGGAACAACTGCCGCATCCAGGGCAAGCACATTTCTCTATCTGTGTAATCTCATCGTCAGATACGCTCGTATCGGCACCCTTAACCATGGCTGTTATCAAGTCGGCGTTCTCGCCTTTCCAACGCCCAGCCTCCATTGGACCGCCAGAGCAGAACACTGCCGGGATGTTAAGGCGCATGGCAGCCATGAGCATACCTGGGGTAACCTTGTCGCAATTGGAGATACATATCATGGCATCTGCCTTGTGGGCGTTTACCATATATTCCACGGAGTCGGCGATGATGTCGCGTGAGGGAAGAGAATAAAGCATTCCGTCGTGACCCATGGCTATGCCATCATCTACGGCGATTGTATTAAACTCTGCCGCATAGCAGCCCATTGCCTCGATCTCCTTCTTGACAATCTGACCGATCTCATGAAGATGGGTATGTCCAGGTACAAACTGTGTGAAACTGTTTACTATCGCGATGATAGGCTTTCCAAACTGCTCGTGTTTCATTCCCGCTGCCACCCAAAGGGCACGGGCACCTGCCATTCTGCGGCCCTCTGTGCATACCGCGCTTCTCAATTGATGCTTCATCTTGTCTTTTTTCTATATTATTATTTTATTTTTGCAAAGTTACTGACTTTTTTCTATTTCACAACAATCCCAAGCAAAGTATTTCCAAAAATAAACAATCTATAAGCGTTCACCCCGATATGCGTTTAAATTAAAAGGAAAACAACTAATCTAAAAACCGATTGCTTATTTTCCTGTCTACTTGAGACAATAAAACCGCATGGCGGGGGAGTGGCCATTAAAGACGTGCCCGCCATTCGGTTTGTTCTGGATTAATGTCAGCGACTGTTATTTCAAGGGGTTCCACCCTTGAGCCGTAATGTCAAACTCCTGTCCGTCACCACGTGAGATCAATCGGCAACCAAGTTCCTCCTTGGTGATATATCCTATCTGTTTGATGCCCTTACTCTCCAGAGCGTCGAGCTTGTCGTGGTCGCCAATGGGACAGGTGAAGAGCAGTTCATAGTCCTCACCGCCATTCATGGCACACGTTGTGACGTTCATGTTGAACTCCTCTGCCGTGACCGCTGTCTGATAATCTATGGGAATGTTCTTCTCATAGATGCGGCAACCGCATTGGCTTTGATGGCAAATATGAAGCAATTCCGACGACAAGCCATCGGATATGTCCATCATGGCAGTTGGATGGATATTGTTCTCACGCAGCAGTTGAATGATGTCACCGCGTGCCTCCGGCTTCAGTTGTCTTTGCAACAAATACTCACGCCCGGCAAAATCGGGTTGGAAGTCGATTATCTTCATGCCATCTTGCTGGAGATGTTTCACGAGTTCTTCGTTGCCGTCTTTCTTCGCCTGCCTTATCTTAGCATTGAGTTCGTCTATCTGTTTATAGTATACCGTCTTTTCACGCTCAAGAAGTTGCAAGCCCATATACGCGGCTCCCAAGTCACCACTGACGCATATAAGGTCTGTCTCGTTTGCGCCTCCGCGATAAACTATGTCTTTCTTCGGGGCCTCGCCTATACAAGTGATGCTTATGGCAAGTCCTGTCAACGACGAGCAAGTGTCACCGCCCACGATATCGACGTTCCATTTGTCGCAAGCCTGTCGGAGTCCGGCATAGAAATCGTCGAGGTCTTCAACCTTGAAACGCTTGCCAAGCGCGATGCTCACGAGCAGTTGGCGTGGAGTGCCGTTCATGGCAAACACGTCGCTAAGGTTGACCATGGCACTCTTATAGCCAAGTTGTGCCATGCTGTTATAGGTAAGGTCGAAATGCACGCCTTCCATCAGCATGTCTGTCGTGACGAGCACATCCTTGTCAGGATAAGTCAGAACCGTACAATCATCTCCCACGCCTTTCAGCGTAGAGGCGTTCTTGGGCTGCAAGTCTTTAGTGAGACGGTTGATGAGGCCAAACTCACCAAGTTCCTTTATCTCCATTCTTAATCGCAACGTTTAATCATCTCACGGAAAATCTCCGCCATGTGAGGCTGTGAGGCATTGGCAGCCTCTTGCACTTCCTCGTGACTCACTTCCACAGGAACGTCAAAACCGCCCAAGTCGGTTATTACACTGATTCCAAAGACTTTCATTCCACAATGACGAGCCACGATAACCTCTGGCACAGTGCTCATGCCAACAGCGCTGCCTCCCAAGAGGTGATACATACGATATTCGGCAGGTGTCTCGAACGTTGGCCCCTGCACGCCTACGTAGACGCCGTGTACCAATTTGATACCCTTCTCCTTGCCTATCTCGTCGGCAAGGTCACGGAGTCGCTTGTCGTAAGCCTCGTGCATGTCAGGGAAGCGAGGACCTGTAGGGAAGTTCTTGCCGTGCAATGGATGCTCAGGGAAAAGGTTGAGGTGGTCGTCTATGACCATCAAATCGCCAATCTTGAAACTTGGGTCCATGCCTCCAGCGGCATTGCTGACGAAGAGCGTCTTGATTCCAAGTTCATACATAACCCTCTCGGGGAACGTCACTTCCTTCATGTCGTATCCCTCGTAGTAATGGAAACGCCCATTCATCGCCATGATGTCCTTGCCGCCAAGCTTGCCAAAGATCAACTTGCCCGCGTGCCCCTCCACCGTGGAAACGGGGAAGTTGGGAATGTCCTTATAAGCAATTTCTGTGGTGTCAGTTATCTCGGAAGCTAATTGTCCCAGTCCTGAGCCTAAGATTATTGCGGTCGTTGGCTGAGCGGGCATTCTTTCCCTTAGCCAGGATGCTGTTTCTTGAATTTTTTCGTACATAGCTTATTATCTTATTGTTAAACAATTCTTCGTCTTGGCTCAACATGAACCTGACCTGTATAGGAAGCACATAGATTGCAGACTTGACGATGTCGTTCAGTTGCGTTTGCAGCAATCTGGTCGAGTCTTTTTCCGTGGTCACTATTATTTTGGGCGACTCCATTTGCGCGAAAGCATCGTTAATGGCCACAATGTCCTTCGGGGTAAACACATGATGGTCACCGAATGCCATTGTCTTCAATGAGCGACATTTAATCCTGATGTCGTTAGCCATCTCTTCTGGCGACGCTATTCCCGTGAGCATAAGCACATTATGGCCTTTAAGCGCTGGAACCTCGTTATCTTTCCCTTTATTAAACAACGGATACAATTCCCCATACTCCATAGTGGTGAAGAAAAGCTCCTGATAAGGGTATAGCTCCATCGCCTTGGTCAACACGCGAATGTCCATGGGCTTCAAGTCGGCAGGGCATTTGGTCACTATCACGAAGTCTGCCCTCCGCTTTCCCGATAGCGGCTCTCGCAATCGTCCAGCGGGAAGCAGCTTATCATATATGATGAGACGATGATAATCCACAAGCAAGATGTTGATCCCCGGTTTTACATAACGGTGCTGGAATGCGTCGTCGAGAAGGATTACGCCAACGTCGCTGGTGCTTTGGTCTGTGGTCAAACGCGCTATCCCTTCCCTACGATCGGCATCAACGGCTACATATATATCCTTGAATTTGGTTTTCATCTGGAAAGGCTCGTCACCAATACTCGCCGCGGTAGAGTCGTCGTCTGCCAATACGTATCCCTTAGTCTTACGCTTGTATCCTCTCGACAGCACAGCCACCTTGGCCAACTTGTCGAGTAGCCGCACGAGATATTCCACATGTGGAGTTTTTCCAGTGCCACCTACGGTGATGTTGCCAACCGATATGACCGGTATGTCGTAGCTCTGTTGATGAAGCAGACCGACGTTGAAGAGCCAATTGCGCAAGCTCACCGCCAAGCCATAAAGCCAACTTAGCGGCGAGAGCCAATCGCGTGTCTTTATCAAGTCCCCCTCCATGTTTCTAATTGTTTATTATGACATAGGGCAAGCGTGCCTGGATCCTTCCCATGGATTGCACTTGGTTCATCAACATGAAAGGCGCGTAATATTGACCAAGCACTTGCTGCAACTTCTCATCAAGAAGTGTTCCTTTTGCCTTGCCACTGCCATCCATCAACTTTGAAAGGAAGGTTTTCTGCATTGGATAATCCACCGTATGATATTCCTTTAGCTTTGCCAACTGTGCAGCCTTTGCCACGGCCTTATCCATGCCGCCCAAGCCGTCAACGAGTTTCAACTTCAAGGCATCCTCGCCCAAGAATACATGTCCTTGCGCACGCTCCTCCACGGCTTCCATGGAGAGGTGCCTTCCGTTTGCCACACGCGACTTGAAAAGCATATAACCACGGTCTACCGAGGCTTGGAGCTTAGCCCCTTGCTCTTGGTTGAGAGGAGAGAGCAACATGCCGAAAGCGCCCATTCCCATTGTGGCGTTACGGTTGGTCTGCACGCCATCAAACTTCAACCCAAGCTTCCGTGCCGTTTCCGCGCCGTCTTGCAACAATCCAAAGATACCGATTGAACCTGTGATAGTTGTTGGCTCAGCGAAGATATAGTCCGCCCCGCAGCTTATGTAGTAGCCTCCTGAGGCAGCATAACCACCCATCGACACCACTACAGGCTTATGAGCTTTCTTCAGTTGCTCTATCGCATGCCATATCTGTTCTGAGTCGTAGCTCGAACCGCCAGGCGAGTTTACACGCAGAACCACGGCCTTTACATCGTCGTCCTTTGCCAAGTCTGCCATGTCCTCACACACGTCATTGCCTACTATGTAATCAGCGTTTTTGAAAATATTGCTTGAAGGCTCTTGGTTCACTATGTTACCACTGGCATAGTAAACCGCGATCTTACCACCATTGTCATCGCTCTTCTCGGCGCAAAGCTCTGCCACGGTTGCCTGCGGGATGTCGTCGTCCTTGTCTATGCCAAGCTTTTCCTTTATCACGTCCTTTATCTCGTCATTATACTTGAGTCCGTCGAAGAACTTGTACTTGACAAGCGTTTTGGCATCCTCAAACGCCATTATCTCGTCAGCATAGCTATTGAGCTGCGCCTTGCTTATCTTCCGGCTTTCAGACACTGCCGTGAGAATCGTGTTCCAAGAGCCATCGAGGTATCGCTGCGCCTGCTGCCGGCTTGGGTCGCTCATCTTGTCCTCGGTGAAAGTCTCCGTCGCGCTTTTATACTTACCGCATTTGAAAGCCGTGGTGTTTATGCCAACCTTTTTGTACAGGTCTTTCACGAACACGAGTTTCGTGCCCAGTCCTTGCCAGTCGAGTCCTCCCTGCGGGTTGACATAAATCTTGTCTGCCAATGACACTATATAATAGTCGTAGGTAGAGAACTGCTCTCCAAAAGCGATTATCCACTTTCCCGACTTCTTGAAGTCTACCAAGGCATCGCGCAATTCTTGAGCCTGAGCCAAGTCCGAGCCCATGCCATTTGCCTCAATATATATTCCTTTTATCTTGTCAGATGTCTTGGCTTTCTTTATTGCGGACAACATATCCGCTAGCCCCGGGCTGCTTGCCCCGTCGCCTTGAAGCATGCTTAGTGGCGAAGCCTCGGTAGCCCGTTCCTCAAGCGTGCCCTGAAAGTTCAGCACAAGCACACTGCCGTCCTTCACGGTTGGCGTGAAAGCTGCCGTCACCGCCATTCCAAGGACACCAACGACGCTAATGACTGATGCCACAAAGAAAAAGAGGACAATGCCTACGAAAGTGGCCAAGATGTTTTTCAGAAAATTATTCATTTGCGTTCAGATTGAATTGTCATGTATAAGTTGATTGTGGGCTTCCATGAGGCATTATTCGTAGTCGTCGACAACGCTGTTCACAAAGTCCATCATCGGTTTAGCCGCCTTGCATATCTCCACGACTTTGCCGATCCAGTCTGGCTTCTCGAACAGTGCCTCATCCACACAGTGCCAAGCACAATAGTCTTTCATCTTCAGGTAATGAAGAAACTCATAATCCTTAGGGAAATCCTTTGGTGCCTTCTTCAGGCAGGCAATGCCAAATCCTTTCTCCGCCACGGGCACGTCGCCTTCCCATGAAGAGGAGTTGGGATAGCCGAAATAGTGGATAAACTTCCCGTCTTCCACCCGTTTTCTCCATTCGTCTATGTTTCCCATTATCTCGTTACGCATTGCCGTGAGAATGTTGGTGGGCAACCAATAGGAACCCACCGCCACGAGGCAATGGCCAGGCTGCACGTGCAAATAATAGCCCCCACGCAGCGATTTCCTGCCATGGGCACATATATAAGCCCCGAAGTGACGTTTGTATGGCGACTTGTCGGACGAGAACCTCACGTCGCGGTAGAAACGATAACAACAGTCCTTGACCGTGAGGTGACTTATCTCGGGATCGTATGTCGACAACTCGTCGAGGAGCTCCTGCACTCCGCCCTCAAACTCCTGTCTGGCGTTTTCATACTCTGCCTTATGCGCTTGAAACCAAGGGCGATTGTTGTTGGCAGCTATGTCAGCGAGAAACTTTTGTATCAATTTGATGTTCATGTCTATTCAAGTTTACTTCCCTTCAATAGTTTTGGGCAAATGCCACCGAATGGGCATTTGTCGCACTTGGGCTTGGCGCTCTGGCAAACATATCGCCCGTGCAGAAGCAGCCAATGATGCGCCCTGGGTATGTCTTCCTTGGGTATGCTTTTCTCAAGGATTTCCTCCACTTTCAGCGGCGTGTTGGCGGTCGGCGGCACCAGTCCCATGCGGTGTGCCACCCGATAGACATGGGTGTCAACCGCCATCACGGCCTTGCCAAACCACACGGCCTGCAGCACGTTGGCTGTCTTGCGCCCCACGCCTGGCAACTTCACCAGCTCCGCCGTGCTGTCTGGAATCTCGCCCTTGAAGTCACCCACTATCATCCTTGCCATTTCCACGAGATGCCGCGCCTTTGAGTTGGGATAGCTCACGCTGCGGATATACTCCAACAGATCCTCAGGCTCTGCCTCGGACATAAGCTCCGCGGTAGGATATTGGCGGAAGAGGGCTGGCGTGACCTCATTCACGCGCTTGTCGGTGCATTGAGCGGAGAGAAGCGTGGCGCACAACAACTGAAACGCCGAGCCAAAGTCCAACTGGGTCGTGACCTCTGGCTGGTGCTCCTTGAAATAGTTTATGATATACGCATATCTCTCCTTCCTCGTCATGTCTTTGCCTTGACTTATGGGGTTGACTTGTCAATATGCAAAGATATACAAAAAAAACGTCACGCCAAAAAAAATGATGTTTTTATTCGACGCATCGATGCCTATTGCGTTGAATCATAGGAAAAAGGGATTGAAAACGCTAGCATGAGCAGGAAAGAAGGCAGGCGACAAACAACACTCCACACGAGCTTGTTTATCGCCTGCCCTATTATGTCGCCTTAAAAATAAGGTTATTTTTTGATCAGCTCCACACTTCTCTTGAGGAACTTGTCGAGAGCCTCGCCTTTCAGCATGCCGTTTTGCAGCAAGGCAAGGTCAATGAGCTGATGCACTACCTTGTTGCCCTTGGCATAGTCGGCGAGAATCTTGTTTTTCTTCTCTCGCTCGTCGTTGATTACCTTCTCGGTGTCTTCCACGTCTTTCTTTTCCTCCGAAGTGATTTCCTCAGGTTTCTTACCCGACTGGCTCTGGCGCAATGCGGCAAGACGTGCCTCCTGGCCTTTCAAGTCGCTCTCTATGGGCTTCAACTCTTGCTCCACGCTGCCCTTAGTGTCATCGAGCACTTCCTTCACGAGCTTATGGTCGGAATTGAGCACCACCATGTAAGAGTCGGGCATCTGGTTGTAGAAGCTCATTCCAGGCTGGAAGCGGCTCATCTCCTTCATGCGGCGCATGTACTCGCTTTGAGTTATGATGACAGGCGCGTTGGTCTCGCCCAGCGACTGCACGTCCACGGCGTATGTCGCCTTGTCACCATTTGGCATTTGCGAGCGGAACACCTCTGTCAGTTTGTCACGGTCGTCTTGCGCCATTTCTTCCTTCTTGGTGTCTTCCTTGGCGATGAGACGGTCAACGATGTCGGCATCGACACGCGAGAACCTGCTCTTCTCAAACTTCTGCTCCAGCATGCTCACCATAGGCACGTCGAGCTCGCCGTCGAAAAGCAACACGCTGTAGCCCTTGTCTTGCGCCGACTTGATATAGCTGTATTGCTCCTCCTTGCTCGTGGCGTAGAGGTAAACGAGATAGCCGTCCTTGTCGGTCTGGTTGTCCTTGATAAGGGTCTTATACTCCTCGAAAGTGAAATGCTTGCCTTCCACGTCCTTGAAGAGGGCGAAGTCCTTGGCACGATCGTAGAAGTCTTCCTGCGACAGCATACCGTAGTTGATGAAGAGTTTCAGGTCGTCCCACTTCTTCTCGTAGTCGTTGCGGTCGTCCTTGAATGTCTGCTGCAGGCGGTCGGCAACCTTCTTCGTTATATATGTAGAAATCTTCTTCACGTTGGCATCGCTCTGCAGGTAAGAGCGGCTCACGTTCAAAGGAATGTCGGGTGAGTCGATTACGCCATGGAGCAGCGTCAAGAAGTCGGGCACTATTCCCTCAACCTGGTCGGTCACGAACACTTGGTTGCAATAGAGCTGTATCTTGTTGCGTTGCAGGTCGATGTTGCTGTGCACGCGTGGGAAATAGAGTATGCCCGTGAGATGGAACGGGAAGTCCACGTTGAGGTGGATCCAGAACAAAGGCTCGTCCTGCATGGGGTAAAGTTCACGATAGAACTTCTTGTAGTCTTCGTCTTTCAGCGTGGAAGGTGTTTTCGTCCACAACGGCTCCACGTTGTTTATCACGTTGTCGGCTTCCGTCTCAACTTCCTTGCCGTCTTTCCACTCCGTCTTCTTGCCAAAGGCTATTGGCGCCGGCATGAAACGGCAATACTTGGTCAGCAGGCCCTGTATCTTGTTCTTCTCCAGGTATTCCTTGCAATCGTCCGCGATGTGCAGGATGATGTCGGTTCCGCGGTCGGCTTTTTCCGTCTCCTCAAGTGTGAACTCAGGAGAGCCGTCGCAAGTCCAATGCTGGGCCTGAGCGCCCTCACGATAACTCTTGGTGATGATCTCCACCTTGTCGGACACCATGAAGGCAGAATAGAAGCCAAGTCCGAAATGTCCGATGATGGCGTTTGCCTCATCCTTGTATTTGGCGAGGAAGTCGGTCACGCCGGAGAAGGCTATCTGATTGATATACTTGTCTATCTCCTCCGCCGTCATGCCAATACCACGATCGCTGATGGTCAGCGTCTTGGCGTCGGTGTCGAGCTTCACGCGCACGGTCAGGTCGCCAACCTCGCCAGCGAAGTCACCTTTCTGCTGGAGCGTCTTCAGCTTCTGCGTGGCATCCACGGCGTTGGACACCATCTCGCGAAGGAAGATCTCATGATCTGAGTAGAGGAACTTTTTGATGACGGGGAAGATGTTCTCGGTAGTAACCCCGATATTGCCTTTCTTCATTTTGTTCAGTTATGTTTTTGTTTTTATTTTCCGCCTGATGATTTGCAATAACTGTGCCAACTTGAAAATTCAATATTATAAAATGATGAAAAATGTGAAAGGAATTTATTTTTTAGCCTCGAAAAGCAGATTTTCGGGAAGTTTGACAACAATATCAGAAATATTACCTATTTTTGTCGAGTTAATTCATTTCAATAGGTTTAGGTTAGTTTTTAAAAGGTTAAAAGGTGCCCCATCTCGAGTCGTGAGACCAAGGGATGGGGATTTTTGTACCCACTTCAGGTCTCTTTTGTCATATAAGCCAGAATACGAAACTAAAAACATTAGCAACATGAAAGAATACGAATCGTACAACGACTTTGATCAAAAATACTATACATGAAACAGTATAAAGAAATACGCTTTTGTGAGTTGAATTCAGTTATACTTATTTTTTCGTAAAGGGGCATTTTGATACATACCAAACGCCCCTTGTGTTATTCCAACTTTTTTCAAACATTGCAGTTGTCCTAACTTATCTCCAACAGCTAATGAAGGACAACGTTCTGTAATTCATCTATGATGTCTATCATTTTTCTTCCATCGACTTTTGCATTTTCAAGTAATTTAACAGCACTGTCAAACGGACCTTGAAATTCTTTTGTCACAAGGTTTGTCAGGATAGAACCATCATCCGTAAATTCCGTCTCATACAAAGTTTCCTTGTAAGAGAATACGACACCATACTGTTGGATGCAGTAATCATAGAAAAAAGTTTCTTGATTTTGAGTCGCATATCCTCCAAAATCATTTCCGAACTTTTCTTTGTTTGGTGGGTACTTGCAATTGTATTCGTACCCAAACAGATCGTAGCCTACATAGTCGGCCCAAGGTTCTATTTTTTTACACATGTGGCACTTTACTTTTAACTTGTTGTAATAACTGTTTCATGTCTGCTGTTAGTGAGTAAGCCGCATTGTGAGCATTCTTGCCCGTACCAGCCTTAACTGGATGTCCATTCTCCCACAGATGATAGTGTTGTGGCATTCCACCATGAGTGTGATCCACATGAATTTCATAGAGTTTCTTGCAATTACTGTCATACACGGCAATAGACTTCAGTTTGCCTGCATATGGGTCATTCTTTCCAATTTTATCTGTTGCCGGTTTGTTTATAGCAACATAAACCCGATTTGGAGTATAACTCTCCTCTGGCAGCTTTACTCTTGCATCCTTGTTCTTCGCTTCAACCACAACAATATTCTCAGATATCTTAAATACCTCATTAGTCTTATAGATGCGAGTTGCGGGATTTTCCAAAAGTCCCTTACCTTTAGTCCCGTTTGCGCCCATCTTCGAAAATCTTTATTTGTTTATTATCCAAGTAGATGCTTATGGCTTCATCTTCACCATAAATTTTGGGTCCATATCGCAGAATGCAGATTGGTTCCAAGGCTTTTGTCATATAATAATAACCATCAAGCCATTGCGAAATGCTGAAATTAGACTGCTTTACCCCCATGCTATTAATAGCTATAACCGATTTGCAAGGATACCCTTCCAAACTATATTCATAACTATCCGGTAAGCTCCAAGTAACATTTGGATAAATATTCACATTCTGATTTTGCCAATAGGCAGTGAAGACCTTGTTCCAATAATTGTTTGACATTCGCTCTGGGTAATCCATGTTAGTATATTGCGATAGGTCGGGAGCTATCACCCCTTTGTAACGTAACAAATCATTGGTATAAGACCAAGGATGAGTCAAACGACTTGCAAATCTATCGTCGTTGATGTAGAACATGACAAGCGAATCCTTGTTGGAGTTTTTGGCAGAAATTCTGTCAAAAGGGGTAGTCTCAACAACGTCAGGTATGTTGAGATTGGGTCTTATGACCGGCATGTTATACATACCAGTCTTGACGAGACCGTTTAAAATTTCCGGGTAGCATATAGATGCTATGTGAGCACGATAGTGCGTCTGACGTTCCTTTCGTTGTCTGAAGTAATGCGGAACTTTTTTCTCACTAGTAAAAGTGTTGCCGAACAAATCTGTCATAGGCATTTTTCTTTTATCGTGGTTCCTTTGGCCACGTTTATTATTAAACAAATGCCGATTTTTCGAGATTTTGCCGTTTTTTTCGCAAAAAGTTTTGTAACTTTGCAAACCCGTTGAGGCTATTCTCGAGCTATTGTGAGACTAAAGGTCTTGTGATCGGCGAAGCTAAACCTCTACTCCTCGTGTTATTTCCTAGGTAACACGAGGTTTTTCGTCTCTAAACGTTATCTCTTATTTTCCATATTGTTTAACTTCGTTGTTATTGTATTTCACGTGAGCTATCAGACTTAAACATATACATACCTGTATCATGTGATATGCGGCCCAATACTATCCACTTGTTCAGTCCTTTCTTTTTAGCCCAAGCAGAATACTTCTTTTGTATTAGATGAGGATTCATTGGAACTTCTGGGGCATCCTGCCATATGCTGTCCGGAAGTAGAACCTGCGTTGCATAACTGTTTGCCTCTCGCTCTTCCTTTTTACTAAGTTCGTCATTGTCTATGACCGTGACTCTTTCTCCATCACCGTCAATGTGTAATTTTAGATGACCGATTTCATGAAGTACCGCAAATGCTATGTTGTCAATCCTATTGTATCTTTTGGTGATTACAACAGATGGCTTTCCATTTTGAATAAATGAATAGCCGTCAACAGACGCTCTGTCAACCTTTGGAACCACGCAGAATTTTATTCCATATTCGGAAAGCTTCCTAGACACTCTGTTTATCGTATTATAATTATCGTTGAATATTACTGCCAGTTCGCTTGACAGTTTGTCTATTTGAGACTTGTCAAAATGTCCAGAAGGATCGGGCAGTCTTTCGGCTTCATATTGCGCCAATACCGACCAAGTGGAAATCATGCGAATGTCAAGTCCCGTCTTTTCTGACCGATGATAACAACCATAGGCTCGGCGTTGTTGGCCTGTCGGAGAAACAAAATGCAACGTTGTCTTGCAGAATTGCAATTTCTCGGTTGGAGAGTAGTCTTTTATTCCTACCTGCTTAAAGATCACTCTCATGTCATAGATTTCATTATATTCCCTCAATACCATTTCTGCATCATGCTCTTTTATATCTTTAATCTGAGCTGATTTCTTTTTGAAATTGTATTCAGCCTGAAGTTGGATAAGGTGCGCAGAGGGAATGCCCAAAACTTTTTCTATAGTTTCGGCCATTTGATCGGAAATGTTTCTATTGCCTTTCAGAATCTCTGACAAGTGAGATTGTTGTATGGCAATTCTCTCGGCGAAATCCTTCTGCTTCATTCCGCGAGCTTTAAGTTCCATCCTAATGATAGAACCCGGATGCACATTAGATAGCACATCGAATGCTTCTTTCTTTGCCATAATCCTTGTTTATTATTAAGTCGTATATTGTAACTTTTTTACCCTGTTCATCTTCAGAAAAAACCAAATCTCCATAAAGCCCCGCACATTCTACTGTCACTGTACTATATGTAGAGTTATGCTTATAGTGCAAATAACTATAGAATTTTAACTCAACCACATCATTAATAATATGAAGCAGAGTCTTGAAACTACACAGAGCCTGCATGAACAATTTCTTGCTCTTTACAGCCTTGAACGTCGAGCTTTTGCCACAAGTGAAAAGGCTTTCTAATTCGGTATTTTGATAAGTTATATCGACCATGCCGCAATTTTTGATTGCAAAAGTACATAACTATTTTGGCATTACCAAATAAAATAAAGAAAAAACAAGCGCAAATGATAATTTATTCCCAATATCAAGGGAATTTTCCTCATGAATCTCATCATTAACGCAAAAGCCCACGCTTGGATATTGTCAACTGCAAGCCATGGTTGTTGCCAAGCAGAGAGCCCCTGTCGAACCCGAAGGATCCTTTCACCGCCCAACCTTTTTTCAAGTCATACGTTGCCTCCGCCAAGAAGCTGGTGTTGTGGTGTGGGTAAGTGTAAGGCTCATCATAGGTTCCATATCCACGCAGCCAACTCACAAGCACGCGATAGTCGAGACGCGGCAGGGGCGTTCCCTCGATGCCCATGTGCCACGCCACGAAACGGTTGTCAGCCACGCGCAAGGAGCCGTCGGCATTGTAGGCAGGAGAACGGTAGAGCGGATTGCCCAACACCTGTCCCCAATGCTGCAAGCACATGTAGTTGCCGTGGTTATAATAATTGTCGCGCCCTCCTATGTGGTCGGGTATGGTCGACGTGCGGTCGTGATACACAGGACCGCTCTGGTATGTGGTGTGCAGATATTCCACCACCACGCCCTTCAGCCATTGGCAGCGCCTTAGCTTGAGCTCGCCCCCGAGCAATATGTCTTTCAGGGGGTAGAGGTAGTATCGGTTGGTCTGCCTTTTCTGGTAGTCGGCACCTTCGCCATAGCCATCATAGTCGAGATGAAACTGCTGGGAGTGGTCCTCAAAGAAATGGTCTGCATACACCGACACGCTCCATGCCGGCGCGTCATAGTTGACACGGGCGAGCCATGCGCCACTCTGGTTTCCCTCTATGTTGCCATAGCCTTCGCCATCGGTGATGTCAGAGCCGGAGGGAATGAAGACTCGCCAAAAGTCTTTCATTCCCTTGCCGCCAAGTTTCATCTCAGTAAGCTTGCCGTCGCTCATGGCAATTTTCGCCCCCGAGAACTGTGCTTGCATCTCCAAGCCCAGTTCCACGCTCAACGGTTTCTCGCCCGGTTTGCCTATCCTCAAGTATCCTGCCTTGGAATGGTAGAGCACGTTCTCGTTGTATGGCGACATTCCGCCATTGGTAAACTGGCGTTGCCAGCGTTGGTCGGTGAACATGCCATAGGCCATGTGAACCTTGAGGGCGAACCAGCGGCCGAGAACGGGCACGGTCCAATATTCGGGCACGGCTATTCTCACCTGCGGCACGGGGCGCGCGTTGATGCCAAGGCTCTGTGAGCCGCTTGACAACCGCTGGTTTTTCAGCTCCATAGGCCATTCCTTTGCGCCAACGGTAAGCACGCCGTGGAGCCAACG
>CAVKWN010000004.1:45190-65564 GCA_963660075.1 Lachnospiraceae bacterium
GCCTCCCCTGCCCCAACGCCACGCTGCCACGCGTATTGGGCTGAGGCGTGAAGGCTGAACGTCAATGCCGCAGTCAAAAGCGCCACGATCCACGTCTTCGAGACGCTTTTATTTTGCTCCATCAAAGGTATTGCACATTTGGAAAGGCATCTTGCCAAACTTGTGGTTGTTCACGACCTTTACATTACTGCCGTTGAAAGTGACGGTCACCTCTCCCACCGTCAGCTCATAGTTGTCGGTGTTGCCAAACACCGTGACATCGGCCTTGGCCGTGCCTGAATAGTCAAGATAGTAGGCGTTCTTCGCCTTGTCGAAAGGAATGTTCTTGACCACATAGCTGCCTTGCACTATCTTGCCGACCATGGGCACTTGCGTCGAGAAATCGAACGTCTCCTCGGGGAAAACTATATTCAATGAGCCGTCCTTATTCTGAGAGATGTCATATTTCGCGCCAACGGCAGTCGTGGAATAATCTTGACCTTGGAAAGAGAATTTAAGGGCATCGTCGCCACTATAGACGCCGGCAACGGATGTCGTTGAGGGATTATCGTTGTCGTCGCCACAAGACGAGAGAACCGCCGTAGTGACAATTGCCACAATGAGCAACATTAGTGATACTACCTTTTTCATTATATAAATTAGATGTGTTTAATTATTAACATGACTTGTGCAAAGTTACAAAAATTTCATTTCCCCACAAGACATGGACGGTATAAATGTTTGGCGCAATCCCTATCTTTTCAACCCAAACATGGGTAAGCCGCGGCATTGGTTTCACCGCCAGCAACGGGGGTTTCGGCTTTGCAGTGCAATGCCGTTGCCTTTGCACTGAAATGTCATCGGCTTTACACTGGAACGAAGACGCCTTTCCAGTGGAAAGCCGAAAGGCCGAAGTTTTGTAAAAAAATCGATAAAAGTTGGGCGTTTAAAATAAATGCCTTAACTTTGCAGAAACCACACAACAAACAGAAATGACATTATCAACACTCATGCTCATTGGCGGCCTTGGCACGCCCGAGCTCATAATAATACTTATCGTCGTGTTGTTGCTCTTTGGCGGCAAGAAGATTCCCGAGCTGATGAAGGCCATGGGACAGGGCGTCAAGAGTTTCAAGGATGGAGTCAACGGCATCAACGACGCCGTCGACAAGACCGTAAATGCCGATGACAAGACCGACAAGCCAGCCACAGACACCGACAAGCGCTGATGGCGAGTCCTCGTTTTGGGACCATCTCGAAGTGCTGCGGTGGATGCTCGTGCGCGTCGTCGCGGTATGGGCGGCGGTGCTGATCATCGGTTTCGCTTTCATTCCGTGGCTTTTCGACCACGTGGTGATGGCGCCAGCCTCCAACGACTTCTTCCTCTACCGCTGGCTCGTGTCGTTATCTAATCATTTCGCGGCAGTGCCAAGCGACCTCGTGGAGCCGTTCCACGTATCGGTAATCAACCTCAAGCTGGCTTCCCAATTCTTCCTTCAATGCGAGTTGTCGTTTTGGCTCGCGTTGCTGGTCAGTTTTCCATACATCGTTTTCGAGGTGTGGCGCTTCGTGTGCCCCGCGCTCTATACCAACGAGAAGAAAGGCGTGCGGTTCACCTTCGTCCTCGGCACCGTGCTTTTCTATGCCGGCTGCGTGGTGGGCTATGGCCTCGTCTTCCCCTTGACGTTGCGCTTTCTCTATACCTATCAGCTCTCACCGACAATCTCCAACCAATTGTCGCTCGACAGCTACATGGACAATTTCCTGATGCTCACCTTCATGATGGGCATCATATTCGAGCTGCCGGTGCTATCGTGGCTTCTGTCGAAACTGGGTCTGCTCCGCCGCTCGTTTTTCAATCGCTTCCGTCGCCACGCCATCGTTACGCTGCTTGTGGTTGCGGCATTCATCACCCCGTCTTCGGATCCCTTCACGCTGTTCGCGGTCTTCCTGCCAATCTACATCCTTTGGGAGCTTTCAGCCTTGTTGGTGAAGAAATGACGGGAGTAAGGCTTTGCCGCAATTGAACAATATAATAACCGAACGAATTGAAATCTAAAATGAAAAAGATAACATTGCTCACGCTCGCCGCCCTGGCCCTTCTGATGGCATCGTGTCAGAAGACCGAGGACGAAAAGGCCGCGCCACTCATGAACAAAATCGACTCGCTCTATAACGCCGGCAACTATCAAGCCACGCTCAACGCCATAACACGGTTGCGCGCCAACCATCCCAAGGCGGTAGAGAGCCGCAAGAAGGCGCTAAAGATATGGCAAGACGCATCGCTCAAGATGGCACAGGCCGACATAGCCCGCACCGACTCGGCCCTACAAGCCACGAAAGCGCAATTCGACGCGGAGAGAGACCTCTACAAGAAGAATATGCTCGGCGTGAAACGCGACTCCCTGCAAGTGCGCTACGACGTGCTTTGCGGCACGGTCAGGGTGATACACAAGAGGCAAGCCGGAGAGTGAGACAAAGCAGGCTAAAAAGAAAAAACGAGTTTTCTGCCATACACTCTTAAAAAATTAGTAACTTTGCAGCCTAAAGGAAGATACCGTTATGGCAGAACACGATACAAACCAAGAGTTTAAGGACACGCTGAACGAGTGCCGCGACCTTTTCGCCAAGAAGCTCCACGACTACGGGGCATCATGGCGCTTGTTGCGTCCATCGTCGCTCACCGACCAGCTTTTCATAAAGGCTCGTCGCATACGCGACCTTGAGACCACGGGCAAGGCAATGGTCGACGAGGGCATACGCCCGGAGTTCATTGGCTTGGTCAACTATGGCATCATTGGCCTGATACAGCTCGCGCATCCTTCCGTGCTCACACCCGACATGGATGCCACGGGCGCGCTGGCCCTTTATGACAGCATAGCCAACGAGGCGTTTGAGTTGATGACAAGGAAAAACCACGACTACGGAGAGGCGTGGCGCGAGATGCGCGTAAGCAGCTACACCGACTTCATCCTCACGAAGATAGCCCGCATAAAGCAGCTTGAGGACATAGCCGGAAAGGCATTGGCATCAGAGGGGGTTGACTCCAACTTGCTCGATATCATCAATTATTCAGTTTTTGGGGCAATTCGCTTAAAATAATGGCAACGGTCAGCACGAAAAACAGTCAAGGCAAGGTCAAGGCAGTAGCGTTGACCGTGTTGGTGAATGTATGCCGCATCCTTCTCGGTGCCACTTTCGTGTTCTCCGGCTTTGTGAAGGCGATAGACCCTATTGGCACGCAATACAAGCTCCAGGATTATCTCGCCGCCGTGGGCATGGGCGCATTCGTGCCCGACATTGTCACCCTTCTCGCGTCGCTTGCATTGGCCGCGTTGGAGTTCAGCCTCGGCGTGTTCGTGCTGTTTGCCATCCGACGCCATCTCGTGTCGAAAATCATCGTGGCCTTCATGACCGTGATGACCATCATCACGGTGTGGATAGCATTGTTCAACCCCGTGGAAGACTGCGGTTGCTTCGGCGACGCCTTGCACCTGACCAACGTGCAGACACTGCTCAAGAACATAGTGCTCCTCGCCGCCTCCATAGTGCTGGCGTGGAAACCGCTCCAGATGTATCGCTTCCTCACGCGTTCCACACAATGGATAGCCGTCAACTACACCATACTCTTCGTGCTGTTGCTCAGTGCCCACTGCCTATACCACCTGCCCTTGATTGACTTTCGCCCATACCACATAGGCATGAACATCAAGAAGGGGATGGAGATACCGGCAGGCGCACCGCAGCCAGAGTTTGACACGACTTTCATACTCGAGAAAAACGGCGTGAAGAAAGAGTTCACGCTCGACAATTATCCCGACTCGTCGTGGCAGTTTGTCGACTCAAAGACCGTACAGACAAAAGAAGGCTACGTACCGCCAATACACGACTTTTCCATACAGAAACCAAACGGCGACGACATCACCGACAGCGTGATCACGGCAAAGGGGTACGTGTTCCTCCTCGTGTCGCCACACCTTGAGAAAGCCGACGACGGCAACTTTGGCGACATAGACCTTCTCTACGAGTATTGCCAAGAGCAAAAGATACCCTTCTATTGTCTCACAGCCTCCGAAAAGAAAGACATAGACCACTGGGCCGACATCACCGGGGCGGAATACCCATTCTGCTTCACCGACGAGACCACGCTCAAGACCATCATACGCAGCAACCCAGGATTGCTGCTGCTGAAAAACGGAACCATAATACAAAAGTGGAGCCACAACGACCTGCCTTCAAGCGCGAGCCTGAACGCGCCATTGTCGAAGCTCGACATCGGTGCCATGCCATCGGGCGGCCTCGGCAAGACCATCATGAAGGTTGTGCTCTGGTTCTTCATCCCGCTAATTCTCCTCGTCTTCGCCGACCGCACATGGGCCTGGACGAGATACTTGCGCAAGAAGCGGAGAAACTGATAGCTCATTTTATTTTTTAATATAATATTAATCATCATGAGAAAGAAAATCGTAGCAGGCAACTGGAAAATGAACGAGAACCTGCAAGAGGGCGTAGCCCTGGCAAAGGAAATCAACGAGGCTTTGACAGCTGACAAGCCAAACTGCGGTGTCGTCATCTGCACACCATTCATCCACCTGGCAAGCGTGGCACAGGTCATCGACCAGGACGTTGTGGCTCTCGGTGCCGAGAACTGCGCCGACAAGGAGAAGGGTGCCTACACGGGTGAGGTGAGCGCCGCCATGGTTAAGTCAACAGGTGCACAGTATGTCATCCTCGGCCACTCTGAGCGTCGCCAGTACTACAACGAGACTGCTGAGATCCTGAAAGAGAAGGTTCAGCTCGCCCTTGCCAACGGCTTGAAGGTCATCTTCTGCTGCGGTGAGACTCTGGAGGAGCGCGAGGCCAACAAGCAGAACGAGGTGGTGAAGGCAGAGCTCGACGGCAGCGTGTTCAACCTCTCTGCTGAGGAGTGGAAGAACATCGTGCTGGCTTATGAGCCAATCTGGGCCATCGGCACAGGCAAGACCGCTACATCTGACCAGGCAGAGGAGATGCTGGCTTACATCCGCTCTATCGTTGCCGACAAGTATGGCAAGGAGGTTGCTGAGGACACAACCATCCTCTACGGTGGCAGCTGCAAGGCTTCAAACGCCCCTGAGCTCTTCGCCAAGCCAAACATCGACGGCGGCTTGATCGGTGGCGCTTCTTTGAAGGCTGCTGACTTCAAGGGCATCATCGACGCTTGGAAGAAGTAATCAGCCACGTTAACGTTTAGTTAATACAACCGGTGATGCCGTGGGGATAAATCGCCCCACCGGCATCATCGGCATTGTAATTAAAAAAAGGAGGACCATAGCGGACATCTCTTTCCGCATCATCACTACCCAAAACGCAATTAATTAATGAAGAGATTCGTTTTTCTTTTTTTGTCAACCGTCAGCGCGATGGCATCGGTGGAAGCGCAGACTTTCACGCAACACTTGCAGCAGAGCCAGGCAGGCAAGGGCAGGGTCTCCATCACGCAAAGCCGTGAGATAGACGCGCTCGTAAACGGCAACGTCTCGCAGGGCGCGACAACGGCGGAGCCACAGAAGCAGACGGTAAAGAAAAACATCAACACGACGCCAAACACTGCTGCCAGTGCCACCAAGAACGACAGCTTGGAGAAAGCCAAAGCGCATGAGCAGGAAGAGAAGCTCAAGGCGCAAAAGGAAAAGCAGAAAGCCGTGGAAGAGGCTTTGGCCTTGCAAAGACGCATAGCAGAGAAGACAGCCTCAGAGGAAGAAGCCGAGTCGGAACTGCACATACCAACCGTAGACATGCGCAAGAAAGTCATGAGAGGGGCACGCAAGGTGACAGGGTATCGGGTGCAAGCTTTCGCGGGCGGAAACACGCGGGCCGACAAGACCAAGGCTCAACAAGCGGGAAACGACATAAAGATGCGATTCCCCGACCAACCCATCTACGTGCATTTCTATTCACCGCGATGGATTTGCCGCGTGGGGAACTATCGCTCGCTTAGCGAGGCTCAGCACATGCTCAACGCCATTAAGGGCATGGGCTATAAGGCGGCGGTCATCGTGAAAGGACAAATAACCGTGTTCGACTAATTTGCCCACACCCACCTTTCACCATAAGGCACGCCTTTCATCACACGACATTTCACACATTATATTATACATACTTCCTATATATACATTATTATATATACTTCAAAATGAATCCAGAGACAGAATTCCGTGACGGGCTCGACGAGCTTGCTGCCCACTATAAGACCATACTCTCACTCTTAGGCGAGGAACCAGAGCGCGAGGGATTGCAGAAGACCCCCATGCGCGTAGCCAAGGCAATGCAGATTCTCACGCGAGGCTATACCCAAGACCCGCACAAGGTGCTCACCGACGCGCTCTTCGAAGAGAAGTACGACCAGATGGTAATAGTAAAGGACATCGACTTCTTCTCAATGTGCGAACACCACATGTTGCCCTTCTATGGCAAGGCCCACGTGGCATACATCCCCAACGGACATATCACGGGTCTCAGCAAGATAGCAAGGGTCATCGACATATTCTCGCACAGACTCCAGGTGCAGGAACGCCTCACTGAGCAAATAATGAATTGCATCAACGACACCCTCAAGCCACAAGGCGTGATGGTGGTCATTGAGGCACGCCACATGTGCATGCAGATGCGAGGCGTGGAGAAACAAAACAGCGTCACCACGACATCGGCTTACAGCGGAGTGTTCGAGTCGATGAAGGTGCGCGAGGAGTTCATGAGTCTTCTTAGAGGCGAGGCAAAGCGGATATGATGAAATTTGTATCATGGAACGTCAATGGCCTTCGCGCTTGCGTCAAGCCAAAGACCGACGACGAGGGCAACATAAAGAGCAAGGGCTTTGAGGCTTACTTCAAGGAGCTGGACGCCGACTTCTTCTGCCTTCAGGAAACCAAGATGCAGGAGGGGCAACTCGACTTGCAGTTTGAGGGCTACCAATCGTTTTGGAACTATGCCGAGCGAAAGGGCTACAGCGGAACGGCTATCTATACACGCCACACGCCACTGAGTGTCAGTTATGGCATAGGCATAGAGGAACACGACCACGAGGGACGTGTTGTCACGCTTGAGATGCCCGACTTCTATCTCGTGTGTGTGTATACGCCCAACTCGCAGGAGGCTGAGGCAAAGGGGGGAAAGCCTCGTCGACTGCCTTACCGCATGAAATGGGAGGACGACTTCCAGGCTTATCTCCATGGTCTTGACGAAAAGAAGCCTGTGATAGTGTGTGGCGACATGAACGTGGCCCACGAGGAAATAGACATCAAGAACCCAAAGACCAATCACCTTAGCGCGGGATTCACCGACGAGGAGCGAGCCAAGATGACGACATTGCTGAACAATGGCTTCACCGACACGTTCCGCGCGCTTCATCCCGACGAGGTCATATATTCGTGGTGGAGCTATCGCTTCCGCTCCCGCGAACGCAACACGGGATGGCGTATCGACTATTTCCTTACCTCCAACCGCCTGCGCGAGCGCATAACCAACGCCTCTATCCATACTGAGATATTCGGCTCCGACCATTGCCCTGTAGAGTTAGATATCGATTTGTTATAGAAAACACGGATAAAAATTTGGCGGTTTCGAAGAAAAAGCGTAACTTTGCCTAACTTTACTTACAATGGGCTTGTATGGATTTGACGGCAAGACGAAATTGTATGTAAGCACGCGGAGCCTCGTTGGCTAGCTCCATAATCTGAGTGAACAACAATTTAATTGGCGAAAACAACTACGCTCTCGCTGCCTAACTGAAGTACAGTAGGTTACTGGCTTAATCCCTGCGCAAGGCGCGGGGACGAGACATCGCTCCGAGGATGTTTTTCCGAATCCAGAGATCAAGCGGTGCAGACTAAATCGGGAATAGTCATTTGTGGCCTCGCACTTTTGGCGAAACGCTTTAGAGGATAAGACGGCAGTTGGTGGTCCAGGTCTTGCTGCCGTACGAAAATCAAGGCTGGAATAAGCGTGTAGAAAGCATATGGCTTCCTTGTTCGGACCGGGGTTCGACTCCCCGCAGGTCCACATCGCGTAAAATTATATAAAGAAGAGCAGAACGCAGAGATTGCGGCTTCTGCCCTTCTTTTATTTGTATCATACCTTTTTCTTTCTTGTGCCGTAATACCCAAAAGTGATGATTGGGTTCAGAGTGAATTTTACCCACTTTTGAGTATTGCGTGGGTTTAAACAAACTTTTACCTTTGCACTCGAAAATTAAGGATATCAATAGCGATGAACAAATTTATTCTTTCACTCCTTTCTACAACAATGTTATTGGGTGGTTCGCAGAGTGTTAAGGCGCAGCAAAACGCGGCCGATTCAGTGATGAACCATGCAAAGGGCAACCGCCTTAGCGTAGGTGGATACGGCGAGGTCGCCATGTCACGTAATTTCTATACGGATGCCGGCAAGCGTTACTCCAACGCGTCTGCCTACAAGAATTCACCCCACCACGGCCGTTTCGACATTCCCCATGCCGTAATCTACTTGGGTTATGACTTCGGCAAGGGATGGACCATGGGAACAGAGATTGAGTTTGAGCATGGCGGCACAGGCCAATCAATCGAATACGAGGCAGAGGAAGCCATCGAATACGAGCAGGAAACCGAGAAAGGCGGTGAGGTGGAACTGGAACAGTTCTGGCTGCAGAAATCCTTCGGCAAATGGGCAAACATCAAGGCTGGTCACATCGTCGTGCCAGTGGGCTTGACCAATGCCTACCACGAGCCGTTGAACTTCTTTACCGTTTATCGTCCCGAGGGCGAAAACACGATTCTGCCTTGTACGTGGCACCAAACAGGTATAAGTTTCTGGGGCAAGACTGGGCCCTTCCGCTACGAGGCACAGTTCCTTGGAGGCTTGAACGCATACCGTTTCAGTCGCAGCAACTGGATACAGAACGGCGCACACAGTCCTTATGAGTTCGAGGTGGCCAACAAGTATGCAGTCTCTGCCCGTGTGGACAACTATAGCATACCAGGCCTTCGCATTGGCTTGAGCGGCTATTATGGCAAATCTGTGGGCAACACCACGCCAAATGACGTGAACTACAAGGACATCAAGGGCAACGTATATGTGGGAGCGTTCGACTTCACTTACAACAACCACAACTGGAAAATCAGGGGCAACGCAGACTACGGCTACGTAAGCGACGCCGCAGCCATCACAAGCCTTGTTTACCCCGGCACTTCCAACGTAAAGCCAAACGAGTCGGGAAGCGGCAAGTATTTCGGCAGCCACGCCATAGCTACCATGATAGAGGCTGGCTATGATGTGTTCTCGCAGATAGGAAGCCTTCGCGCACATAATCAGAAGATGTATGTTTTCGGCCATTTCGAGTACTACGACTCTTCCATCCACAACTCTACAGCCAAGTGGACAGAGCGTAAGATCGTGGCGGGCGGCATCAACTATTTCCCATTGCCACAGATTTGCGTGAAGGCTGAATACAGCAATCGCATTCTGAAGAAAGGCTACAACAACGAGCCTGCCGTCAACATCGGCATCGCCTATCAGGGATTCTTCCTTTAATAAACCTCAGAGGAATACACTAATTTTAGAAGAAAAAAGTTTATAACATTAAAATAAAACACAAATGAAAAAGATTTTCAGGAAAGCAATCCTTTTCACCATGGCATTGGCATTGCCAATGACCTTCACATCATGTGGCGACGATGAGAACAACTCAGAAGACGTAATAGTGCCCGCTTCAGAATTGAAAGCCGCAGCCAACACCTACGTCAACGACATCATCTACGCTACATACGGAGACTTGCGCACCTACGCAGGCGAACTGAAGACAGCTTGCGAAACAGCATACGCTCACGCCAAGGCAGGTAACCTGACCGACGCAGACATGGAGGCTTGCGCCACAGCGTTCAAGAACGCTCGTCGCGAGTGGGAGCGCAGCGAGGCTTTCCTCTATGGCGCAGCTACAAACAACGAGATTGACCCACACATCGACTCATGGCCACTCGACAGAGACCAGCTTGTGAAGGCACTTAACGACGCTAGCCTCCTCGCTGGCATCCATGGCGAGAACCCTGCACAGTTCATCTACAGCAAGAATGGTGACTTCCAGTCGGTAATCGGTTTCCATGGCCTTGAGTTCGTCATCTTCCGTGACGGCAAGACTCGCACAGCTGCAATGCTGAACGCCAACGACACCGACGAAGACATGAAAACCGTAAAGGGTGTTGACGAGCTTGCTTTCGCAGCAGCTACGGCAGGCGACGTTTACAACATGACATCCTTGCTTCAGTATGGCTGGAACGCAAATTCGTCACTCGCAACATGGTTGACCAACAACTGCAATTGGGTTATCAAGGATCTCAAGAATAATGGTCTTCCTACATCATCTCTCGGTTACGGCCAGTTCCTTCTCAACGCGACTGGCACAGACGCATGGTTCCCAACATGGCAGCAGGTTTTCCAGAACGCTCTGCAGGGCGGTTGTTCTGACATCTGCAACGAGGTTTACAGCCAGAAGCTTGGTCAGGCTTACCGTGTAGCAACAGGTCAGGGTGGCACAACTGAGGATGGCGAGAAAGAGTCTATCGACTACATCGAGTCTCCTTACAGCAAGCGTTCATTCATCGACTATCAGGACAACATCTATTCCATCAAGAACTCTCTCTATGGAACTCGCGACATCACGGCAAAAGAGCCTAACACAAACTCTATGATGTACATCATGAAGAAGTACAACTACAGCGGCTATAGCGCTTTGAGCACAGCTCTCGACGCTGCAATCGCAGCCTTGGAGACAGCCAAGAACAGTGGCACAGCCTTCGTAGACGATCCAAAGCACGCACAGGTTAAGAACTGCATAGAGAAGATTACTACTCTGGACGAAGAACTTAACAATGCTGGTTCTTGGTTCAGCAAGCTGAAAGTTAGCAACAACTAATCAAGCAGCACAAGCATACCGACATTTACGTAGCTTTGTTTTCTTCACCGAAAACAGAGCTACGCATTTTGATATAAGGAATAATATATAAAAACGCATTATGATTAGGAATTTCAGGAACTATGCCAGCCTGTCATTTGCCATTGCCTTGGCAATGACAACGACAAGTTGCTCAGACGACCCAGACAAGAGCACTGTAACAGAGACCGATGCCGCATATATAGGCAAGGCTGTGGGCAACTTCACTGCCGACGAGTGGTATCCAGGCGGTGAGTTAGGCACAACCGACAACACCTCCGCCAACTGCTATCAAGACGAGACACCTGCTGTTTTAGCAGATGCAAACATGGAACAGCAGTTCAAGATTGGTGAACAGTTGTTCGAGCGTCAGTACACATGGAACACCGGCGCCTTCAAGGGGCTTGGACCAGCATCGGTACGTACTTCATGCCTCGACTGCCACCCCAGCTACGGACATGGCAAGCGTACAAACCAATATGAGACGCGCTACGGCAATGGTAACGGTTATCTGCTCGTAGTTTACCATCCCAATTCAGAAGGTTCAAACGACGGTAGTTACATCTCCGAGGTTACAGGCATGCCACAGACACAAGCACAATCACCATTCTTGCCTCCTATCGACGAGAGCCAAATCAACATGAGCTGGGAGCACGTCGCCAAGATGGAGACGGAGGACATACCATCAATGAAATTCCCCGACGGCGAGACATTTGACCTCATCTATCCAGAGATAAGCATACCAGAGACCGCCTTCAACACAAACCCCGTGCCAAGCAATTATGCAGTACGTCTGGAGTCAACCATCGGCATCATCGGAACTGGCTTGATCGATGCCATCCCCAGCGAGGACATTGTGGCACAGTATAAATCGGAGGCAAAGTACTTTAAGAACGCAGGCCTGGACGTTAGCGAGTACATTAATCCAAGCATGTTTGATGGAAGCACCATGGAAATGACAGCCGGTGCTTACTACACAACCTTTGGCAGGGATAGCAAGTACGCCACAGGCGGTGTTCACGCCGACGGAAGCACTTTCGATTCCAACACCACCGATGGCAACAAGAAGCTCTTGAAGCGTTACACCTACGCCCTGACACGCGGTTCACTGCAGGACGGCCCTGGTGCCAACGCCATCTGGAACATCACCAACGTGAGCCGCCAAGACCGTCCTTGCCTCTACACCACAACAGCTTGGGCAAAGGCCATGTCGGAGAACTCTAGCGTGATTGCATCAATCAAGAAAGACCCAACATCTCCTTATTACGCAGACGGAACGGACAATGGCATCAGCAACGCTGTGGCAACGCTGCTCAACCCATCGACCAACCAGTTCGACAACGACATCTACAACTTCAAGCCCGAGCAGAGCATGGACGACTTCTATGCCTTCATGGTATGGCACCGTGGTCTTGCCATTCCTCGTGCACGCAACCTCAACGACGCGGATGTACAAAGGGGCAAGGAGCTTTTCATGGAATGGGGCTGCGCCAATTGCCATCGTGCCAAGTGGCAGACAGGCGACGACAATTATGTGACATCCAAATATATCGCAGACAAGAAGTTGCCACGCTACCAAAACCAGACCATTTACCCTTACTCCGACTTCGTGCAGCACAAGCTCTACATGAAGAACGACATCCACGGTTCATGGTGCCGCACCACTCCTCTTTGGGGACGTGGACTTAGCTTTGTGAACACAGGTGCAGAGGATCGCTTGCACGACTGCCGCGCCCGCAACGAGGTGGAGGCAATCATGTGGCACTGCTACAGCAAGAAGAGCCACGCTTACAGTTCAGCCCTCAACTTCTACAAAGCTTCGAAGGCAGACCGTGACGCAGTGGTTAAGTTCCTGCGCTCCATCTAAACCATCATAGCATATTCTACCTTCGGGAAATCCGGAGGTAGAATTATGCGTTATAAACAACAACCAAATAAAGGATATTTATGAGACTAGCTTACAAGACATCATTTCTACTACTGACCTCCTTGCTAGCCCTTTCTGCATGTAACGACAAGGACACTGAAAAAAACGAGTCGGTGGAGACTGACGCGGCCTACGTAGGCAAAGAAGTGGGCAATTTCACAGCCGAGGAATGGTATCCTGGTGGAAAACTAGGAACTACGGAGAACGTTTCAGCCAAATGCTATGAGGATGAGACACCTGCCGTGACGGAACAAGGATTCACAGACCGATTCAACGAGGGCGACCTGCTGGCAAGCAAACAGTTCACGCTAAGCACGAAACCCTACAGAGGTTGGGGTCCATGTGCCTCACGTCGTGCCTGCGAGCAGTGCCACGCTGGTGGTTATGCCCACGGACACAGCCGCAACAACTTCGACCCCGTAATGGGCAACGGCTATATCGTGTCAGTATATTATCCAGAC
Organism: Lachnospiraceae bacterium; assembly: GCA_963660075.1. GTDB lineage: Bacteria > Bacteroidota > Bacteroidia > Bacteroidales > Bacteroidaceae > Prevotella. The sequence continues at coordinate 58,500 of CAVKWN010000004.1, forward strand.
GCTCCAGGCAGCAACGACGGGGAACCCATCGACCAGCTCACCACCTTCACCATGACCATGGCACAGTCTCCTTTCCTGCCACCGCTGAATCCCGACAAAGTGAACATCAGCTGGCATGAAGTGACAAGCATGCCAAGCGGCCTGGCAATGAAGTTTGCCGATGGTGAGTCTTTCGCGCTGAGATACCCCGAGGTGTCAATACCACAGGATGCCTTCAACGTTGATCCACGACCAGAGAACTATGCTGTACGCCTCATTGCCTCATGCAACTTCCAGGGGCTGGGCTTAATCGATGCCATCTCAAACGAGGATTTGGAGGCACAGTACAAGGCAGAAAGCGAACACGCAGAGCTGAACCCCGCTTTTTGGGACAACTCGGCAAAGAAGTTGAAGGACGATGCCTATGCGGAGGATGCCTTCGGCAAGAAGTTCGTGAAGCGTTTCAACTACGACCTGCTGGAGGGATGTCTTGAGAACGACGTGGCACTTTGGGACGAGCTGAACATCCTGCGCTCCGACATCAAGCATATTTGTTCCACAACAGCATGGGCGAAGGCAATGTCAGAGAACGAGGATGTCATCAACACCATCCTGAAAGACGGTAAGGACGCTTCACACTACCTCCATCCTTACTACTACGATGGCACAAAGGAGGGAGTGAAGGAGGCACTGTCTTACCTGTTGTCACCCAGCGATGACGTGAACCTCTACGACAATAAGTACTACAACTTTGAGCCAGAGATGACCGATGACCAGTATCACTCATTCATCGTATGGCACAGAGGAATCGCCGTGCCTCGCGCACGAGACTTGAACAACTCGCAAGTGCAACGTGGCAAGGAACTGTTTTTCAGTATGGGCTGCACCAACTGCCACAAGGCAAGTTGGACAACAGGAGCAGACGACTACGGACGTTCCAAAATCATCGAAGGGAAGAAATTACCACAATACGCTGGTCAGAAGATTTATCCTTATTCAGACTTCATCCAGCACAAGTTGGATATGATCAACGACATCCATGGATCTTGGTGCCGCACCACTCCGCTTTGGGGACGTGGCCTGTCACTGTTGAACAGTGGTGCTGAAGACCGTCTGCATGATGCCCGCGCCCGCAACGAGGTGGAGGCTATCATGTGGCACGCATACAGCAAGAACAGCCAGGCTTACAACTCAGCACTCAAGTTCTACAACTTGCCAAAGGCTGACCGTGACGCAGTGGTGAAGTTCATCAGATCCATCTGATTAACATAACAAGTAAATGAATACAATAAACAAGACGACACTACTCTTATTAGGTGGCATCCTTGTTCTCGCATCGTGCAGGGACAGTTCCAATGAAACAGACACTCCTGAAATCGTGGAGACAGATGCTAACTATGTGGGCAAAGACGTGGGCAACTTCACTGCCGACGAATGGTATCCTGCCGGTAGGCTCGGTACAACAGAAAACACGTCCACTAACAGCTACGAGGACGAGACACCGTCTGTGACCCAAAGCGGATATACGGCGGCCTTCAACGACGGAGAGACCGTATTCGAACACAAGTACACTTGGAACACCAATCCATACAAAGGACTGGGGCCACTCTTCTCACGCCGCTCATGCATCTACTGCCATCCAAGCTACGGCCACGGCAAGCGTCAAACCACCTACAATGCCGACGTTATAGGCAACGGTTATCTCCTCGCCCTATTCTATCCAACAGGATCGACCGATGCCAACGGCAAGACTTACGACAAGGACACCTATGTGAGCCAAATCACGGGCGTGCCGCAGACACGTACCATGTCGCCCTTCTTGCCCGAGATTGACGAGAGTGGCATCAATATCGAGTGGAAGCATGCCACCGACGAGCATGGCAACAAGTTCGCCGATGGAGAGACCTACGACCTCATCTATCCAGAGGTGAGCGTTGCAATGAGCGCCATTCACACCAGTCCAATGCCTGCTGCCGGATTCACCGTCCGGCTGGAGTCAACCATCGGAATAGGCGGTGCCTGCCTTATCGACGCAATCCCCGACGACTCCATCAAGAAGCAGTATCAATCGGAGGCAGCCCATGCCGAGCTGAACCCGATGATGTGGGACAAGACCGCCAACGACTGGGCTTCTACAGCCTACATGGACTTGTCCAACGGGCGCAAGGGCATCAAGAAGTTCAACTACCAGCTCTCTCGCGCTTCGTTGCAGCAAGACTATGCCATTTGGGAGGTTTGCAATGTGACACGCAGGGACCTGCACTATCTCTACACCACGAAGGAATGGGCGAAAGCGAACAGCGAGAACGAGGAAGTGATCAACTACATCATGGAGAACGGCAAGGACCCCAACTCGCTGCTCAGTCCCTATTACGGTGAGACTAAGGAAGAAACCGCAAAGAAGGTAGAACAACTCTTGGGGCTGAACTCGGCTTCTGACGCTCCTGTTTACGAGAAGAACTTCATTGAGAATTTCGGTGAGGAAATGTCTGACCAGCAGTATTACGACTTCATGGTATGGCAGCGAGGTCTCGCCGTTCCCCGTGCCCGCAACCTGAATAGCAAGACTGTACAACGAGGTAAGGAAGTGTTCTTGCAGATAGGCTGCTCCTCATGCCACCGTCCGTCGTGGACTACGGGACTTGACAACTATTGGGCTACGGACTACGTGAACAGCCTGGGCAAGTTGCCTACTTATCCAAACCAAAAGATTTATCCGTACACCGACCTCGTGCAGCACCGCTTGTACATGGAGAACGACATCATCAACGGTTGGTGCCGCACCACCCCACTCTGGGGACGTGGCTTGTCGAAGAGCAACACCGGTGCCGACGACCGTCTGCACGACTGTCGCGCCCGCACCGTTATCGAAGCGATTATGTGGCATGGCTACAGTTCGAAGAGCGATGCCCACTGGTCGGTGCAGAACTTCTACAAGTTGGACAAGGCCGACCGCGATGCCGTCGTGGCATTCATCGAGGCCATATAAGCCAAAAACCATCATATCAGCAGTCGAGTTTCACAAGACTTGGCTGCTGGTATTATTTTTAACAGAATGTTTAATGGTTAAGAAGATCATACCCACCCTTTATATCCTCGTGCTCATAGTCATGGCCGTAGCCACTATCGTGGAGAAGAACCAAGGCACAGACTACGTCCATGCCCACTACTATGGCACATGGTGGTTCATTTTGATTTGGGCTGCGCTTACAGCACTCGGAGTGTTTTACATCCTCAAGATGAAAGTCAGAACAGCCTCAACCCTCGCCCTCCATCTGTCTTTCGTCATCATCTTGACAGGCGCGCTCCTAACTCATGTCTCTGCCAAAAGAGGCATGATACACCTGCGCATTGGTCAGCCCACCAAAACCTATATCACTTCCAACGGAGAACATGGCATGGCTGAGGAAACACTTCCCTTTTCGCTCTGCCTGAAGAAGTTTGAGGCGAAGATGCACGATGGCACTAACGCCGTGGCAGACTATTCTTCCAAGTTCACCGTCATCGACGGCAACGAGAAGAGCGAGGGAACGGTGTCGATGAACAACATCTACTCACATCACTCCTACCGTTTCTACCAGTCGTCCTACGACGAGGATGGCAAGGGAAGCGTGCTTGCCATCAACGCCGATCCTTATGGCATCCCCGTCACCTACACGGGCTATGCCTTGCTCTTCATCTCCCTCATATGGATGCTCATCGACCCAAAGGGGAGTTATCGCAAATTGCTTAAGAGTCCATTGCTCAAGAAGGGAGCGTTGATAATCTCGCTAATATGCGGACTCGGGTTCCCACAGGGCATTCACGCGGAATCCACTTTAGAGAACCCCCAAAGTTCCGTTCTCCCCAAGGAAACCGCAGAGAAATTCGGTGAACTCAACATCCTTTACAACGACCGCATCTGTCCATTGCAGACCTACGCCCTCGATTTCTGTAAGAAAATCTATGGTGCCCGAAGCTACAAGGGGCTCACAGCCGAACAAGTATTGTCGGGCTGGATCTTCTATGGTGATGTATGGGGCAGTGAGCCTTTCATCAAGATCAAGAGCGGAGAACTGAAGAGCGCGATGTCACTGCCCGACTATTGCAGCATGAACCAATTCTTCAACCGCGACATGGGCGGCTATATCATCGGGCAATATGTGCAAGATTATTACAATGGCTCGCAGGACAAGTTGCACAAGCAAGCCGCCGACATCGACGGAAAGATACAACTCATCATGGACTTGCGTCGCGGCGTATCGCTCAAGGTGTTGCCCTACACCTTCCCCAAGAACGTGAAAGCGACAAAGGAGAACCCATTTATCAAGGCCGGTACCACCATATGGTTTTCGCCCACCGACAAACTGCCGCGCTCCGTGGAGAAGCAGCATGCCCTTTACATCACCAACGTGTTCAGTCTGCTCTATGGCGACGTGAAGGTAGGAAATATGAGCCGCGTGAACGAGTTCTTCGTCAAGATGAGGAAATACCAGAATATTAGCTCCGGCACATCGCTACCCTCCAATACACAATACAAGGCCGAGCGCATCAACAACGCCATCCCCTTTGCCACCATCCTCTTCATGGTCAACCTCACATTGGGCTTCATTGCCCTCTTCTATGCCATCTATCGCATGATGCGGAAGAGGGAGAGCAAAATACTAAATCTTACGCTGCCTTCATTATTGGTCATTTCGTTCCTTGCACTTACCTTTGGCTTGGCATTGAGATGGGTAATAAGTGGCAACGTGCCAATGTCGAATGGATATGAGAGCATGCTGACCGTGGCATGGTTTGTCATGCTCATAAGCATAGCCCTGCAATTCCGGGTTCGCATGGTCATGGTCTTCGGCTTTCTGCTCTCCGGCTTTTTCCTACTTGTGAGCCACATCAACCAGATGGATCCTGCCATCGGTCAGATGATGCCAGTGCTGAACAGTCCTTTGCTCAGCATACACGTGAGCATCATCATGATGAGCTACGCCCTCCTCTCGCTCACCTTCATTTGCGGCATCATGGGCATCTGCATGCGCTCCCACGGAGAAGAGCTACAGGCGTTGAGCCACGTGTTCCTCTACCCCGCCCTCACCACCATGGGATTCGGCATCTTCATCGGTGCCATCTGGGCGAACGTGAGTTGGGGAACCTACTGGAGCTGGGACAGCAAGGAGACATGGGCGCTCATCACCTTCATGATCTACGCCGCCGTGGTACACACGCAGAGCTTGCCCATCTTCCGCAAGCCACTTGCCTACCACATTTACATCACCCTCGCCTTCCTGAGCATCGTGATGACCTACTTCGGCGTGAACTACTTATTAAGTGGTATGCACAGTTACGCTTAGCCATCCTGTACTTATATATAAATCAACATAATGGCAACGGCTTTTCCGTGAAATAGAAAGACTTTCACTGAAAAGCCGCTGCCATTATTTTTTATATTTACTAAAACAAATATGAAAATTATAATAAAGTTGTGATAACTAAAGATTTTTGTCTATATTTGCAAACAAACTTACAAAGAAGCGCAGATTATGGCAAGATTCATTAACCCCTTTACCGACATCGGCTTCAAGAGAATCTTCGGGCAAGAGATATCAAAGCCGTTGATATTAGACTTCCTGAACAGTCTGATGGCGGGCGAGGAACATATCACCAATATCACGTTCCTCGACAAGGAACAACCTGCCCTCTTCGAGGATGACCGTTCGCTTATCTACGACATTTATTGCGAAACAGACAAAAACGAGAATATCATCGTTGAGATGCAAAACAAGTCGCAGCCCTATTTCAAGAACAGAAGCATATATTATGTTTCTGAAGCCATTGCAAGACAAGGAGAAAAGGGAGCTGACTGGCAATACAAGATTGACGCAGTATATCTCGTGGCATTCCTGAATTTCTGTCCCATGGACTTTGACAAGCAGTTTCGCACTGATGTGGGATTGATTGACAGGAAAAGCGGAAAAACATTCTCCAACAAGGCGAGAATGACATTCATGCAACTCCCCTTATTCACCAAGGAGGCAGATGAGTGTGAGACAGATTTCGATAAATGGATTTATGTGCTAAAGAATATGGAGACCTTAACAAGATTACCGTGGGCAGCAAAAAGCTCAGTGTTCAAGAGATTGGAACAGATTGCGGATGTGGCTTCGCTTTCAAGGCAAGAACGCATGAAATACGACGTGGGATTGAAAAAATACCGCGATACATTGTCGGTACTTGAAGGCGCTAAACAAGACGGTCTAGCGGAAGGAAGAGCACAAGGAATAGCGGAAGGTAGAGCGGAAGGTAGAGCGGAAGGTAGAGCGGAAGGTAGAGCGGAAGGAATACAAAATGAAAAGGCAGAAACGGCAAGACGACTCTCAGCCATGGGTATGGACATCAAGACCATAGCCCTTGCCACAGGACTTTCCGCAGAAGAAGTTGAGGTTATAATAAAACAATGAGGATATGAAGAAGTTTTGTTTTTTCAGCGCATTGATAATAGCCTTATTTGGTTGTTCTCAGAAACCAGCCTACCAAATGGTAAAGCCGTTGCCTTCAGCTTATGAGATAGGTAAACTGAAGGATGCCACAGTAGCAGCATCTTTCTCGGACAAGGATTTCTCATGGAAGGATGGCAAATTGTCAATGAACGTGTTCTCTGAAGACCTATACACTGCCGCAGAGATAAATGAGCTAAAGGCGGGCGACACCTTGGTGTATTCCGGTCAGCCTATAATTGTTAAAGATGTTGTTTTCAAAGACAGTTTCGTAACAATTAATGGCGGAATAGAGGAAGGAGGAGCAGACTTGAGGTCTAAACAAGGTGGGACTTACAGAGGGACACAATTAGATGACCACTCCACCTATACAGAGCTTGGCAAGACTACTCTGCCATTGGCAAAAGATTTCATATTGGTCGACTGTGGAGAGAATCCCACGGACCCTTACGACACCATCAAGACTGGGCAAGAGGACTACCTGAAGAAAGTTCCCAATTACAAGAAAACCTTTAGCTCATTGGATACCAAGGTGATTGTCAAGAATGGAGTCGTAGTGTCCATTACAAGGAAATGGATTCCATAATCCCTGCAGCTAATCGCTTTGATTATTAAC